>NZ_JBBWFK010000004.1:0-379555 GCF_052353105.1 Vibrio sp. YIC-376
AAGTTCGGGATCGATAACCGCTGAAAGCATCTAAGCGGGAAGCGAGCCTTGAGATGAGTTCTCCCTGATACTTTAAGTATCCTAAAGGGTTGTCGTAGACTACGACGTTGATAGGCAGGATGTGTAAGCGTTGTGAGGCGTTGAGCTAACCTGTACTAATTGCCCGTGAGGCTTAACCATACAACACCCAAGGGGTTTTGATGGACTCGAAGCAAGAACAGAATTGAATGTGTAGAGAACACAGCAACAGCTTTCCGAATTTTCTCTAGAAATAGAGAGTAAGAATTTGCTTGGCGACCATAGCATTTTGGACCCACCTGACTTCCATTCCGAACTCAGAAGTGAAACGAAATAGCGCCGATGGTAGTGTGGGGTTTCCCCATGTGAGAGTAGGACATCGCCAGGCTTTAAATTTTGGACACTTGCTAAAGCGAGTGATACCACTGCGGAGTGGTAGTTCAGTTGGTTAGAATACCGGCCTGTCACGCCGGGGGTCGCGGGTTCGAGTCCCGTCCACTCCGCCACTTATTTGAGAGTCGTCTCACTAAACACGAACCTCAGGGGTGTAGCTCCAATTGGCAGAGCAGCGGATTCCAAATCCGCGTGTTGGGAGTTCGAATCTCTCCACCCCTGCCATATTTAAAGCCTCAGTCGAAAGACTGGGGCTTTTTTGTGTCTGTTGTTTGGTGATTTTATAGTTTAGTGCCCTATTGTCATAGCCGTTGATTCTACCAATACCTGAAATCAGTAATACCAATCTGGAAAATTAACTGGTCAGGTCTATCCATCTTCTCGAACACATCTTGCTGACTCTGGCCGAGCATTCCAAAAAGCTATTCCAAGCCCTACACACTTTGGAGACAATGTCTTCGTAATCCGCAAAAGACTGATTGGCGAGATAGTGTTGTCTTAACCAACTCCATACTTGTTCTATGGAGTTTAGCTCTGGAGAATAGGGTGGGAGTTTGATGACACTTACGTTATCCAATTCATTGGCAATATCTTCCGTATGCCACCCTGCGCCATCCATAACAACGACTGCATGACTGATATTTGCTTTAAATGCTCTATCATGATGTCTTTGTTCACCCAAGGAACGACCATGGCCTCACCCATGCCTTTTTGGGGACAGACAGAACCAAACAGATACGCATATTCGAATTGTTGTTGCTTCACTGCTCTGGGACGCGTTCCTCTTTCAGCCCATAACCGTGTCGTTGTGTTTTGTTGCCCAAATCGAGCGTCATCCTGAAACCAGATATCAACATGCTCTAAAGCCAAATGACCTGGGATCTTAAGGATCGTTTCGAATTTGAATTGTTTTAAAATCTTCCTGTACTGCTTGAGATTGTTGTGGGTGTCTTGAACGGGAAGTTATCCATGCGAAACCCATATGGTCGAGTAGGTAATAGATAGAATCAGGATGATAATGCTTGCCAAATTCTTTCACGATATAGGCATGGATATCGGCACCGGTAAGTCGTCCACCTTGAGTATCATGAGCTTTATCTTTGATGTATTGGCTCAATTGCTCTCTTTGTTCAGAAGTTAATAATGGTGGTCTTCCCGTTCTTGGCTTTTCCTTCAGCCCTTCTAATCCTTCTTCAAGAAAAGTTTGAACCCACTTATTAACACTGGTTCTGCTCACCTTAAGAAACTTGGCGATTTGGGTGCGAGAGTGTCCATCTTTGAAATGAGCAAGAGCCAGCAGTCTCATTTTCATCTGAATAGATTTTTGTTGGCTTGCGAGCTTTTTAAAGTCGATATTATTGAGGCTATCCATAGCGAATACGTTCTATCGTTGAATGGCCTCAATTAGATCATATTTTTTCTTAGATTGGTATTATTCTGTTCGTCTTTCTTTTTAGTGAAGTCATGAGAGCTGTTATATGCGCAAGTGATATAAAACCGACTTCCTGTTATGATCACGGCTTAAGTCTAATAATTGGAAAGTAAAATCATGCCACATTTTCGATTTCGTGCTGTTGAGCCTCAAGCGGTTCAGGCACTATCAAAACCTCTCACAGATGCACTCCAACCTTTGATGAATAGCCCTCGTGAGGACTTCACTTTTGAGTACATCTACACGACATTTTTTAGTGAAGGAGAAGTCAGTGCCGCCTATCCTTTTGTGGAAGTACTTTGGTTTGACAGGGGACAGGAAGTGCAAGATAAAGTCGCCAAAGTGGTCACTCAGCAAGTTCGTAGTGTTGCAGGCGAAGATATAGCTGTTGCCGTAATATTTACCGCACTCTCACCTCAGGCCTACTATGATAATGGTAAGCACTATTAAGGATTGATTATTATGAAGCTGAGTGTTTTGTTCTGTTCAAGTTTTTTATTCTCGGCTTCTATTTTTGCAACTCCGTGGGAGAAGATCTCGACTCCCACTCATAACTCTTCTTCCTCTATTGGCAGCTATGCTAATGGCTGTTTGGATGGTGCCTCTCCGTTGCCTCTTGAGGGGAAGGGGTATCAAGTTTTGCGTAGTAGATCGAATCGCTTCTATGGTCACCCTAGCACTATCTCGTTTATTAAACAGCTCGCATTCAAGGCCAATCAAGAATTAGATACCACTTTGCTTATCGGTGATTTGTCTTTGCCTCGTGGTGGGCGCTTTTCGTCAGGTCACTCTAGTCATCAAACTGGCTTAGACATTGATATATGGTTGCGATTAGCTGACCAGCCTCTTTCGTACAATGAATTGCAACTGCCCAAACCAATGAGTGTGGTCGATCTAAAGGGGTACTCAATATTAGACAATAGATGGGATGACCGTCACTTTGAACTTATTCGTTACGCAGCGCAGAGTGAAGGGGTAGCTCGTATTTTTGTTCATCCTGTCATTAAAGAGCAACTGTGTTTACAGGAGGATGGTAAAGATCGTAAATGGCTGCGTAAAGTCCGTCCATGGTGGGGACATCACTATCACTTTCATGTCAGATTATCTTGTCCTAGATCGAGTCTTAACTGTGTTGACCAAAATCCGCCTCCACCAGGAGATGGTTGTGGCACTGAGCTAGCGAGTTGGAAGCCTAAGGCTGTTGTATCATCCAATCCTTCTTCAGGAAAAATAGTAGAGACGCCAAAACGCGAGTACATCATTCCATCTCAATGTCAGCCACTTATTCTTACTAATTAAATGGTTGATCCAGCTCTCATCTCGACTTTCGAATCTCTGTTATGAAACTGGAGAAACATCATAGTTTTGTCTACAGTGAATAATACGAATATAAAAATTAACCTAATTAGTTTGGGTGACATGCTATAAGAAACTAAATAAACAAATGGTTACGTGTTTTTGGGTGGTAGTAACGGTTTTTTTTAAGTTCTTTTGTCGCGATACTTTGATATCTGCTCAATATGTTTGTAGCTTGGTAAAACAAAATAGCAATGCAGACAAAGGTATTGAATTGGGTTGAATGGTGTTACCTACCAATAGAGTTAATCAAGGATAAAACCATGACTATGATTTGTGCAAAAGAGTTTGCTGCGTGGTTAAGACACAGGTTTAGCAGTGAGACCAAAGGAGTCTTCTTAACTCGAGAAGATCTGAATCATCTGACAGGGCGTCAACGTCTTGATCCGGGGTTTGTTAATGATGTGCATTACGAACTGATGCAATATGGGATGGCTTTCGTTACCGATACAAGCAGGGAAAACTTTTACTTAGTGCCTGTTGCTCAAGCAGAAAACTGGCGGGATCGACTCGAATACCATTTTGAGAAAGAGCTATTCTGCAACATCTACCCCATCGAAAAATCGGGATAAAAAAAAGGTTCAACTTTCTCCGCAAAGTTGAACCTCATTATTTATGCTAACCCTTGGATAATCACAAACTTCTCTAGTAATTGTTCTTCCGTTTCAACATGATTCGGGTCAGTAATAATGCATTTCGTGATAGGACAAACTGACTGGCAGGTTGGCTTGTCATAATGTCCCTTGCACTCTGTACACAAATTAGGGTCGATTTCAAAAATACTCTCCCCCATGCTGATCGCACCGTTTGGACACTCCGGATCACACATGTCGCAGTTAATGCATTTATCGGTAATGAGTAACGCCATGATTACTTACCAGTCGGGTTACGGGTATCCTGACCTGCGTTTAGGTTGCGCATTAACAGACCAAATTCTAGATCCATATCTTCCGGAACTGGGATAAATACGAAGTGGCCGTTACCTTTTGCGTCGTCAATTGATTCTGACTTACGGTTTTCCATTGCTTCTAGTGTGAAAACAACGTTACCTTTTGGTGTCATTAGCTCCAGGCTATCACCTACAACGAACTTATTTTTCACTTCTACTTCAGCCATGTCGCCGCGACGCTTACCTGTGAATTCTCCAACAAATTGTTGTGCGTCAGACACTGAGTAACCGTAATCGTAGTTTTGGTAAGCGTCATGGGTATGACGGCGTAGGAAACCTTCTGTGTAACCACGGTGAGCCAAGCTTTCCAGTGTGCCCATTAGATTTTCATCAAATGGTTTGCCTGCAACAGCATCGTCAATCGCTTTACGGTAAACCTGAGCAGTACGAGCACAGTAGTAGAACGACTTAGTGCGGCCTTCGATTTTTAGTGAGTGAACCCCCATCTTAGTCAAACGCTCTACGTGTTGTACCGCACGCAGGTCTTTTGAGTTCATGATGTAAGTGCCGTGCTCGTCTTCGTAAGCTGCCATTTTTTCTTCTGGACGGTGAGCTTCAGACAGTAGAACCACTTCATCAGTTGGTTTGCCACGACCGATTGTGGTTTCAGGACGTTCGTCTTGAACTTCGACTGGTTGAGCCTCAGATGGGTCAAATTTCTCAACGATATCGCCTGTGTCGTTTTCTTTTCCTTCTTCAACTTTGTATTCCCAACGACATGCGTTAGTACATGTACCTTGGTTCGGGTCACGTTTGTTGATGTAGCCAGACAGTAGGCAGCGACCTGAATAAGCCATACATAGCGCGCCGTGAACGAATACTTCTAGTTCAGTTTCAGGACAGTGCTCACGAATTTCTTCGATTTCTTCCAGAGAAAGCTCGCGAGAAACGATAACACGTTCAACGCCGTTTGCAGCCCAGAACTTAACGGTTGCCCAGTTTACAGCGTTAGCTTGTACAGAAAGGTGAATTGGCATTTCTGGGAAAGCTTCACGAACCATCATGATTAGACCTGGATCAGACATGATAAGTGCGTCAGGACCCATTTCTACGACTGGTTTGAGATCGCGAATAAAGGTTTTTAGCTTCGAGTTGTGTGGCTGAATGTTACATACCACGTAAAGCTTTTTGCCTAGGGCATGCGCTTCATTGATACCGATTTGTAGGTTCTCGTGGTTAAACTCGTTGTTACGTACACGGAGGCTGTAGCGAGGCTGGCCAGCGTATACTGCATCAGCGCCGTAGGCGAATGCGTAGCGCATGTTTTTAAGGCTGCCCGCTGGAGACAGTAGCTCAGGTACGAATGCTTTCTCAGTTGTCATTGCTCAATTCTCTTATATCTGATCACAAGTCAGGCCAATTCCACCAAGTGGAAATGGGGCGCAAATTTTACGTCAAAATGTGAACTGTGACTAGGGGAATTGTGCTTTTGATGAACAAACGCCCCACAAAAAGTAGGGGCGGAATTCTTAAAAAGTAGGGTTATTTTAGGCGTTCGGGTTTGGTAACCCGCCTAGTGCGTCGTATAGATTTGGCAGAAAGGCACTGAACTCACCACACATCAGTGAAAAGTCTGCATCGAATCGCGCGGCTTGATCTTCACGTGGGATATCGTCATTTTGGTCTTTCAGTTCATCTGAGAACTTCAAACGTTTAATGCCTGAATCCTCTGCCATGATGAACTCGATTCGATCTTGCCAGTTAAGTGCAAGTTTAGTTACCACTTTGTCTGCAGCGATATGATTGCGGATTTCGTCAGTGGTCAGTTCTTGCTTCTTACAACGAATCACGCCACCTTCTTCCAGAACGGATTTCAGTTCTGCTTCATCCATCATCGTGATGCCTTGTGGCGTGTCACCGGTTTTCACCCATTCAGTCAACGTTGTTTCAATTGCAACTTCTGGAATAGCTGGAACGACCGGCAAACTCCCCATGGTTTTACGTAGCAGCGCGAGAACATCTTCTGCTTTTTTGTAGCTACTCGCATCCACAAGGATAAAACCTTCTTTAGGCATGATTAACACATAGGTATGGCTGCTACGACTAAATGCACGAGGCAGCAAATCCATCACGATGTCATCTTTTAGGTTGTCTTTTTCTTTTTTCTTAAGCGGACGACCTTCCTGCGCTTCCATCGCTTCTACTTTGGTATTCAAAGAGTCTTTAATTACTGACGCAGGAAGCATTTTTTCTTCTTTCTTGGCGCAAATCAGAATGCGGTTTTCTGATACGTGAGTCATCATGTCGCCATGTCTGCCCATTGCACTGACCCAGCCAAATTTCTGCTTATCTTGGCTGCCACAAGGGGTGAATCGAAACTCGGCAAGTTGAGTTTCTAGTTGCTCTGCGTTGAAGTTAACCTCTCGGTTAACGCGGTATACCAGACAGTTTTTAAACCACATAAATCTTCTCTAGGCTTGATGACAAGGCACTAATCATAGGAAATTTTTTTGCCGATGTCTTAATAGAAATGAAAAATATCAGGATGAACTCCAAAAGAAAGTTATATGAAAATTTGTTTTCAAAGGTCACAAAAGTGTCATAATTGGTAGTAATAATGCTTATGCATCAAGGGGCGAATTGTCTCTTAAATTCATTAGCTCAACTTACATAAGGTTATTCGGTTATGTCTAGAAGGATTCTGGTTGTTGAAGACGAAGCTCCGATTCGTGAAATGCTCTGCTTCGTACTTGAACAGAAAGGTTACCAAGCGGTGGAAGCGGAAGATTACGACACTGCAGTAACCAAACTGGCTGAACCCTTCCCTGATTTAGTATTACTGGATTGGATGCTACCTGGTGGTAGTGGTATTAACTTCATTAAGCACATGAAGCGTGAAGAGCTTACGCGTAATATCCCTGTTGTAATGCTTACTGCTCGTGGTGAAGAAGAAGATAAAGTTCGTGGTTTAGAAGTAGGCGCGGACGACTACATTACCAAACCTTTCTCACCTAAAGAGCTGGTTGCTCGCCTAAAAGCGGTTATTCGTCGTGTTACGCCAACAGCGCTGGAAGATGTGATTGATGTCCAAGGTCTTAAGCTAGACCCTGTCTCTCACCGCGTTACAGCGAATGATGAAGCCGTCGATATGGGACCAACTGAGTTCAAGATGCTGCATTTCTTTATGACTCACCAAGAACGTGTTTACAGCCGTGAGCAACTGCTAAACAACGTGTGGGGTACCAATGTGTATGTTGAAGATCGTACGGTTGACGTTCATATCCGTCGTCTTCGAAAAGCACTAGAAGCCGCAGGCCACGACAAGCTGATTCAAACCGTACGTGGCGCTGGTTACCGCTTCTCAACTAAGGCATAAATTCACACGCAGCTTATCGGTACCATTTCTGGAGTAATGAGTGGTTGAAAGATTAACGTGGAAAAAGCTGGCCTGGGAGCTGGCTTTTTTTTACACCCCTTGGGTGATAGTAGGTTGGATATTCGGTTATATGCCGTGGATGCTATTAGCAGCGACGGCGTTACAGCTCGCATGGCATTTACATAACCAAGTAAGATTGTCTTCTTGGTTATGGGACGAAAAGCGACTAACTCCTCCTTCAGGAAGTGGCAATTGGGAGTCACTGTTTAACGGCTTATACCGCTTGCAACAACGTCAACGTCGCAAGCGTAAAGAGCTGACCAATTTAATCCGCCGCTTTAGAAATGGTGCGGAATCGTTGCCCGATGCGGTCGTGGTATTCCGCGCTGAAGGCAATATTGTCTGGTGTAACAAGCTAGCTCAGCATCTTTTGGGTTTCCATTGGCCAGAAGATTCAGGTCAGCCAATCTCAAATCTCATTCGTACGCCAGACTTCATTAAGTATCTCAACAAACAAGACTTTTCAGAGCCGTTAGAAATGCGCTCTCCACTGAATGTTGAGCGCATGCTGGAGCTGCGTATCGTACCTTATACTGAAGGTGAGCACCTGATGGTCGTACGTGATGTGAGCCAGTTAAAGCAACTTGAAGGCATGCGTCGTAATTTCTTCGCTAACGTTTCTCATGAGTTACGTACACCAATGACGGTTCTGCAAGGTTATCTGGAGATGACAGAAGATCCAGACATGATTGTCGGCCCTATGTGGACAAAGGCGCATGGTGTCATGACCGAGCAACTTAACCGTATGAACAGCTTGGTGAATCAGTTACTGACTTTATCTAAGATTGAAGCGGCTCCAATGCATGAACTGGAAGATGTCGTGAACGTACCTGCGATGCTCGAGGTGTTGGAAAAAGAAGCAATAAGTTTGAGTGGTGATGACCAGCACAAACTCAAGTTCGATGTCGATGAAAGTCTGCGCGTGTTTGGGGATGACGATCAACTACGTAGTGCAATATCTAACTTAGTGTATAACGCAGTTAAATATACCCCTCCGGGTGCCAACATTAATGTGCGTTGGTTCCAGACTGCTCAAGGTGCTTGCCTCGAGGTAGAAGACAGTGGTGATGGTATTGAGCCGCAGCACTTACATCGCCTGACAGAACGCTTCTACCGTGTCGACAAAGCGCGCTCTAGAGACACAGGGGGAAGTGGTCTGGGCTTAGCGATCGTTAAACACGCGCTCAGCCACCACGATTCTCATTTAGAAATTCAAAGTGAAGTTGGAGTAGGGAGTAAGTTTTCTTTTGTGCTTCCTAGTCGTTTGGTGGCGAAGTAATGGTATTTCGAGTGAGTAAGTTTGTAGGGCTAGTAACTGTGATTGCTTTAGCTTGCACGGGTGCAGCTTCAGCAAAGGATAAGCCGCTGCCTAGTTACCACAAGACAACGGGTATCGTCGGCAATTTGCTGTCGGTTGGATCCGATACCTTAGCTGGCATGACTACCTTATGGGTCGAAGAGTTTCAATCCATATATCCGAACATTAATGCTCAGGTTCAAGCTTCAGGGTCATCAACGGCACCGCCGGCACTGACTGAGCAAACGGCACAGTTCGGACCTATGAGTCGCCCGATGCGCTTGAGGGAAATAGAAGCGTTTGAGAGTGAGCATGGCTATAAACCAACTGCATTGCGTGTTGCAATAGATGCGATCGGTATCTTTGTTCATCAGGATAACCCCATTCAGGGACTTAACTTTAACCAGCTAGATGCGATGTTTTCGGCCACGTTGCGCTGTGGTGAAAGTCAGTTCATCACCAACTGGCACCAGGTGGGGGTTCAATCCGAATGGGCCAAGCGAAACGTGCAACTATTTGGTCGTAACTCGGTGTCGGGAACATATGGTTATTTTAAGAAGAATGCTCTGTGTGGTGGCGACTTCAAGACTCGCGTAAATGAGCAGCCAGGTTCAGCCTCGGTGGTACAGTCCGTCGCTTCTACGATAAGTGGTATTGGTTACTCTGGTGTTGGTTACCGTGTGGCGGGTGTTCGTCTTGTACCTATTGCTAAAAGAGGCACCGGATATATTGATCCAACGCGAGACAACATCCTGTCAGGTAAGTACCCGCTATCGCGATATCTTTATGTATATGTGAATAAGCATCCTGATTACCCACTCACACCTATTGAAGCAGAGTTTATTCGATTTATGTTTTCTGCTCAGGGACAAGCTTTAGTTGAAAAAGATGGTTATGTGCCTATCACGGCAGATTTCGCAGCAAAAGAGTTAAAAAAAGTCGGCTTATGAGCCGACTTTTGCATTACGGCAATGAAGTATCTTTAAAAAGTGAGTGTCCACTTCGCGCTTTCCCAACGCGATTGCTCTTCCTGTAAATCTGCATGCAGCAATTTGTTATTTTCCAGCCATGCTTCATCCGTGCAGGTGAGCGTCCACTCGTCATCTTTGATGGAGAGCGTGATCTCTGGCAGGGGATCGTCATTACGTTGCCCATTTAAGACAATCGAGAGTCGTAATATTTTAATCAGGCTCAACACATCGCTTTGTTTATACAGGTTAAACTCTGGTAATTCATTGAGTTTTAGAGCCTTACGCTGAAAACGTGCCAGCGTGGCCAGAACCATTTGTTGCTCTCGGTTAAAGCCTGGAAGCGTTGAATGCAGAAGAATATAGAACGAATGACGATGGAAACTGCGCAAGTTAATGCTCAGTCCAACTTCATGCAGTAGCGCAGCCCATTCCAATAAGTCGAATAGGTCACTTTTCTTCTTAATACCCAACTCGGAATGAACTTGGTTTAGCATTTCTCTGGCGTGACCTTTAACACGGGCGGCGTGTTCTAGGTCGACACGGTGTTTCTGAGCCAAGTTTTCCGTGGTTCGCATACGTATATCAGAGCGGGCAAAACGCTCTTCCATTTCATACAGCAAACCTTCTCTCAATGCGCCATCGGAGAAAAACATCTGTTCAATTTTTAGTGCCTGGAAAATAGCACTCAGAATCGCAACGCCCGCAGCAAAGACAGGTTTACGTTCATCGGTTAAACCGGTTAGCTGAATATCGTCGATAGAGTCAAACTCACACAAGCTTTCAATCAACTTACTGAGTCTTTTTCCGGTAATCAGGCCATCTTCAAAACCGAGTCCAATCAGCACTTCTTGAATGGCTTTAATCGTTCCCGATGAGCCAAGAGCGATATCCCAGCCTTTCTTACGATACTTGCTGGCGATGGACTCCAGTTTCTGTTCCGCTGCCAGCATCGCTTTGGTGAAGTTTTTGCTAGAGAGCTTGCCATTTTTGAAGAACTGCTCAGTAAAACTCACACAACCCATCTGTTTACTGTTCAGGAGCTCTGGCTCGAACCCCTGACCAATAATCATCTCAGTGCTTCCACCGCCGATATCAACAACGAGCTTTGAGTTTGACTCAACCTGTGTATGTGCCACCCCCAAATAGATGAGGCGAGCCTCTTCCTCTCCTGAAATGATTTCGATCGGGAAAGGCATCACCTCTCTGGCGCGGTTAATAAACAAGTGCGCATTCTTGGCTCGTCTTAGCGTGTGCGTAGCCGCAATGCGGACGTTAGACTCTTCTAAGCCTTGCAAGCGCTCGGCAAACATAGCCAGGCATTCAAGAGCACGCTCCATGGCTGCATGGCTTATATTCATTTCACTGTCGAGGCCCGAAGCCATGCGAACTCTTTGTTTGTGGCGGCTAATTAGCTGAAGGTCGCTACCGACAACCATCGCCACGACCATGTGGAAACTATTGGAGCCGAGGTCGATCGCTGCAATATAGCGTTCATCTTGTTCAAGTATCTGAGACATCAGGTTTTTGTCTTCTGGTTTGCTTTTCTATATTTTTAAGATAGTCGTAGATAGCAATTTGTGAGCGAACTTTTTTTCGGTTACCTCGCGGTACGTAGCTGTTGCTCATCTCTTTATCTATCAATCGTGCCTTTACTGTATCGGTAAAGTGGATGTTAGTTATATCAATAATTCTCTGTTTCAAACGAGGATCACGAATTGGTGTTGCGACCTCGATGCGATGGTCGATGTTACGAGTCATCCAGTCTGCAGACGAGATAAACACCTGTGGGTCGCCATCATTGTGAGTAACGATAACCCTTGGATGTTCCAGGAAGCGGTCTACGATACTGATAATACGTATGTTCTCGCTCACGCCATCAATACCCGGCACCAGTGAACACATGCCTCGAATTATCATGTTTACTTTCACGCCTGCGTTACTTGCCGCATAAAGTCGGGTAACAATCCCTTTATCGACGAGGTTGTTCACTTTGATTGTCATGCTGGCTTTTTTGCCCGCTTTAGCGTTAGCAATTTCTCCATCGATGAGACGATAAATTTGCAAACGTGAATTACGCGGAGAAACCATCAGGTGATTGAACTTCACTGGACGGTATGGGTTCTCGATGTAGCCAAAGACATTACGTACTTCATTAGTGAGCTCCTGATCGGCGGTAAGCAGGGCGAAGTCAGTGTAAATTCTAGCCGTCTTCTCATGGAAATTACCAGTACCGATATGAGCATAACGGACAATCTCTTCGCCTTCTAATCGACTGATGAGCAGTAATTTAGAGTGAATTTTCAAACCTGGGGCACCAAAAATGACGTGCACACCGGCTTCAGTCAGTACCTTGGACCATTCAATGTTTGCTTCTTCATCAAAGCGAGCTTGCAGTTCAACCACGACCGTGACGTTTTTACCATTGTGAACAGCGTCGATCAGTGAGTTCATTAAACGGGAGTCTTTCGCGACGCGATAGATGTTGATTTTTATACCGAGTACTTTGGGGTCAAAGGAAGCCTGACGAACCAATTCGCTGATGTGATCAAAAGTATGATAAGGGTAGTAAAGCAGAATATCTTTGGCCTTAATGGCATCAAAGCTGTTCGCGTAACCTTCAAAGTCGGCACATTTCAGCGATGGCATCGGCTTGTTTTCAAGATAGTCTCGTCCCACGTTAGGGAAGGATATGAAGTCCTTGAAATTTTGGTAACGCCCACCCGGAATAAGGTTATCGTAGCTGGATATCTTCAGTTTGCTGCATAGGATTTCGAGCATAGCTTTCGGCATTTCTCGTTCATAGACAAAGCGAACAGGCATCGCAGTCAGACGCTGGCTAACCCCTTCTGACATCTGCTCCAGCAAGCTGTACTCGATTTCGTTGCGTAAATCGTATTCCGCATCCCGAGTCATTTTCATGGAATAGCCAGCTAGCTCATCATAGTCAAAGAAGCCTTTAAACAGCTCATCTAAACAGTAGCGAATAATGTTATCGAGCAAAATGATGGTCTTGCGACGTTTGCCTTTTTGCTCTGGTACCATCACAAAACGAGGCAGATGATCGGTTGGTATTTCGATCAAAGCATACTTAGAGTGCCCTTCTTTGCGTAACTCAACGGCGATATAAGAGTACTCGTCTTTCAGAAATTGAAGAACGTCAATTTCGTCTTTCATCATCAGTGGGGTAATGTGCGGCATGACCTCATTACGGAAGTACTTGGTGACCCATTTTTGTTGGGTCTCATCCAATTGCTGCTCATTCACTAAGAAAATGCGACGTCGAGCCATTTCTCGTATTAATTCACTGTATAGCTCGTCGAATTGTTCGTTAAGCTTGAGGGCTTTAGCTTGCATTCGGGACAATAAGCGTTTGGAGCTGTCGCTACCACCTCGCTCTTGGTTGATCAGAATTCTGCGTTTTACGTCTGCAAAGCGTACTTTGTAGAATTCATCCAGATTGTTGGAAAATATCCCGAGGAATCTAATACGCTCGATCAGAGGGACAGTTTTGTCGGCAGCTTCTTGTAATACGCGTTCATTGAACGATAACCAGCTAAGCTCTTTTTCTATATATAGTTTTTCAACGCTCATAACTTTACCTAGCCAAAAAGTGAAGAGTTACATACTCATTATTGTTGGAATTATTGATGAGTGAGAACATTATGTTATTTTCGTTACAGTTTTATTTCATACCACTTATTGCATAAGAGTTGTATTCTTTTCAGGTGGTTAATGTGATCTGTAATATAATTGTCATCTTAACGACATATTCTAGTACTGAGTCAAAAAGGGTAGAGAGATAAATGGCACAAGCCGAGTTTTCATTGCAGGAAAAAGATAAGAAACGATTGATAAAAGATCGTTTGTTTCGACTTGCAGTGACTTCTGGTGGTGTCGGTGTGCTCGCTGCGCTTATTTTAATCTTTGTGTACTTAGCGATGGTGATCATCCCTCTGTTTTCGGATGCGAAAATAGAGACGAATCATTCGATGAGAAGCGCTGACGTGGGTGAACCATTAGCGATATCTGTTGATGATTACGCTCAACTTGCTTTTGTATTGACCAAAAGTGGTCAAGTCCAGTTCTTATCTATGGATGAACCTGAAAAGTCTGCGTTATATACCAAGCAGATCGTGTCTCATCCCGTTTCTTTTTCCCAATCTGCTCCCGGGCGTGGCTGGTATGGTTTAGTCGATGATCAAGGGAAGGCGCATATCTTTAAGCCTGAGTTTAATGCCACTTTAAGAGAGAATACTCGGCCACCAGAGATTGTCGCTTTCAATACAAACATGAATTTAGATCTGACCGATGTGTCTGATCCAGTTGTTCAGTTTGCTTTTAGTACCTCATCTAAGGCGCCAACGATTGTCTGGCAGACGCGCAGTGGTGAAGTCAAAGCGCGTTGGCAGGCTTCATCTCTTTTAGGCGACGAACCAAGCACGATAGATTTTACCTTTTCTGCTGGCTTCAATTATCCGGATCAGGTGTTGCTAACACCGGATGGCGAAACCCTCTACCTACGCGACGGTTCAGAGCTGATCGTTTTAAAGAAAGAGAAGTTTTCATTTGTAGTACGTGAGGTTGTTGACCTGACACAAGGCGATAGCAAGCATTCGGTGCGCACCATGGATTTGCTCTCTGGCGCGTATTCGCTGCTTGTCACACACAATGACGGCAGTGTGTCGCAATGGTTCGATACCTTGCAAGGTGATAAGCGAACGCTGACCTACATCCGCGATTTCAAGTTGGCGTCTGAGCTCAAGTACCTATTACCTGATTCTCATCGCAAAGGTTTTTATAGTTTCTATACCAACGGCACCGTGCAAAGCCACTATACCACCAGTCAAAAGTTAGTACTCTTTAAGCGAGCCTATAAGCAGGCTCCGGCCATCGCAGCTATGTCGAGTAATGAGCGCTACTTAATTACCTGGCAAGATGGCAAGCTCAATGTTGCGGTGGTTGATAACCCATATCCTGAAGTGTCTCTGTCCTCTTTGTGGCAAGATGTATGGTACGAAGGTTATCCAGAACCAGAGTTTGTCTGGCAATCGACTTCAGCCAGCGATGATTTTGAAGCCAAATTTAGTTTGGTGCCCATCGCGTTTGGTACCATCAAAGCCGCAATGTTTGCCATGTTGTTCTCGGTACCATTAGCGGTATTGGGCGCGATTTATACGGCTTATTTTATGTCGCCTCGAATGAGAAGAGTTGTCAAGCCGTCGATAGAATTGATGGAAGCTCTGCCAACGGTAATTATTGGTTTCCTTGCCGGACTTTGGTTCGCGCCTATTGTAGAAGATCACTTGATCACCGTAGTGGTAATGTTATTTGTTTTTCCGTTAAGCACGATGGTCATGGGTGGGCTATGGGCTTTGCTTCCGCATTCATTACGCAACAGGCTACCAAATGGGTGGCATGCGTTAGTACTGATGCCTGTACTGTTGCTGCTTACTGGATTGGGAATATGGCTTTCTCCAACGATTGAAGAGTTCTTTTTCGCAGGCGATATGCGATTGTTCCTTACTGAACATGGCATAGGTTTTGACCAACGTAACGCGTTAGTAGTGGGACTCGCGATGGGCTTTGCCGTCATTCCAACCATTTTTACTATTGCAGAAGATGCCATTTTCTCGGTTCCAAAGCACCTGTCTGATGGCTCTTTAGCCCTTGGTGCGACGCCATGGCAGACGCTGATTTATGTGGTTCTTCTAACGGCAAGTCCGGGCATATTTTCAGCCGTAATGATGGGCTTGGGACGTGCAGTCGGTGAAACTATGATCGTATTAATGGCGACGGGTAATACGCCGCTCATGGACTGGAATATATTAGAAGGTATGCGAACTCTGTCGGCAACCATTGCTGTCGAGTTACCAGAATCAGAAGTTGGCAGTACGCATTTCCGATTATTGTTTCTTGCTGCATTAATTCTGTTCGTGTTCACCTTTGCGGTGAATGCGCTTGCAGAGTTTGTCCGCCAAAGACTGAGAGATAAATACCGTGCTTTGTAATAATAGTTTGAATAAAGAGCAAGTCGTCGCGTGTTAAATTGGATTCGTTCAGGTGCACCTTGGATCTGGCTGACGGGTGGAGCGGTGAGTATCAGTCTGCTCTCCGTTTTAGGCCTGTTGCTGCTGATTGGCTGGAAAGGGTTAACCTTTTTCTGGCCAGCTCCATTGTATCAATGGAATGTGACGGCATTGACTCCTGTACAGGGAGAAGTACTTCAGGAAAATAGCAAGTTGATAGGTCAGGTCTACGAGCGTAGTTTTGTACCGAAAAGTTATTTACCGGAAAGTGCAGTAGAGAAACTGGATGAAGATGAGGACTTTGCAACTCGATTAAGTATTAAAATCGCGAACCGTGAACTGTATCCGGCCGATTTTATCTCTGTATTGCAGATGCAGTTGGATGAGCCTACCACTCCCGAAGAACTGGCAGTCATCGAACGCAGCAGTGGTGGGTACTTTTTTGGCAAAATGCTCGCCTTCCAGGACGGGGATAAGCTTTACAACAGTGATATTCAGGTCATCTTAGATAAGAAGCTAGATGATGCCCAAACACTGCACCACGAAATCAATGTGCTGGTGGAGAACCAACTACAGGATCTTGGCTGGAAGTTAGAGCAGTTAAGATTGGATAAGCGTAAGCATGAGCTTAACAACACGATTACCGATGAATTTTTAGCGGATAATCAGAAGCGTAGGGAAGATATAGAGCAAGAGCTGGCTAAGGTGGACGTGCAGCTTGACGGTCTTCGCTTACAGTTGTCAGGTTATGCTTTGATTGTCGAAGACATGACTGGTTCTCAGGTGTCGATTCTGCTCGAAGACATTTTGGACTACTGGTATCCAAACCAAATGTCGCTACCAGGTAAAGTGGTACATTGGGGTAAGCAGGTCTGGAAGTTTTTGTCTGAAGATCCCCGCGAATCAAATTCGGAAGGCGGCGTTTTCCCTGCTATTTTTGGCACGGTATTCCTAGTAATCATCATGTCGATCATCGTGATGCCACTGGGTGTTGTTGCCGCGATTTATCTTCACGAATACGCTAAGAACAACGCATTAACCCGCTTGATCCGGATTGCAGTTATTAACTTAGCGGGTGTGCCGTCGATTGTGTACGGTGTTTTTGGTTTAGGCTTTTTTGTTTACACCATCGGTGCGTCGATCGACAACCTGTTTTATAGCGAGAAGCTACCCGCACCGACCTTTGGCACTCCAGGACTGTTATGGTCCGCATTGACCCTTGCCGTGTTGACGCTTCCGGTAGTGATAGTGACAACAGAAGAAGGTTTAACTCGTATTCCAAACTCAGTTCGTCACGGCTCGTTGGCGCTCGGAGCAACTCAATTTGAAACGCTGTGGCGTGTGGTTCTACCGATGGCGACTCCAGCCATTATCACTGGACTAATACTTGCGATAGCACGCGCAGCCGGGGAAGTAGCACCACTTATGCTGGTGGGAGTCGTCAAGCTGGCCTCAAGCTTACCTGTCGACGGACAATTCCCTTATGTGCACCTGGACAGAAAGTTCATGCACTTGGGATTTCATATTTATGATGTAGGGTTCCAGACTTCTAATATTGAAGCCGCACGCCCATTGGTGTACGCGACCTCGTTCCTGCTCATTACTGTGATTGTCGGGCTAAACTTAACAGCAATCAGTATCCGAAATAATTTACGCGAAAAATACAGAACCTTAGGACAAGATTAAGTATGTTTAATTTTGATAATACATTGGGTTATGTGCCGCCACTGGATGTACATAATCTGACGGATGAACAAACGGCAATCTCAATTGAGAACCTTAATCTTTTCTATGGACAAACTCAGGCGCTGCACGACATTTCGATGCGGATCCCGAAAGGTCGAGTAACGGCGTTTATCGGACCATCAGGGTGTGGTAAGTCGACTTTGCTACGCTGTATTAATCGTATGAATGATCTGGTAGAAGGTTGTAGGGTCACCGGTAAAGTATGTCTGCATGGCAAGAATGTCTACCATCCTAATGTCGATGTAGCGACGCTCAGACGTCGTGTAGGAATGGTATTTCAACGCCCAAACCCATTTCCAAAATCGATTTATGAAAATGTGGTTTATGGCTTGCGGTTACAAGGCATGAAAAATAGCCGGGCCTTAGATGATGCTGTTGAGCGTTCATTACGGGCGGCTGCATTATGGGATGAAGTGAAAGACCGCTTACATGAAAATGCATTTGGATTATCAGGTGGTCAGCAACAGCGTTTGGTCATCGCTCGTGCTGTGGCGATTGAACCAGAAGTGCTTTTGCTTGATGAACCCACATCTGCACTTGATCCAATCTCCACTTTGACTATTGAGGAGCTTATCAATGAGCTCAAAACTCAATATACTGTGGTTATCGTTACCCACAACATGCAGCAAGCCGCGCGTGTAAGTGATCACACAGCATTCATTCACATGGGTAAGCTGATTGAATATTCGGATGCAGACTCGATCTTTACATCGCCAATGAAGACGCAAACGGAAGATTACATCACAGGGCGTTACGGCTAATACCGGACACCTAAGGATTAAACAGAAGGAACATCATGCACTTTGGACGCCACATCTCGGGACAATTTAACGTAGAGCTAGAATCGATTCGTACTCATGTTTTGACCATGGGGGGATTGGTAGAGCAGCAACTTTCGTATGCTATTCAAGCCTTACACAAAGAAGATGTCGAGCTTGCGCGTAAGGTTGTGCGTGATGATCACAAAGTGAATGCGATGGAAGTGTCGATTGATGATGCATGTACTCGTATTATTGCTAAACGTCAGCCGACGGCGAAAGATCTGCGTTTGATAATGGCGATAATTAAGACAATCACGGATTTAGAACGTATTGGCGATGTAGCAACGCGTATCGCTTATGTTGCTATCGAAAGCCCATCATCAAAAGAGCGTCAGTTTCAGGTTTCCTTAGAACCTTTGTGCCGTCAGGCTATTCAGATGCTGCATCAGGTACTTGATGCTTTTGCGCGCATGGATATTGAAGCCGCAGCCGCAGTTCATAAGCAGGACGATAAGCTCGATGCAGAGTACGAAGCGGTGATTCGTCAGTTAATGACCTACATGATGGAAGACCCGAAAAATATTCCTCATATTTTACAAGTAATGTGGTCCGCACGTGCTATCGAGCGAGTAGGCGACCGCTGCCAAAACATCTGTGAATACATCATATACTTCGTAAAGGGTAAGGACGTCCGTCATCTGGGCGACCAGAGCATCGATGATGTGCTGAAGTAAAGAAACTCAATGAAAACCAAAAAGACCAGCACAAAGCTGATCTTTTTGGTTTAGGGAGAAGGTCACTAATACTTATCCGGCACAAAAGTCTGATCGTTGATAGGTGCTCTGACATAACCTTCTTTGTGCAGGTCCGGTAACTCGATCGGCGGATACTCAAGTGCTTTATAATCAATCTGGCTTAAGAGATGGCTGATGCAGTTTAGGCGAGCTTTCTTCTTGGAATCGGATGGCACAACCCACCAAGGGCAGTTTTTGGTGTCGGTATAAGCGAACATTTTATCTTTCGCTTCCGAGTATTCAGCCCAGCGATGACGGGATTCCAAATCCATCGGACTGAACTTCCAGCGTTTGATTGGCGTATTGATGCGTCCTAAAAAGCGCTTCTCCTGCTCTTCATCGGAGACAGAAAACCAATATTTAATCAAGATGATGCCAGAGCGCTGCAGCATACGTTCAAATTCAGGGCAAGAACGAAGAAACTCCTCGTATTCATCGGCTGAACAGAAATTCATCACCTTCTCTACCCCAGCCCGGTTATACCAGCTTCGGTCAAATAAGACGATTTCACCGGCGGACGGCAAATGCGCAACATACCGTTGAAAATACCATTGTGTCTTCTCTTTCTCAGTTGGTGCTGGTAGAGCGACGACGCGGCATACACGTGGGTTAAGCTTTTCTGTAATGCGCTTAATGACCCCCCCTTTTCCAGCCGCATCACGGCCTTCGAATAAAACGACCACTTTTAAACCTTTGTGTTTTACCCACTCTTGCAGCTTAACCAATTCCACTTGTAGCTTTTTTAGCTCTATTTCATATCCCTTGTTCTTCAGCTTCGACATACTTAATTCCTCATTCCCTGATAATCAATATGTTAGCACTCAACCATTCGGAATTTCGATTTTTCTATCTGAGAGCCGCGATCAAGTTGGAAATGGCTTGTGAACTAGTGACAGGAATCGAAAAGTCCTCGACATCTTTGGCACCCATTTTGTTCTCTTTGGCGACAAAACTCATGTGGCTTCGGCGAGTGCTTTTACCTGAAAGATGCACTTCTTGTACATGAGTTTGCTCCACCAGTGTGCGTACGTTATCTGAATTAACGCCCGCGCCAGCCATGATGCTAATGCGTCCATTGGCTTGTTCTACCAAAGATTTTATAACATCAATGCCCTGTGAGGCTGTTGGAGCAAGACCTGAGGTCAGAATTCGTTCACAACCTAAGCTTATGACATCTTCTAAGGCTTGATCGGCATTACGGCATTGATCAAACGCTCGGTGGAAAGTTACCCCTAATTCAAGCGCCTGAGCAAATTCACACAACGCTGTAGCAAAGGGTATATGAATATCGCCTTCATGGGTTAATACGCCCAGAACCACCCCATTTAACCCTGCTTGGTGTGCTGCTTCGATGTCCTGACGCATTATTTCAATTTCCTCTTCGTTATAGAGAAAATCGCCCTGACGTGGACGAATCATTGCATACACAGGAATCGTGGAAAGTTTGGCCGCTTGTTGCATAAAACCGTAGCTCGGAGTCAGACCACCTAAGGCAAGCGATGAGCAAAGTTCAATACGAGTTGCACCACCAGAAATGGCATTGTGGAGAGATTCGATATTATCGATGCAGACTTCTAACTGAGTGACCACGTTATTGTTCCCAATAATTATTTATTGCTAAATATTATCAGGCGTAAGCGGGAGAATCTTTGTGGAAGGTACGGAAAATAGAGGTAAATTTACTGCGCCGTTGTTACCCTGTTTATTGTCTTTCAGCCAGGAAAAAGAAAGCCCAGAGTGTGTACTCTGGGCTTTGATTTGACTTTACTTAGACTGATTGGCGTTTGCGGATTTTCCGCTATAGCTTTTGCTTTATATACATCCAACCATATCACCCATTGAGCTTGGGTGAGGGTCTATGATTACGCTAGGTCACCAGCGTACTCAGATAGGAACGCTGCAACACCTTGTGGAGATGCGTCCATACCTGCTTTACCTTCTTCCCACTGTGCAGGACATACTTCGCCGTGCTTTTGGTGGAAGTTAAGAGCGTCAACCATACGTAGCATTTCGTCGATGTTACGGCCTAGTGGTAGGTCGTTAACTACTTGGTGACGTACAACGCCTTCTTCGTCGATTAGGAAAGAACCACGGAAAGCAACGCCTGCTTCTGGGTGCTCAACGTCGTAAGCTTTACAGATTTCGTGCTTAACGTCAGCAACTAGAGGGTACTTAACTTGACCGATACCGCCGTTTTCAATAGCAGTGTTACGCCATGCGTTGTGAGAGAACTGAGAATCGATAGAAACGCCGATTACTTCAACGCCTTTAGCTTGGAAATCAGCTAGACGGTTGTCGAATGCGATTAGCTCAGATGGGCAAACGAAAGTGAAATCTAGTGGGTAGAAGAACACAACGGCTTTCTTACCTTTAGTGAATTCTGCAAAGTTGAAGCTATCAACGATTTCACCGTTACCTAGAACAGCTGCAGCAGTAAAATCAGGGGCTTGACGACCTACTAGTACCATTTTTTGCTCCTAAGAAATTATGGTTAGTTCCAAGGCGAAGACAGTAATGTTGCCTTGGTCCGTATTAATTCGAGACAAACTATAGTACAGATTGTAGTATTGAAAAAAGCGAATTAAATAGATTGAGTTAATCGAAAAAAACGATAATAAAAAAACTATTACCTCGATCACTTGAGTAGTGGTAGATATTAATACAATTATGAATAAGTGGCCTAGTTTAAAGCAGTTACACTATCTGGTTACGCTACATGAAACACGACATTTCAGCGATGCTGCATTGCGATGTTTTGTTAGCCAGTCAACCTTGAGTAAAGGGATTCAAAACCTCGAAGATTTGATTGGCTGTCCTTTATACGAAAAGAAAGATAAAAAAAGCCCGTTAGTTTTCACCCAGACCGGTGAAATTGTTGTAAAGCGTGGTCGCGAATTACTGGCGAAAGGGCAAGATTTAATCGAGCTTGGCCGAATGTGCCAGGGAGATGACATGCAGGGGCAACTAAAAGTAGGCTGTATTCCAACCATTGCCCCTTTCTTGTTATGTGATTTAGTTCAGGAAGTAAATTCTCGTTTTCCGCAACTCAACCTGCTACTAAGAGAAGATACGACAAATAACTTGTTACAGGCATTAAGGCACGGCGAACTGGACGTGCTGATCCTGGCCTTACCGATAGAAATAGAAGGGATGGAAAGTCGCGTGGTGGGCAAAGACCCATTTCGTATGGTGATCAGTGCAAATCAAGCGGATACTGTCCCAGTGCCGATTCGTTATGCTGATCTGCCGGATGAATCCGTGTTTCTTCTAGAGAAAGAACACTGTTTGACAGAACATGCGGTATCGGCTTGTAAGTTAACAGATAAAGAAAAGATCAATCCATTTACGGCAACGAGCTTGCACACTTTGGTGCAAATGGTCGCTAATGGGTTAGGTACGACCTTTATCCCGCAAATGGCGATTGATCACGGGCTGCTTCAAAACCAAAACCTGGTCGTGATTGATCCTCCAGGTCAACAAGCTTACCGTGAAATAGGTCTGGTTTGGCGTCCAAGTTCATCGCGTACCAATACCTTTAATCAACTTGCAGATGTCGTTTCTGAACTGCTTTAGCTATTAGTATTAGCTCACTTCATACCGATATTCTTCCAAAAGCGCACTGGAAACAGTGTGCTTTTTAGCATTTTATTCTGTTGGTGAACTTTAACTTGTAAAATTTTACAGCTTTTCTTTGATGAAGATTTCATAAAATAGTGAAATTTCACAATGTTAATTTTACACATCTCATTCTGTGTAGTGTTTAAGCTTTGTTTGAATCCATCCGTCCCGCCCTTGTGAATACAAGGATTCCCCGCCTTGTAATCTATTCATACGCCTGTTTTAAATGATTATTATGTCAAAAAATGTGTGTAATTTAATTACGTAATAACTTACAAAAATGTATCAAAAAATAGCCGTTTGTTTGGTGCCGAATAAAACTTCGAATTTCAGCTTTTGTTTATCTTGGGGGTTCCTCTAAACCCTTTGTTGATATAGCTTATTTAAAGGCCGATAAGACTTATGTCTAGATTGAAAAAGCACACTGACTGAAGCAATCTACACATACGGCCTGCAGAAATGAACACAAAATTTAAGGATGTAATTTGTTGTTCATAACTTACAAATGTAGCTTTTCGCTGACTGCCCAAGATTGATAAAGCACGTTAAGGATGAATGATTATGCTTGCTCAGACAGAACAAAAAACACAACCAACGAAGCAGACCCAAGACATGCTTGAGGTTACTGGCGCACTTGCTCCGGAACATCAGGCAATTTTCCCTGTTGAAGCCCAAACCTTCTTATCCCTGCTTTGTGAAAAATATGCCGGACGTGTAGAACAACTGCTGCAAGCTCGAGAAGAAAAACAAGCGCGCATCGATGCTGGTGAATTGCCAGACTTTCTGCCAGAGACACAAGACATCCGAGAAGGGAGCTGGAAGATCTTGGGGATTCCACAAGATCTGCAAGATCGCCGGGTAGAAATCACCGGTCCGACGGATCGCAAAATGGTGATCAACGCTCTGAATGCGAATGTAAAAGTGTTCATGGCAGACTTCGAAGATTCGATGTCTCCTGCGTGGAGCAAAGTACTTGATGGTCAGGTAAACCTGCGCGATGCCGTTAACGGTACTATCAGCTACACCAATCCAGGCAACGGTAAGCATTATCAGCTGGAAGGCGATCCAGCGGTGTTGATCTGCCGTGTACGCGGCCTCCACTTAAAAGAAAAACACGTTACGTGGCACGGTCAGATCATTCCAGGCGCATTATTTGATTTCGCTTTGTACTTCTACAACAACTACAAAGCACTATTACAAAAAGGTAGCGGTCCGTATTTCTACATTCCAAAGTTGCAGTCTCACCACGAAGCGAAGTGGTGGAGTGAAGTGTTCCATTTCACAGAAGAATATTTCGGTCTGGAAACTGGCACGATTAAAGCGACAGTTTTGATTGAAACGCTGCCAGCAGTATTCGAGATGGATGAAATTTTGTTCTCTCTGAAAGAGCACATTGTAGGTCTGAATTGCGGTCGCTGGGACTACATCTTCAGCTACATCAAAACGCTTAAGAATTACCCAGGTCGTGTTTTACCAGACCGTCAGGTGGTCACTATGGATAAGCCATTCCTGAATGCTTACTCACGACTTCTGGTACGCACTTGCCATAAACGTGGCGCATTTGCGATGGGTGGTATGGCTGCCTTCATTCCAGCGAAAGACCAACAAGAAAACCAGAAGGTTCTGGACAAGATTCATAATGATAAGTCTCTGGAAGCAAACAACGGTCATGATGGTACTTGGGTTGCGCACCCTGGTCTTGCTGATACTGCAATGGAAGTGTTCAGTACCATCCTCGGTGAGCGCTCGAACCAACTGGATGTTAGCCGCTCTGAAGATGCGCCAATCACTGCTGCTGAATTATTAGAGCCGTGTGAGGGTGAACGCACAGAAGAGGGCATGCGCCACAATATCCGTGTTGCTTTGCAATACATCGAAGCATGGATCTCTGGCAATGGCTGTGTGCCAATCTACGGCCTGATGGAAGATGCGGCTACTGCAGAGATTTCTCGCGCTTCTATCTGGCAATGGATTCAGCATGGTAAATCGCTGGACAACGGCCAAAAAGTGACAAAAGAACTGTTTGAGTCCTACTTACAAGAAGAAGTGGAAGTAGTGAAACAAGAAATCGGAGAAGAGCGTTACCAAGCGGGTCGCTTTGTAGAAGCTGCGCAACTGATGGCGAAGCTGACAACCAGTGACGAGCTGACGAACTTCCTAACCATTCCTGGTTATGACTATCTGGATTAAGAATACCAATACTTAAAAAAACAAACACAAAACCAATAACGTGAAGGACTTTGAAGGCAGATAAGGATGTACTGCCTGAGAACGGGAACTCAACGCACAGACCAAAAGTGCAAATTATAAAGAGGGATAGACCAATGACATTAACTCGCCGCCAACAAATTGAAGCTCTAGAAAAAGACTGGGCAACAAATCCACGCTGGAAAAACGTGAAACGTACATACACTGCAGAAGAGGTTGTTGAGCTTCGTGGTTCTATGGTGCCTGCAAACACAATTGCACAACGTGGTGCAGACAAATTGTGGTCACTGGTCAACGGTAGCTCGAAAAAGGGTTATGTAAACTGTCTGGGAGCGCTAACTGGCGGTCAGGCTGTTCAACAAGCAAAAGCAGGCATTGAAGCGATTTACCTATCAGGCTGGCAAGTAGCAGCGGACAACAACACCGCTTCAACAATGTACCCAGACCAATCGCTATACCCAGTAGACTCAGTACCTTCTGTTGTTAAGCGCATCAATAACTCTTTCCGTCGCGCTGACCAAATTCAGTGGGCGAGCGGCAAGTCTCCAGAAGATGAAGGTGGTATTGATTACTTCCTGCCAATCGTAGCGGATGCGGAAGCAGGCTTTGGTGGCGTGCTTAATGCTTACGAGCTGATGAAATCTATGATTGAAGCGGGTGCTGCAGGCGTTCACTTTGAAGACCAGCTAGCATCAGTTAAGAAGTGTGGTCACATGGGCGGAAAAGTACTGGTTCCGACTCAAGAAGCAGTTCAAAAACTGGTTGCAGCTCGTCTGGCAGCAGACGTAGCGGGTACAACAACGCTGGTTATTGCTCGTACTGATGCAAATGCGGCAGACCTGCTAACTTCAGATTGTGACCCATACGATCAAGACTTTATCGAAGGCGAGCGTACTCAAGAAGGTTTCTACCGAGTGCGTGCTGGTATCGACCAAGCAATCTCTCGTGGTCTGGCTTATGCGCCATATGCAGATTTGATCTGGTGTGAAACGGCAAAACCTTGTCTGGAAGAAGCGCGTAAGTTCGCTGAAGCTATTCATGCTGAGTACCCAGATCAACTACTTGCATACAACTGTTCTCCATCATTCAACTGGGAGAAAAACCTGGATGCAGAAACCATTGCTAAGTTCCAGCAAGAGCTTTCGGACATGGGCTACAAGTACCAGTTCATTACTCTAGCGGGTATCCACAACATGTGGTTCAACATGTTTGAACTGGCACATGCTTATGCTCAAGGTGAAGGTATGCGTCATTACGTTGAGAAAGTTCAGCGCCCAGAATTCCAAGCTGCTGAGAAGGGCTACACCTTTGTTGCTCACCAACAAGAAGTAGGTACTGGTTACTTCGACAGAATGACCAACACGATTCAGGGTGGTAACTCATCGGTTACGGCACTGACAGGTTCGACTGAAGAAGACCAATTTTAAAATTTTAATTAGTTAGCAAAATTTCCCACAAAGACGCCAGTAGTGGCATATTGAGCGGCAAAATTGCCGCTCTTTTTTATTCTGTAGAAATTAATTTTACTTTAACTTAACGCGATTTTTAGAGTGCTTCTTCGTCTGGCTCGATCTCTTCTGGCTCGACTTCTTCTTGTAACTCGAGCAAGTTAATCGCGATAGTTACAAAGTCGCTGTCTGTGATAATTCCGACCAGGTGCCCCTTATTGACCACAGGTAAACAGCCGACTTTATGCTTTTGCATATAGATGGCACTTTCTTTTAATCCTGCTCGCGGCTCCGCTGTCATGATGTTGGTGTGCATCATTTTGTCTAGACGCGTATCGAGAGTGAAAGATTGTTCAGCCTCATCAGGATGCAAGCTAGATTCTTGCGCGGCAAGGATATCGCGTTGAGTCACCAAGCCTTGTAAATGTCTATCGGCATCAACTACCGGAATGTGGCGAATATCAAGCGCTTCCATCATATTTTTTGCATCACGCAGGGTATGCGATCGAGAAAGGGTATGAGGGTTGCGAGTCATCATGTCTTCAACCTTGATCATAGAGACCTCCAATGACGTTTTCCTTTACTTAAATATAGAAAATATTTACCGGCATATCTGAGACCCACCCCGTTTTTTATCAATAAAATATCTTGCTGGCACTCTCTCCATTTTTACTGTTCAGTGAGTAATTTATCTATGATTTTATCACTTAGAAATAGCCACTTTCTATGCGAGTGAGTTAGCATTTTTAAGCTGATATTGAATGACGTCAAAATGTAATCCAATGAGTTGAATCGCACATTTTTGTTTACCTAATTTTCCCTATTCGGTCAGTCGAAGAAGATAAGCACAGGCTTAATAATTTGAAGACGACTATGTATAAAAAACTATTTGCGATTGTGGCAACGGCGTTAAGTGTGCAATCAGCGCAAGCGATTGTTCTAGGAAAAGAAGAAACCAATCCGGTGGATCGTGTGTCAATTCGTGCCAGTAACATGGCCGAGTTTCCGATTTGCGGTGGCACCATGATTACTGAACAGTGGGTGATGACAGCGGCACACTGTGTGGTGATGGGGGAGGGAACAAACGAAGCGAGCTACTATGTCACTCAACCGGGGGAGCTTGCCGTCACTGCGAGAGTGCACGATCTCAACAACACGAGCATCGATAACTACTATTCTGTCTCTCACGTCGTGGTGCATCCCAAGTATACCCGGATCGCTAAAGCGGAGTCAGAGGGCGATGGTAAGGTCAAATCGGTTCAGATTGCGCTGGATAACGATATTGCACTGTTGTATCTCACTCGTCCGGTTAGTAATGTGAACCTTGCTCAATTGGCTACAAAAGAAGACATGTTTGGTATTGAAGAGCGGCTTGCTGCGGACTGGAATGATAACTATCAGACCAATCAGCGAGCAGCCAATGTTCAAGTCTTTGGCTGGGGGGCAACAACGCCAATGGCAGATGAGTCTTCACCAACGTTAAAAACGACGTCGATTGCTTTTTTGCCGATGGATAAATGTTATGAACGTCTGGAAATCGGCAGCAGTTTTCCGGGGGTGATAGGCTCTCGCGAAAATGTCACAAAAGTGTGTACTTTGCCAACCTTTAATCGTGTTCTTGAAGAGACCAGTAGCACCCAGTATGGCAACTCTGCCTGTAAAGGTGATAGTGGTGGTCCTCTACTTGATATCGCGACCAGAAAGCAAATTGGTATTGTTAGTGGCGGACCTTTGATTTTGCCGACGTGTGGTTCTCTCACTATTCCAAGTTTCTATACCAAAGTCAGTCAATATTATGATTGGGTGCAGTCTTACATTACGGCTGATGCTCCTCCAAGCCGTTATATCATCGCACCTGAATTCATTACAGATAGAGAAGACGGTAATAAAGATGACTGTAACGATGGTATTGCGACCAATAACTGCAACTTCAGAGACACAAGTGATGGCGGCGGCAGTCTCAATCTGGGCTTTTTGTCCCTGCTGGGGTTATTAGCATGGCGCAGGCGACAAGCTACCTAAGCTTGTGAAGCACGATTGAATAGCAAGGCAGCGAAGTTCGCTGCTTTTTTATTGCCTGCAAACCTTCAAATTTCACTGTTTATTACACTTTTTATGGCAGCTTTTATAGCGATATTCTGGGGATTCGCTTGCTATTGCAGCTTATGAAAACCAAGTCATTATCGCTGAACCTAGCATCTCGAAGTTATTTGGGTATACTAGTCCGCTGCGAAAAACTCGTCGCAATTTTATCGCCCTCGTTGGCGTGCTTTGAACCATTTAAAAGACAAGTAACATGCAAGTATCAGATTTCCATTTCGACCTTCCAGATGAACTTATCGCTCGCTACCCTCAGCCGGAGCGTACAGCCAGCCGATTACTGCAAATGGACGGCAATACTGGTGATATTGTGGATGGCACGTTTACCGATGTGCTGGGCCAAGTTCAACCGGGTGACCTAGTGGTTTTCAATAATACCCGTGTTATTCCTGCACGTATGTTTGGCCGCAAAGAATCGGGCGGCAAGCTTGAGGTGCTGGTAGAGCGTATGTTGGATGATAAGAGCATCTTGGCTCATGTCCGTTGCTCAAAATCACCAAAACCGGGTACAACCATTATTGTTGGCGAGAATGATGAATATTCAGCAGAAATGGTGGCTCGTCACGATGCACTATTTGAGCTGAAGTTTAACTCTGATAAGACGGTACTAGAAATTCTGGAAGAAATTGGCCATATGCCACTTCCTCCATATATTGACCGCCCAGATGAAGACGCAGACAAAGAGCGTTACCAAACGGTTTACAACCAAAAGCCAGGTGCGGTAGCAGCGCCAACAGCAGGGCTACACTTTGATGATGTGTTGTTGGACAAGATCAAAGCAAAAGATGCTGAATTTGCTTATGTTACTTTGCATGTTGGTGCCGGAACGTTCCAACCAGTTAAAGTCGACAACATTAACGATCACCACATGCATGCTGAGTATGTAGAAGTACCGCAAGAAGTGGTTGATGCTATCAATGCAACTAAAGCTCGTGGTGGCCGCATCATTGCAGTGGGCACGACTTCAGTTCGCTCGCTAGAAAGCGCAGCACAAGATGCACTGAAGAAGGGGACGGAGTTGGTTCCGTTCTTCGGCGATACCGAAATTTTCATCTACCCTGGTTACGAATACCAGCTGGTGGATTGCTTGATTACGAACTTCCACTTACCAGAATCAACATTGATCATGTTAGTGAGTGCGTTTGCTGGTTACGAGAATACAATGAATGCCTATAAGCATGCGGTAGAAAATAATTACCGCTTTTTCTCGTACGGTGACTCAATGTTCATCAAGAAGAAAACTGCGTAGTTTTTAATAGAGACTCCAGATTTGTACGCCCTTAAGTGATCAAAAAGCGTATTAGGGAGTCTCTTACAATGAAGAATATAAGGCAATTTACGAGTGCTAGCAGTAGGCTAGGAAATAAAGCAGAACCTCTGTTTTGTCTCTCGCAAGGAAAGGCGACCGCTCCTTAATGGGGAAAATCCCGAAAATATAGTCAGACTGTTTCTCTGACATCCGGAGGCATCGTGAAATTAAAATTCGATCTTAAGAAGAAAAACGGCAATGCTCGTCGTGGTCAATTGACTTTCGAACGTGGCACTGTGCAAACGCCAGCGTTTATGCCAGTAGGTACGTACGGTACCGTTAAAGGTATGACGCCTGAAGAAGTTAAAGGTACGGGCGCAGAAATCCTGCTAGGTAACACATTCCACCTATGGTTACGTCCTGGTCAAGAAGTGATGAAAATGCACGGTGACCTGCACGACTTTATGAACTGGCATGGTCCTATTCTTACCGATTCAGGCGGTTTCCAGGTATTTAGCCTGGGTAAAATGCGTACTATCACTGAAGAAGGTGTGCATTTCCGCAACCCAGTAAACGGCGACAAGATTTTCATGGACGCAGAAAAGTCGATGGAAATTCAAAAAGACCTGGGTTCTGACATTGTCATGATCTTCGACGAGTGTACGCCATACCCTGCGACGCACGATGAAGCGAAAAAGTCGATGGAAATGTCATTACGTTGGGCACAACGTTCACGCGATCACTTCAATAAGCTTGAAAACCAGAATAATCTATTTGGTATCGTTCAGGGTGGCGTTTACGAAGATCTGCGTGATGTGTCAGTAAAAGGCCTGACAGAAATCGGTTTTGACGGCTATGCAGTTGGTGGTCTTGCGGTAGGTGAACCTAAAGAAGATATGCACCGCATCCTTGAGCATACGTGTCCACAACTTCCAGAAGACAAGCCTCGTTACCTGATGGGCGTAGGTAAGCCGGAAGATTTGGTTGAAGGTGTTCGTCGCGGTATCGATATGTTTGACTGCGTAATGCCAACACGTAACGCGCGTAACGGCCACCTATTTGTGACTGGTGGTGTGATCAAGATCCGTAATGCGAAACATAAAACGGATACAACACCGCTAGATCCGCATTGTGACTGTTACACTTGTCAAAACTACACTAAGTCGTACCTTCACCATCTAGAGCGTTGTAATGAAATTCTGGGTGCACGTCTTAATACGATCCACAACCTGCGTTATTACCAGCGTTTGATGGAAAGTATTCGTAAGGCGATTGATGAAGATCGTTTCGATGAGTTTGTTGAAGAGTTTTACGCTCGTCGTGACCGCGAAGTGCCACCACTAAGCAAAGCTTAAAAAATTAAAGCCTTTGGCATGTCGCCAGAGGCTTTTGCTAATAAAGTAGGCGAACGCACGTTATTTTTGAGAGAGTGATCTCTATTAATCACTTTTAGACTTGAATCTCAACTGCGAAAGCCCAACTTGTTGGATTATCAATAAAATATAACGAGGATTTTTCAATGTTTATTTCTCAGGCTCACGCAGCAGCAGAAGGCGCACCAGCAGGCGGCGGTTTTGAAATGCTAATCATGCTTGGCATGTTCGCAGTGATCTTTTACTTCATGATTTACCGCCCACAAAGCAAGCGAGTAAAAGAGCACAAAAATCTAATGTCTTCTATGGGCAAAGGCGACGAAGTTCTAACCAGCGGTGGTCTAGTAGGTAAAATTACTAAGATCGCAGAAGATAATGACTTCATTTCAATCGAGCTTAATGCGAACAATGAAGTTGTAATCAAAAAAGACTTCGTAACTGCAGTGCTGCCTAAAGGTACGCTTAAGTCTCTATAAAACAGCTAAAGGGTCCTCGCTGTGCTAAACCGTTACCCATTATGGAAGTACTTGATGGTGCTTTTTGCCATCATTACAGCTGCATTATATGCACTTCCAAATATCTACGGTGAAGATCCGGCTATTCAAGTTACAGGGGCGCGCGGCGCCTCTGTAGATATGTCAACGCTGGATGCTGTCACTACTGCTCTTGATAAAGAGCAACTCTCTCATAAATCTATTGCTCTCGAAAATGGATCGATTCTTGTCCGCTTTAACGACACTGATACTCAAATTAGTGCTCGTGATGTCATCAGCGAAGCGCTTGGCAAAGATAAAATTGTTGCACTAAACCTTGCTCCTTCTACTCCAGACTGGCTAGAAGCAATTGGCGCGTCTCCACTTAAGTTGGGTCTTGACCTTCGTGGTGGTGTTCACTTCTTAATGGAAGTGGATATGGATGCAGCCATGGAAAAACTGGTTGGTCAGCAAGAAGAAGCTTTCCGTAGCGAACTTCGTGACGCTAAGATTCGTTACCGCGCAATCCGCCCTTCAGGCAAAGATTCGGTAGAAGTTCTGCTTCGAGACGAAGAGCAATTGGCTGAAGCGAAAAGTACTTTAGCAAAGAATCACCCTGACATGAACTTTGTCGAGTCTGATTCTAATGGTCGTTTTGCACTTGTTGCTACGTTTACTGAGCAACGCTTACAAGAGATTCGTAACTACGCAGTAGAACAAAACATCACCATTCTTCGTAACCGTGTAAACGAACTCGGTGTTGCTGAGCCACTTGTTCAACGTCAAGGTGCAAGCCGTATTGTTGTTGAACTTCCTGGTGTTCAGGACACTGCTCGTGCGAAGGAAATTCTGGGCGCAACGGCGACATTGGAATTCCGCGAAGTTGATGATAAAGCTGATTTAGCGGCTGCTGCAAATGGCCGCGCGCCAGCTGGCAGTGAAATCAAACAAGATCGTGATGGTCGACCTGTTGTACTGAAAAAGCGCGTTATCTTGGGTGGTTCAAGCATCACGGATGCGAGCTCTAGTGTTGATGAGTATGGTCGTCCTCAAGTTAACATCTCGCTAGACAGCGAAGGTGGTAACAAGATGTCTGCGTTCTCTAAGAAGAATGTCGGTAAGCTGATGGCTACTGTGTTTGCTGAGTACAAAGACAGCGGTCGTAAAACGCCAGAAGGCAAAGTTATCCTGACTAAGCACGAAGAAGTGATCAACCAGGCTACGATTCAGTCTGCGCTTGGCCGCAACTTCCGTATCACAGGTATCGACTCTGCTGCAGAAGCTCACAACCTTGCGCTACTGCTACGTGCGGGTGCTCTAATCGCACCTATCTCTATCGTGGAAGAGCGTACTATTGGTCCATCAATGGGTCAGCAAAACATCGATATGGGTATTCAGGCATGTATCTGGGGTATGGTAGCGGTAATGCTGTTTACACTGCTTTACTACCGTGGCTTTGGTCTGATTGCGAATATTGCGCTGATGGCTAACTTGGTACTGATTATCGGTGTGATGTCGATGATCCCAGGTGCGACGATGACGCTGCCGGGGATTGCCGGTATCGTATTAACCGTTGGTATGGCCGTTGATGCAAACGTGCTGATCTTTGAGCGTATCCGAGAAGAGCTTCGAGACGGTCGAAATCCTCAGCAAGCGATTCACCAGGGTTATGCAAATGCGTTCAGTACCATCGCCGATGCGAACATCACGACACTTATCACTGCAATCATCTTGTTTGCGGTAGGTACAGGTGCGGTGAAAGGTTTCGCAGTAACGCTATCTATCGGTATCTTAACTTCAATGTTCACCGCCATTATTGGTACACGTTGTATCGTGAACCTACTATACGGTGGCAAACGCGTTAACAAACTGTCGATCTAAGGCTGGGAATTAATATGTTTCAAATTCTAAAAGCAGAGAAGACGATCGGCTTTATGCGTTGGTCGAAAGTGGCATTTGTTTTCTCAATCTTAATGATTGCTGCTTCTATCTTTACATTGTCAACCAAGTGGCTGAACTGGGGTCTGGACTTCACAGGTGGTACGCTGATTGAGGTTGGTTTTGAAAAGCCAGCAAACCTTGAAGAAATCCGTACTGCTCTTGATGCCAAAGGTTTTGGTGATGCAACAGTACAGAACTTCGGTAGTGCTCGTGAGGTTATGGTTCGCCTTCGCCCGCGTGATGATGTATCTGGCGAAACGCTAGGTAACCAAATCATCAGTGCAATCAAAGTCGGTACCGGTGAAAACGTAGAAATGCGCCGTATTGAATTCGTAGGTCCTAACGTTGGTGATGAACTGACTGAGGCTGGTGGCTTGGCGATTATTGCGTCGCTAATCTGTATCCTTATCTACGTATCAATGAGATTTGAATGGCGTTTGGCAGCAGGTGCGGTAATGGCACTGGCGCACGACGTTATCATCACCTTGGGTGTGTTCTCGTTCATGCAAATTGAAGTGGATCTGACTATCGTTGCTGCATTGCTAACGGTTGTCGGTTACTCGCTCAATGATACGATCGTGGTATTTGACCGTATCCGTGAGAACTTCCGTAAGATGCGCAAAGGTGAACCCGGAGATATCATGGACGCTTCAATTACTCAAACATTGAGCCGTACATTGATTACTTCAGGTACCACATTGTTCGTTGTGATTGCATTGTTCGTACAAGGTGGCGCTATGATTCACGGCTTCGCGACGGCGCTTCTTCTTGGTATTACGGTTGGTACTTACTCTTCTATCTACGTTGCATCAGCACTTGCACTTAAACTGGGTATCCAGAAAGAGCACTTGATGCCACCTCAAGTAGAAAAAGAAGGTGAAGAATTCGACGAGATGCCATAAGGCAGATTGAGAATCAAAGCTTAAAAACCGCTGAGCAATCAGCGGTTTTTTTACATCTGCAATTTAAAGCTATTTGAAGGCGAATCAAGCGGGTGCGATTGTCGCAAATCAATCGTAAACGTTGAACTCCCAGATATAAAAAAGCCCCGCTCGGAGAGCAGGGCTAATCAAAAGTCATCAGCGTGATAGGCTGACTTCAGAATCTGTTACTTAAGGATCGCGCTGTTACCGTTTTCGCGAATGTGCTTAAGGATAGATTTCACGCCACGAGCGCTAGAAGCAACGATGTTGCCAGACTTCATGTACTCAGTACCGCCGGCGAAGTCAGTCAGGATAGCACCCGCTTCACGAGCAATCAGCTCACCTGCAGCCATATCCCAAGGTTTTAGACCTAGCTCGAAGTAACCATCAACACGTCCAGCTGCTACGTAACATAGATCAAGAGCAGCAGAACCGCTGCGACGGAAGTCTGCACATTCTGTAAATAGAGAGCCAACGATTTTGATGAAAGACTCAGAGTGCTGCTTCTGCTTGAATGGGAAACCTGTTGCAAGAACAGTACCTTGAAGGTCTTTTAGTGGAGTAACACGGATACGTGCGCTGTTCAGCTGTGCACCAGCACCACGTTGTGCAGTGAATAGCTCGTTTTGCATTGGATCGTAAACACAAGCAACTTCAGTTTTGCCTTTGATACGAACTGCAATAGAAACAGCGAAGTGTGGGTAACCTTTTACAAAGTTATTGGTGCCATCCAGTGGGTCGATGATCCATTGTACGTCTTTATCTTTACCTTCGATAAGACCTTGTTCTTCAGCAACGATGCAGTGCTCTGGGTAAGACTGCTTGATAGTATCGATGATGATGTATTCTGCTTCTTTGTCTACGTTAGTGACAAAGTCATTAGTGCCTTTAAGTGTAGATTCTACTTTATCTGTGTTTTCTAATGATTTAGCAATATGATTGCCTGCCTTTCGCGCAGCGCGAATAGCAATGTTTAGCATTGGATGCATACGAATTTCCCAACGGATGTTAAAGAACGAATAAAAGCGGCGGCGAGTATACCAAAGATAAATGAAAAAGGAAGTGGTTATTTTTTGGTCTAAATTGGAGGGAGCTCCAATCCATTTACTGTTTGGTATACGACATCTATTGACGAGAATGCGAATAGTGCGCAGCTTCACCCTAGGGTGTGTTAAAAAATTATGTTACTATCCAGCAGTTTTTAATTAGGTAGCAATCATAGATGTTGGATCAAGTAAAAATCGTACTCGTCGGTACCTCTCATTCTGGCAATATTGGCTCAGCAGCTCGAGCAATGAAAGTCATGGGGTTAAGCCAACTGGTATTAGTCGATCCGCAGTGTGAAGTGGATGAGCAAGCGTTAGCGCTAGCCGCAGGAGCAAGTGATATTGCTCAAAACGCAATTATTGTCAGCTCTCTAGAAGAGGCAGTTGAAGACTGCGGTCTGGTGGTTGGATCAAGTGCTCGTTCGCGCACTCTTGAATGGCCTATGCTTGAGCCGCGTGAGTGTGGTGAGAAGTTTGCGGTAGAAGGTCAAAAGCACCCTGTTGCGTTAGTGTTTGGTCGCGAAAGAACTGGATTAACTAACGAAGAGCTACAAAAATGCCACTACCACGTCTGCATTCCAGCGAATCCAGAATACAGTTCTCTGAATTTAGCGATGGCGGTCCAAACGCTCAGTTACGAAGTTCGTGTTGCGCACCTTAATCTGGAGCAGAGTCAGTTCTCACCCGCTGAGCATGAGGAATATCCTCGTCATAAAGAACTAGAAATGTTCTTTGAACACCTTGAAAAAGTGATCGTGGAAACCCAGTTTATTAACAAAGATCAGCCTGGACAGGTGATGAATAAACTGCGTCGTTTGTTCTCGCGAGCACGACCTGAGGCTCAAGAACTCAATATTCTTCGGGGTATTTTAACTTCGATAGAAAAGAAATTCTGACTAAAAAATAACCACTTTAATTGTAAGGATGAATACCTGAGTAAATTAGTCAGATAAATACTTGACTAAATTAGTCAGGCATGGAAAAATCATAACCATTACAAACCATGTGGATACGGTGTGGTATGAAACTTACATCTAAAGGAAGATATGCGGTGACAGCCATGCTGGATGTGGCACTGCATTCGCAAAAAAACCCTGTACCTCTTGCTGATATTTCAGAACGTCAGGGAATCTCGCTCTCGTACTTAGAGCAACTATTTTCTAAATTGCGTAAAGCAGGCCTTGTTGCCAGCGTTCGTGGTCCAGGTGGTGGTTACCGACTTGGTGCTGACGCACATAGCATCGCAATTGGTACTGTGATTGCTGCCGTTGATGAGTCAGTCGACGCAACGAAATGCCAAGGCAAAGGAGATTGCCAGGGCGGTACGCGTTGCCTAACTCACACACTATGGCGTGACTTAAGCTCTCGCATTAGCGACTTCTTGAACAACATTACTCTTGGCGAGCTGATGACAGACAATGAAGTGCTAGAAATTTCCGATCGTCAGGATATTGATCTGGCGGTGACTAATGGGTTTACCAACAAAAATACAACCGCCGCGCCCATCGGTGTAAACGTCCGCTCTTAGCGGTCAGCTATTTACATTGGAGTAGAGAATGAAACTGCCGATTTATCTTGATTATTCCGCTACATGTCCGGTTGATCCACGTGTTGCTGAAAAAATGGTTCAGTGCATGACAATGGATGGTACATTTGGCAACCCAGCGTCGCGTTCGCACCGTTACGGCTGGCAGGCAGAAGAAGCAGTAGACACTGCTCGTGAGCAAATTGCTGACCTTCTAAATGCAGACCCTCGCGAAATCGTATTCACATCTGGTGCGACCGAGTCTGATAACCTTGCAATCAAAGGCGCAGCACACTTTTACTCTAAAAAGGGTAAACACATCATCACTTGTAAAACAGAGCATAAAGCAGTTCTAGACACATGTCGTCAGCTAGAGCGTGAAGGCTTTGAAGTGACTTACCTAGCGCCAGAATCAAATGGTTTGATTGATCTAGAGAAGCTTAAAGCTGAGATGCGTGATGACACTGTGCTTGTTTCTATCATGCACGTGAACAACGAAATCGGCGTTGTTCAAGACATTACAGCTATCGGTGAGCTATGTCGCGAACATAAAATCGTGTTCCATGTCGATGCGGCTCAGTCTGCGGGCAAATTGCCAATCGATGTTCAAGAAATGAAAGTTGACTTGATCTCATTATCGGCACACAAAATATACGGCCCTAAAGGTATCGGTGCGCTTTACGTACGTCGTAAGCCTCGTATCCGCCTTGAAGCGCAAATGCACGGTGGTGGTCATGAGCGTGGTTTCCGTTCTGGCACACTGGCGACTCACCAAATTGTAGGTATGGGTGAAGCTTTCCGTATCGCTAAAGAAGAGATGCAGAAAGATTACGATCACGCGCTTGCACTTCGTAACCGTCTTTTAGATGGTGTGAAAGACCTAGAAGCTGTGACGGTGAACGGTGATCTGGAGCAACGCGTACCACAAAACCTAAATATCAGTTTTGCTTTCGTAGAAGGTGAATCACTGCTGATGTCGCTAAAAGATCTAGCGGTATCTTCTGGTAGTGCTTGTACTTCTGCGAGTCTAGAGCCATCTTACGTTCTACGTGCCCTAGGCATGGATGATGAACTGGCTCACAGCTCTATTCGTTTCTCATTCGGTCGTTTCACGACAGAAGAAGAAATTGATTACGTAATTGAACAAATCCGCGTTGCAGTGACTAAGCTACGCGACATGTCTCCTCTATGGGATATGTATAAGGAAGGGGTTGATTTGAGCACAGTTGAATGGGCTCATCATTAATCTCAGGGATGAAATAGAGGATTCGAGGTAATTTATCATGGCATACAGCGAAAAAGTAATTGATCACTACGAGAACCCACGTAACGTTGGTTCATTTGACAAAGAAGATCCATCAGTAGGTAGCGGCATGGTTGGCGCTCCAGCTTGTGGTGACGTTATGAAACTACAAATCAAAGTGACACCAGAAGGTATCATCGAAGATGCGAAGTTCAAGACTTACGGTTGTGGTAGTGCAATCGCATCAAGCTCACTAGTAACTGAGTGGGTAAAAGGCAAGTCAATTGATGAAGCTGCAGCAATCAAGAACTCTGAGATTGCTGAAGAGCTAGAACTTCCACCTGTGAAAGTTCACTGTTCAATCCTTGCTGAAGATGCAATCAAAGCAGCGGTTGCAGACTACAAGAAAAAACACCAGGAATAATTATTCCGTAATATAATGGGAGCCATTAACGCTCCCATTCCAATCGTAATTCAGACAAACTAAGGTGCAGTATGGCCATCACAATGACAGACACAGCGGCGAGTCGCGTAAAAGCATTCCTGGATAACCGAGGCAAAGGTATCGGTTTACGTCTTGGTGTGAAGACGACTGGTTGTTCAGGCATGGCGTATGTGCTTGAGTTTGTTGACGAGCTAAATGAAGCAGAAGATGAAGTTTTTGACCTGTCTGGGGTGAAAATCATCATTGATAAGAAAAGCTTGGTGTACTTAGACGGTACTGAACTGGATTACGTGAAGGAAGGGCTGAACGAAGGTTTTGAGTTCAATAACCCTAACGCAAAAAGTGAATGTGGTTGTGGTGAAAGCTTCAACGTCTAATTGATTGTCCTTCTGGGCAACCGAGTCCGGAAGGCTTTACTAGGACCCGAACTTAATGAATCACTTTGAATTATTTGGGCTACCAAGTCAGTTTCAGCTGGATGGTAGCCTTCTTTCTTCTCAGTTCCGAGAATTACAAAAACGTTTCCACCCGGACAATTTTGCTACCGCTTCTGAGCGTGATCGCTTATTGGCCGTGCAAAAGGCAGCGCAAATTAATGATGCGTATCAAGTCCTGAAAAATCCTATCTCGCGTGCGGAGTACATTCTGGCAGAGCAGGGTATGGAAATCCGTGGTGAACAGCAAACCATGCAGGATCCTATGTTCTTAATGGAACAGATGGAACTGCGTGAAGAATTGGAAGACATTGCTGGCAGCTCTGATCCTGAATCGGTGCTTTTTGACTTCGATGCTAAGGTCAGCAAAATGTACAAGCAGCATTTGGCAAGTGTCGAGCAAGAACTTAACGATGGTCTTTGGGCTGAAGCCGCAGACCAAGTTCGTAAGCTGAAATTTATTGCCAAACTAAAGAACGAAATTGAACTGGTTGAAGATAAGCTCCTCGGCTAGTTCGCGTGACAAGGACCAATCATGGCACTACTTCAAATCGCAGAACCGGGCCAAAGCTCGGCACCTCATGAGCATAAGTTAGCAGCAGGTATCGACTTAGGTACGACCAACTCTTTGGTAGCCTCTGTGCGCAGTGGCGATGCCACTACTTTAATCGACGATCAGGGTCGAAGCATTCTGCCGTCAGTGGTGAACTACTCTGCAGAATCCATCATCGTTGGTGATGATGCAAAAGAAAAGGCAGAGTTTGAACCAGAAAATACGATTATTTCAGTAAAGCGTTTAATCGGCCGTTCATTAAAGGACATTCAATCGCGCTACCCATCATTACCTTATCAGTTTAAAGAGAGCGATAACGGCCTGCCAGTTCTGCAAACTGCCCAAGGTGATAAAAACCCGATTGAAGTATCTGCTGATATTCTAAAAGTACTTGCTAAACGCGCTGAAGAAACGTTAGGCGGTGAACTCGCCGGCGTTGTTATTACTGTTCCAGCGTATTTCGATGATGCTCAGCGTGCTGGTACAAAAGATGCGGCTAAGTTAGCAGGATTGCATGTACTTCGTCTTCTTAACGAACCTACCGCTGCTGCGATTGCGTACGGTTTAGACTCCGGTCAGGAAGGCGTAATTGCTGTTTACGACTTAGGCGGTGGTACTTTTGATATCTCTATCTTGCGTCTGTCTAAAGGTGTGTTTGAAGTACTGGCAACAGGTGGTGACTCTGCACTTGGCGGTGATGACTTCGATCATCTGTTTGCTGACTACCTGATGGAGCAAGCGGGACTTAATGCGCCTCTATCTGCAGAACAAAACCGAGTCCTACTGAACATTGCAACCGCAACTAAGATTGCTTTTTCAGAGCAAGACAGTGTCGATGTTGACGTCTTTGGTTGGAAAGGCACGGTAACACGTGAGCAATTTGAAGAACTGATTCGTCCGCTAGTAAAGAAAACATTGATGTCTTGCCGCCGTGCACTGAAAGATGCTGATGTTGACGCTGACGAAGTGCTTGAAGTCGTTATGGTGGGTGGTTCAACTCGTACTCTGTTAGTACGTGAAATGGTTGGCGAGTTCTTTGGTCGTAAACCGCTTACGAGCATCAACCCTGATGAAGTAGTCGCGATTGGTGCTGGTATCCAGGCGGATATTTTGGCTGGTAACAAACCGGATTCTGAAATGCTGCTGCTTGACGTGATCCCGTTATCTCTCGGCATTGAAACCATGGGTGGTCTGGTTGAAAAGATCATTCCACGTAATACCACGATTCCTGTTGCTCGTGCGCAGGAGTTCACTACGTTCAAAGATGGTCAAACGGCCATGAGCGTGCATGTTGTGCAAGGTGAACGTGAAATGGTGGATGATTGTCGCTCTCTGGCTCGTTTCTCGCTGAAAGGTATTCCACCGATGGCGGCGGGTGCGGCTCATATCCGTGTAACCTACCAAGTGGATGCTGATGGTTTGCTTTCAGTGACAGCGATGGAAAAGAGTACCGGTATACAGTCTGAGATTCAGGTTAAGCCATCCTATGGTCTAAGCGATGATGAGGTTGCAAACATGCTGCGTGACTCAATGACTCACGCGAAAGAAGACATGCAAGCTCGTGCGCTCGCAGAACAGCGAGTTGAAGCTGACCGGGTGATTGAAGGCTTGATAGCGGCAATGCAAGCTGATGGTGATGAACTACTATCAGAGCAAGAGAAACAAGACTTAGTTAAATCAATCGAAGCACTGATCGAGCTGCGTAATGGTGATGATGCGGACGCAATTGAGCTAGGCATTAAAGATACCGATAAAGCGAGCCAAGACTTTGCATCGCGCCGTATGGATAAATCGATTCGAACTGCATTGTCAGGTCAATCAGTAGACGATATATAAGAGATAAGTAGTTATGCCTAAGATTATTGTATTACCTCACGAGGATTTGTGCCCAGAAGGCGCTGTGTTGGAAGCAAAGACTGGTGAAACCGTTCTGGACGTAGCGCTAAAGAATGGCATTGGTATTGAACACGCGTGTGAAAAATCATGTGCTTGTACAACTTGCCATGTGATCATTCGAGAAGGTTTTGATTCTCTTGAAGAGAGCGAAGAGTTAGAAGATGACATGCTGGATAAAGCATGGGGTCTTGAGCCTGAGTCTCGCCTTGGCTGTCAGGCGAAAGTAGCGGATGAAGACTTGGTTATTGAGATTCCGAAATACACGCTGAACCACGCATCAGAAGATCACTAAAAACGAATTCCTCTATTTATAGGAGGAAGAAAAAGGAAGATGAGCAATGAAATGGACAGATTCTCGCGATATCGCGATTGAGCTTTGTGACAAGTTTCCAGATGTGGATCCACAAACCGTGCGCTTTACCGACCTTTATCAATGGATCATGGAGTTAGATGAGTTTGAAGATGACCCAAACCATTGTAATGAAAAGATCCTAGAGGCCGTTATCATGTGCTGGATGGACGAAGCAGACTGATGCTCAATTCGGCGGCAAAACGCCGCCGAGTTAACAATTCTTACTAAAAAAAGCGGACCCTTAGGTCCGTTTTTTTATCAAGTTGACATTTTTACCCTACATAATGCTAACATCCGTGAGTAACTAAAAAGAAGCGGCGTAGGTAACGCCCTTATAAGACAAGGAGAAACCATGTCTACACAGATGTCTGTATTTTTAAGCCAAGATCCAGCCGCTCCGCATTGGGGGGAAAAGGCACTACTTTCGTTTGCGGAAAGTGGCGCAACCATTCATATCGGTCTGGGTCATGATCTTGGTGCAATTCAGCGTGCAGCTCGTCAGCTAGATGGTCAGGGAATTCGTTCTGTACTACTTTCTGGTGATAACTGGGATCTAGAGCGAATCTGGGCTTTCCACCAAGGCTTCCGTAACCCGAAAAAACACGGCACTCTTGAGTGGGTTGCATTGTCAGACGAAGATCAAGCGGAGCTTCAGGCTCGTATTGTCGCAACTGACTTTACACGCGATATCATCAACAAAACAGCCGAAGAAGTTGCACCTCGTCAACTAGCAACAATGGCGGCTGAATTCATCAAATCTATCGCACCAGAAGGCACAGTGACAGCACGAATCGTTAAAGATAAAGACCTACTGGCTGAAGGCTGGGAAGGGATTTACGCGGTTGGTCGCGGCTCTGATCGTACGTCAGCAATGCTGCAACTGGACTACAACCCAACGGGCGATGAAAATGCACCAGTATTCGCTTGCTTAGTGGGTAAAGGGATCACTTTTGACTCAGGCGGCTACAGTCTGAAAGCTTCAAACTTTATGAGTGCGATGAAAGCCGATATGGGCGGTTCAGGCACCATTACCGGTGGTTTGGGTTTAGCCATTCTGCGTGGCCTGAATAAGCGTGTAAAACTGATCCTTTGCTGTGCAGAGAACATGATTTCAGGTCGAGCGCTAAAGCTTGGCGACATCATCACCTACAAAAATGGTAAGACGGTTGAGATCATGAATACCGACGCAGAAGGCCGTTTGGTATTGGCGGATGGTCTAATCTACGCAAGCGAACATAACCCTGAGCTTATTATCGACTGCGCAACACTGACTGGTGCGGCGAAAAACGCGCTGGGTAATGATTACCACGCATTAATGAGTTTTGATGAAGAGCTGTCTCATCAAGCGTTAACAGCGGCTAACCAAGAGAAAGAAGGTTTGTGGCCACTGCCTCTTGCTGATTTCCACCGTGAAATGCTGCCATCAAACTTTGCAGATTTATCAAATATCAGCTCTGGTGATTACACACCGGGTGCGAGTACAGCAGCAGCATTCTTGTCTTACTTCATCGAAGATTACAAGAAAGGCTGGCTTCATTTCGACTGTGCGGGTACTTACCGTAAATCTGCATCAGATAAGTGGGCAGCAGGCGCAACGGGTATGGGTGTTCGCACTCTTGCTCGCCTTCTTAACGAGCAAGCAGATAAATAACTTTTATGGCAGCACCTGCTTATCAGGTGCTGCTGTAGTCAAGTAAGTCACTTTTAAACACTATTATTACAAATACAAAAAAGGAAACTTTATGGCTCTAGAAAGAACGTTTTCAATTGTTAAGCCTGACGCTGTGGAAAGAAACTTAATCGGTGAGATCTACAACCGTATCGAGAAGGCTGGCCTGCGTATTATTGCGGCGAAAATGGTTCACCTGACAGAAGAGCAGGCGAGCGGTTTTTACGCAGAGCACGAAGGCAAAGAATTTTTCCAGCCTTTGAAAGAGTTCATGACCTCTGGTCCTATCATGGTTCAGGTACTGGAAGGTGAAAATGCGATTGCTCGTTACCGCGAGTTGATGGGCAAAACTAACCCAGAAGAAGCAGCATGTGGCACACTTCGTTGTGATTACGCGCTAAGCATGCGTCATAACTCAGTTCATGGTTCTGATAGCCCTGAATCAGCGGCTCGTGAGATTGAATTCTTCTTCCCTGAGTCTGAGATTTGCCCTCGTTAATCTTGAATTAGCTTGTGCTCGTAAAGATAGTAAGCCTCGGATAGCTCCGAGGCTTTTTTATTGTCCGACAACCTCACATCGTTCAAGTTAAAATTGTTTAATTTTTAATCACTATAATTTTAATGCCTTAGCAAACTCAGGGTCTTACACCCCTTGTTGTGGCTGCATAAAGGCTGTACAATTCGCGCCCTTATTCTTGTTTCAGTCATTGAGAGGCAACATGACCACTGAAAAAATCAATCTACTCGACTTTGATCGCAAAGGCATGCGTCAATTTTTCGCAGAAGAATTAGGCGAGAAAGCGTTCCGTGCTGATCAGGTTATGAAGTGGATCTACCATTTCGGTGTTGATGACTTCGACAACATGACGAACATCAACAAGAAGTTACGTGAAAAGCTGCAGCATAAATGCGAGATCAAAGCGCCTGTAGTTTCTGAAGCTCAACACTCTTCTGACGGTACCATTAAATGGGCCATGAAGGTTGGCGATCAAGACGTAGAAACGGTTTACATTCCAGAAGATGATCGCGCGACCTTGTGTGTGTCTTCTCAGGTTGGTTGTGCACTTGAATGTAAATTCTGCTCGACGGCTCAACAAGGCTTTAACCGTAACCTGAAAGTTTCTGAAATTATCGGTCAGGTATGGCGTGCTGCCCGTGAAGTGGGTCTTGAGAAAGAAACGGGACGTCGTCCAATTACTAACGTTGTAATGATGGGTATGGGCGAACCGCTACTTAACATGAAAAACCTGATTCCTGCATTAGAAATTATGTTGGATGACCTTGGTTTTGGTCTTTCGAAGCGTCGCGTAACCGTATCAACATCAGGCGTTGTGTCTGGTCTTGATCAGATGACAGGCAAAATCGACGTAGCATTGGCAATCTCACTTCATGCACCAAACGACAAGTTGCGCAGTGAAATTATGCCAATCAATGACCGTTGGGATATTCAGGATTTCTTGGCGTCTGTGCGTCGCTACATTGCTTCTTCAAACGCAAACCGCGGAAAAGTGACCGTAGAATACGTACTGCTTGATCATGTGAATGACGATATGGATCATGCGCGAGAGTTAGCTGAGCTAATGAAAGATACGCCATGTAAGATCAACTTGATTCCGTTCAACCCATATCCTGGTTCGCCATACAAGAAACCAAGTAACTCTCGTATTGACCGTTTCCAAAAAACGCTGATGCAATATGAGCACACCGTGACCATTCGTAAGACTCGTGGTGATGACATTGATGCTGCGTGTGGCCAGTTAGTGGGTGATGTTATTGACCGAACTAAGCGTACAGCCATGCTAAAAGCGTCACGTGGAGCAGATACTATTGACGTAAAAGCGGTATAAGTCGTATGAATTATTGAAATAGCCAGAGCCATTTTGCTCTGGCTATTTTGTTTGCAGAGCAGTCCGTACGCAAATAATATCATTGCAGCTTTGCACGGTAATTTCTCTGCTGAATGTGCAAATTATATTACGCTTGTGGAACCAACTATTTAAGGTTAATTAGGCTAGTAACCCTGTGCCAATAGTGGAATTGCGTTGAATTTCGAATTACAGTGTCAAAGTTTGGACAAAAGCTTGAGCAATCTGTTAGTTTGGGTGGAAAGAGTTTTTGTCTTTGTTATACATTCGCTTATCATGTTGTATAACACTTACGATGACATCGAGAATTCTCAGCTTTCTCCTCATACGCTTTGCTGGCTTTCGCAAAATGGGTATTCGCATTCCGAGCGCAGAGAATTTCTTAAAATTAATATTTTGGTTAACACGATTAGCCTAGCTATCTTTAAGTTGGGCTTCAGAAAAAGAACGAAAATCAATAACCGTGTTAGCGACTAAAGCAGATTAAAACCACCATTATGACAGAACACGAAAATACAAATGAAGTACCGCTTTCTATCGAAGCGGGCACACTATTAAAAAACAAACGCGAATCTAAAGGCATGACTCAGAAGCAAGTTGCTGATCGCCTGAGACTTCGCGTTTCTGTTATCGAAGACATTGAAAACAACCGCTTTGAATCACAACAAGTGGCGACTTTTACGCGTGGCTATTTGCGCTCGTACGCGAAAGTGGTTGGTCTTGATGAAAAGATTGTTCTAACTGCGCTTGAGCAAACAGCGGATATCAAGCCGAAAGATCAAGAAATCGAAATGCAGAGTTTTTCTCGTAAAACAAAGCATGAAAAGCACAATAGCCGAATTATGTTCCTGACCTGGGTTATCGCGATTGTGATTACCGGTATTTCAGCTGCCTGGTGGTGGCAAAATCAACAGGAAAATAGCCTCGCTCAGATAGAGACAGACGCTAATATTGAAGCTCCTCAACCAAGTGCTGAAGAGCTAGCTGATATTGACCAAATGAGTGCAGATGAGCTGATAGCCCGTACTCCAGCTGAGATTGCTGTTTCAGAAGAAGTAATTGCGGCAACAGATACAGAGTCAAATAATGCATTAGAAACAGAAGTTCTTCCTGTGGGTAGCGAAGACGCTACAACCTCAGAAGTAGAAGAGCCTGTTGAAATCATTGAAGAGGCAGTCGAAGAGCCTGCCATCATTGTGCCGGAAGGTATGAGTTTGCTAACCATGAAATTTAAAGCGGATTGCTGGATTCAGGTTAAAGATACTAATGGCAAAACGCTGGTCAGCGGCACTCACAAACCAGGTCAAGATGTAGAACTTACCGGAAAAGCCCCATTTAAAGTGATATTGGGAGCACCGGAAGGGGTTACAATGACATTTGCAAGTGAACCTGTCGACCTTTCTGGGTATACTTCAGGCAGAGTAGCTCGATTCACTTTACCGTTATAAAAAATTATGCAACACGAATCTCCAATTATTCGTCGTAAATCGACGCGTATATATGTGGGTGATGTGCCAATTGGTGATGGTGCGCCAATTGCTGTACAGTCAATGACTAACACTCGCACGACTGATGTGGAAGCGACAGTCGCACAAATCCGAGCACTAGAAAAAGTCGGCGCAGATATCGTACGTGTTTCTGTACCAACGATGGATGCTGCTGAAGCCTTTAAGCTAATTAAACAGCAAGTGTCAGTGCCGTTGGTCGCGGATATTCACTTTGACTACCGTATTGCACTTAAAGTGGCAGAATACGGTGTCGATTGTTTGCGTATCAACCCGGGTAATATTGGTAACGAAGAGCGTATTCGTTCTGTCGTCGATTGTGCCCGCGATAAAAACATCCCAATCCGTATTGGCGTTAATGGCGGCTCTTTAGAAAAAGATCTGCAGATGAAGTACGGTGAACCGACACCGGAAGCCTTGGTTGAGTCTGCAATGCGTCACGTGGATCATCTGGATCGTCTTAACTTTGATCAATTCAAAGTGAGCGTAAAAGCGTCAGATGTTTTCCTTGCTGTAGATTCTTACCGTTTGTTGGCTAAGAAAATAGACCAGCCTCTGCACTTAGGCATTACAGAAGCGGGTGGCGCGCGCGCCGGTGCGGTGAAGTCATCTGTTGGTCTTGGTATGCTGCTGGCAGAAGGTATCGGCGATACTTTGCGTATTTCTCTTGCTGCAGATCCTGTAGAAGAGATCAAAGTTGGTTTCGATATTCTGAAATCATTACGTATTCGTTCACGCGGCATTAACTTCATTGCGTGCCCTAGCTGTTCACGTCAAGAATTCGATGTTATCGGTACTGTTAACGCTCTTGAAGAGCGTTTAGAAGACATCGTCACGCCAATGGATGTGTCGATTATCGGTTGTGTCGTCAATGGCCCTGGTGAAGCAGAAGTTTCCCACTTAGGTCTGGCAGGCAGTAACAAGAAGAGCGCGTTTTATGAAGATGGCAAACGCCAGAAAGAGCGCTTTGATAACGATGACCTTGTGAATCAGCTCGAAGCTAAGATTCGTGCGAAAGCATCTATGATGGATGGCGAAAATCGCATCGAAGTAAAAGTACAAGATTAATCTCAACGAGAATTACGGTAAGTATTGTGGCAAAAACAATTCAAGCAATTCGAGGCATGAACGACTGCCTCCCAACTCAATCGCCACTGTGGCAGAAACTAGAAAACACAGTGAAAAATGTAATTAGCGCATACGGTTACAACGAAATGCGCATGCCAATCGTTGAGATGACACATCTATTCAGCCGTGCTATTGGTGAAGTTACCGACGTGGTTGAGAAAGAAATGTACACATTCGAAGACCGTAATGGCGATAGTCTGACACTTCGCCCTGAGGGTACTGCGGGTTGTGTACGTGCTGGTATCGAAAACGGTCTGCTGTACAACCAAGAACAACGTGTTTGGTACATTGGTCCAATGTTTCGTCACGAGCGTCCTCAAAAAGGCCGTTACCGTCAATTCCACCAATGTGGTGTGGAAGTGTTTGGCTTAAATGGTCCTGATGTCGATGCGGAACTTATTATGATGACCGCTCGTCTATGGCGTGAACTTGGTATCGACAAGTATGTTCGTCTTGAGCTGAACTCAATTGGTTCTCTTGAAGCTCGTGCAAACTACCGTGAAGCACTTGTGGCATATCTGGAGCAACATATGGATGTTCTGGATGAAGACTGTAAGCGTCGTATGTACACTAACCCTCTGCGTGTTCTTGATAGCAAAAATCCAGATGTACAGAATATCTTAGGTGATGCACCTCGCCTTTCTGACTACTTAGACGAAGATTCTAAGCAACATTTTGCAGGTCTTTGTGAACTTCTTGATGCTGCAGGTATCGAATACACTGTTAACGAACGCCTTGTTCGTGGTCTGGACTACTACAATCGCACTGTATTTGAGTGGATCACTGAAAGCTTAGGCTCACAGGGCACCGTATGTGGTGGTGGTCGCTACGATGGTCTGGTTGAACAACTAGGTGGTAAAGCGACACCGGCTGTTGGCTTTGCAATGGGTCTTGAGCGTCTGGTACTGATGTTGGAAACGTTAGAGCTGACAGAAGTACGCCGCAGCGTTGATGTATACGTAGTGACGGCGGGCGAAGGTACGATGATGGCAGGTATGAAACTTGCCGAACAGCTTCGTGAAGAAGTCCCTGGTGTACGTGTGATGAATCACTTTGGTGGCGGTAACTTTAAGAAACAGTTTAAACGCGCAGATAAAGTCGGTGCTGTTGTAGCATTGGTTCTGGGTGAAAACGAGGTCGCAGATAACACAGTAGTATTGAAAGACTTGGCTGGTGGTGAGCAACATACTTACAACCAAGCAGAAGTTGCTGAAAAGATCGCAGCACTGATGTAAGTCTTTTAGTGAGCTAGTAATTTTATCCTAGTTCGTTAGTTGAGGCTCCCAAGTGTGGAGCCTTTCAACGAGATGGGAACAATGGCAGCTTTGCTGCCATTTACATGTTTTAAGAGGACAGGAAGTGGAACTTTACGATACTGAAGAACAACAAGTTGAAGCCATTAAAGACTGGTGGAAAGAGAACGGCAAAGCCGTCATCATCGGTGCAGTTGTTGGTTTAGGTGGTCTATTGGGTTGGCGTTACTACCAGGATTCAGTGATTCAGGCGAGTGAAGCGGCTTCGCAAAACTACACGACAGCGATCAGTGTTCTGCAGGAAAAAGGTGTCGACGCACAATCTGAAGTTCAAGCTTTTATCGACTCAAGTGAAGTCAAAGAATACTCAGTATTGGCAGCTCTGCAATTAGCGAAAGTACAAGTTGAGGCGAAAGACCTTGCTGCTGCGCTTGAGCAATTGAAATGGGCACAAAGCAGTACTAAGGATGCCGCATTATCTCCACTTATCAGTTACCGTATTGCTCGTATTGAAGCAGAAATGGGTAACTTTGATGCAGCAACTTCTGAACTAAGTAAAGTCACTGATGCAGCATGGACAGGTCGCATCGCAGAACTTCGCGGTGATATTGCACTTCGTCAGGATGATAAAGATTCAGCTTATGCTGCTTACACTGAAGCTCAGCAAGCGACGGATGCAAGCCCAACACTACAAATGAAATTGGACGATTTGGCGAAATAAGGACCGCATTGGATGAAAAGAGTCTTTAAGAAAGCCTTGTTAGGGGCGTTAACTATGGGAATTCTTGCTGGGTGTGCGAGCGAAGAAGATACCATCGTTATGGCGCCACTGCCTCAAGTCGATAGCGAGTTTACTACTAACACTGAGTGGAGCACATCGGTTGGTGATGGCGTTGGTCATTACTTCTCAAAATTGTCTCCAGTCTATGACAATGGCACTTTATTTGTTGCCAGCCGTGACGGTATCGTTAAGGCTCTTGATCCAGAGAACGGCAAAGCGCAATGGCAAGTTGATCTGGAAGAGAGTGTAGTTGCGCGACTTTCAGGTGGTATCACGGCTGCTTACGGAAACCTATACATTGGTTCTGACAATGGCGATGTTATTTCTCTATCCCAAGAAACTGGTGAAGTGAATTGGCGTGTTAAGGTTGGCGGTGAAGTACTGGCAAAGCCGGTTGCTGACTCTGGTTTGATTATTATTAATACCAGCCGAGGCGTGTTGGTTGCGCTTAATGAGAGTACTGGTGAGCAACGTTGGGCGTTAAGCACAGAAGTCCCTAACTTGACTTTACGTGGTGACAGTACACCTGTCGCAATAGGCGGTGGTGTATTCTGGGGTACGGCAAATGGCCGCCTCGCAGCAGCGATTGTTGAACGCGGACAGCTTATCTGGCAACAACCAGTAGGTACCCCGAAAGGCGCAACTGAGATCGATCGTTTGGTTGATGTAGACTCTTCTCCAATTGTGCTAGGTGGGGTTCTCTTTACCGTTGGTTATAATGGTCAGCTGGTAGCGATTGATTTGCGTTCTGCAAACCCTATTTGGAAGCGTAACTATTCCTCCTCAACGAATATGGCAACAGATGGTAGCCGTTTGTTTGTTATTACTGAGAAAGATCATGTTGTTGCAGTTGATGCTCGAAGTGGGACAGAGTTGTGGGAAAACAGCTTACTAGAACACCGTCAACTTACTGCACCTGTGGTTATAGGTAACTATGTAGTGGTTGGTGACTCACTGGGTTACCTCCACTGGATAGATCGCTCAACGGGTGATTTTGTTGCTCAACAGTATGTTGATGATAGCGGCTTTGCGGTAGGTCCGACGTTATTGTCTGATGGTTATGTGCTTACAACTCGCAACGGCGATGTAAAGAAACTAACCATTAACGAATAATATCGTGATATAATTCACATTCGGCTCCTGGCTGGTGACAGTTAGGAGCCGTTTTGTTGTTTGAATTTATTAATTATTAACAGTTATTCTTGACGTGGTTATAGGTAAAAAGCTGGTTTGATTTGGCATCGGGCAAGTCGTTACCTATAACTACAGAAGAAAGATTATTGTAGAGGTTGTTATGGTACCTGTTGTGGCCCTAGTCGGGCGTCCGAATGTAGGTAAATCTACACTATTTAACCGATTGACTCGCACTCGTGATGCGTTGGTTGCGGACTTTCCTGGCCTAACGCGAGACCGTAAATATGGCCAAGCGAAACTTGGTGAAGAGCACGAGTTCATTGTGATTGATACTGGTGGTATCGATGGCTCTGAAGAAGGTGTGGAAACTAAGATGGCAGAACAGTCGTTAGCGGCAATTAATGAAGCTGACGTCGTGCTATTCCTTGTTGACGGTCGTGCTGGTCTAACGCCTGCAGATACTGCAATTGCGGCACATCTGCGTAAAATTGAAAAGCCAGCAATGCTGGTTGTTAACAAAATTGATGGTATTGATGCTGATGCGGCTTGTGCCGACTTCTGGCAACTGGGTGTCGATGACATGTACCAAATCGCTGCTGCTCATGGCCGTGGCGTGACGGCTCTTCTTGAGCGTGCTCTGGCACCGTTCTTTGATGACTTGCTAACCAGTGAGTCAGAAGAAGGTGAGATTGAAGATCTGACAGAATTTGAAGATGCGGAGATCCTAGAAGAAGAGTACAGCGAAGAAGAAGCAGAAGAAGAGCTCCAACGTCTGCAAGATCAACCAATCAAGCTCGCGATCATTGGTCGTCCAAACGTTGGTAAGTCAACATTGACCAACCGTATTCTTGGTGAAGAGCGTGTGGTTGTTTACGATATGCCGGGAACGACGCGTGACTCTATTTACATTCCAATGGAACGTGACGGGCGTGAATACGTGATCATTGATACGGCGGGTGTTCGTCGCCGTGGACGTATTAACGAAACCGTTGAGAAGTTCTCAGTGGTTAAAACACTGAAAGCGGTAGAAGACGCAAACGTGGTTCTACTGGTTATCGACGCGCGTGACAACATCTCTGACCAAGACTTGAGCTTACTCGGTTTTGCGTTGAATGCTGGTCGTTCAATCGTACTGGCCGTGAACAAGTGGGATGGCCTGGATAATGAAGTGAAAGAGAACGTGAAGAAAGAGCTGGATCGCCGTCTTGGCTTCGTTGATTTCGCTCGAATTCACTTCATCTCTGCGTTGCACGGTACAGGTGTTGGCCACTTGTTTGAATCGATTCAGGAAGCGTACAAATCTGCGACGACTCGCGTTGGTACTTCGGTTCTGACCCGTATTATGAAAATGGCTACTGATGATCACCAACCGCCAATGATTCGTGGTCGCCGTATCAAACTGAAATATGCGCACGCGGGTGGTTACAACCCACCAATTGTAGTGATTCACGGTAACATGGTTCGTGACCTGCCAGATTCGTACAAGCGATACTTGATGAACTACTTCCGTAAGTCTCTGGAGATCATGGGTACACCAATCCGTATTAACTTCCAGAACAGCGATAACCCATACGAGAACCGCACTAACAAGCTAACGCTTTCTCAGGAGCGTAAGCGCAAGCGTATGGTGTCTGCGGTTAAAAACCGTAGTAAATAATTGAATTCAATCAAATACCCAAGTTTTGCTTGGGTATTTTTTTATCTTTAAGAAATACAGACATACGAAATATGACTATTAATGCGACTAAAATCCGCTTCTGTCACCAGACTTGGCTGTTGGAAGCTCCTGTAGTGTTAATCCAACATGACAGTGATGTAACCTATGTGATTACAGAAACCACACCTTTTCATCCTGTAAGCCACATTTGGCCGGATCATCCTGCAGACAAAGGCATAATCCAGGTAAATGAAGAAGTGTTTGAAGTAATTGACTGTCGAGTCGGAGCGGTGGAACAAGCAACGAACACGCTGCATGTGGGAGACGAAATCCCTGTAAAAAGAGATACCGAAGGTTGGGTGTTTGTTGTCGTGCATGTGTTGCCACGCACCGAATCGCTAGAGATGGGTGATAGGGTCGCTTTGAAAGTTGACAAATCATATCAGCTCGCTCTGAGTCGTGGCCATAGCGCAGGACATTTGGCTTACCTGGCTCTAAATAAAGTACTGGCTGAAGGATATTGGCGTAAAGATGCCGATCGTAAAGACCCACATGGTAATTATGATTTCAACAGCTATGCTCAGGAGACCAGTTTTGTCACACCGGATAAATGTCTGGATACTTACCGGCTAGGTAAAACACTCCGTAAAAGAGGTTTAAACAGTGCAGATATGCTAGCTGACCTACGTGATATTGAACATAAAGTTAATGGTCAGTTATCTGAATGGCTACTGCGTGATGAGGTGATCACTATCGAATGTCATGGTGAAAATCTTACGGATTCTCGCTATTGGAAGTGCGACCTCGGAGAGGGGGAAATTGCAGTGATCCCTTGTGGTGGCACGCATGCAAGCCATTTAGATGAGTTTGAATCAATACAGGTCAGATTAATCGAGATTGACCCTCAGACAATTGAAATGCACACCAACGTAAGCGCATTTTTAGATAATTAGATCCTTTTATTAAATCCTGAACTAAATATTAATATTTAATTATTCTGGAGTTATTGTCTGTTTAAAATTGAAATGCAGAATATGTAACTTATGCTTTCGGTGTGTGGTGATATAAATATTCTTTTAAGGGGTGATCGCTGATCAAAAGGGAAATATCCGATGATCAGAGTAAGATCTTCCTTAATCCAGACTCCGAAAAGTGTAAATCTGCTTGCCAGATACAGTGATGCGGATCAAGGTTTGTAGGGATAAAATGTGAATACTTAAATAAGAGTATTCAGTAGAGGTGAAAGAATTATGCAGCCGAACATCTGTCCGACTTGTAACGTAGAATTAGAGTGGACGGGTCAGTATCACTGTAACCAGTGTGACTCGGACTTCAAAAAGGTAGGGTTTTGTCCCGATTGCGATGCTGAGCTAGAAAAGCTTCAGGCTTGTGGTGCGGCGAATTACTTCTGCAATACTTGCAATGAACTCAAATCGAAATCTCGAGTTCGGTTTGAGTTTCAAAAGACTAGCTAGCCTGAACTCAAGAACAAGTTAGTTAACGGTAGAGCGAATCTCACCATCTGCTAAACGGGTGACTAAAAGGTCGCCCGTTTTCACATCTTCAGCTTTAGTAATTACCTCGCCTTGCTCTGTCTGTGTGATTGAATAGCCACGTTTAAGGGTTGCAAGTGGGCTTACCGCGTCCAACTTCTCTGCTGCAATAGCCAGTTGGTGACGCATGGTCAGTAGTTTACGATCCATCGCATCCATCAGCTTTTGCTCTGCGCGTTCGAGACTGGACTTCTGCTGTGCAAGTTGTTTGACAGGGGAGTTCAACTGTAGGCGATAATGTTTACGTTCAACCGCTTGTTGGCGCGTATCGATGAAACGCTGCATCGCTCTGCGCAGACGCATGTCCAACTCGTCAAGTTGTTGTGATTGACGCTGTAGCTGATAGCTTGGATGTTGACGTTCCAGACGATGAAGCAACTGTGCAGTTTGCTGTTTTTGTGTCGACAGGTAGTAACGCATCGCGCTCGCTAACTTATGTTGACGCGCAACGAGCGTCTGATCTTTATGGCTGTTATCTCGGCTAACCAGTTCTGCGGCTGCCGAAGGGGTTGGAGCTCGTACATCGGCGACAAAATCTGCGATGGTCACATCTATTTCGTGGCCAACTGCGCTAATGATCGGGATTTGACTTGCTGCGATAGTGCGAGCAAGGATCTCATTATTGAAGCACCATAAGTCTTCTAAAGAGCCTCCGCCACGACCAACAATCAATACATCACATTCGTCACGACTATTGGCGCGTCCAATAGCTTGTGCAATCTGAATGGCGGCGTCTTCTCCCTGAACCATGGTCGGATAAACGACCACTGGAAGAGAAGGATCTCGGCGTTTTAATACATCAAGAATGTCGTAAAGAGCTGCCCCGGTTTTTGAGGTGATAACGCCAACGCATTTAGGGTGTTCTGGCAAGGTTAGTTTGTTCGTTTGAGCAAACAAGCCTTCTGCTGCCAACTTCATTTTTAGCTCTTCGAACTCTTGCTGTAATCTGCCGTCGCCTTCAGGCTGCATACTTTCGATAATAAGCTGGTAGTCTCCACGTGGCTCATACAGAGACAGACGTGCTTTGACTAAAACTTGGTTACCATTTGCGGGTTTGAAAGTTACGCGACGATTGTTACCACGGAACATGGCACATTTAACTTGAGCACGGGAGTCTTTTAGAGTGAGGTACCAGTGTCCAGAGACAGGTGCTGAGAAGTTTGAAATCTCTCCGACAAGCCAGACGATCCCCATTTCGTTTTCCAATAACAGACGGACTTCTGCGTTAAGACGGGAAACAGTGAAAATGTTTTGATTGGTCTGGGAGAGCACAGCTAATCTCGTAGACGTGAGTATGGAAATTAGCGGCAATATAATACATAGCAAGGGATCAATTGCAAGAAAAAAATTAAAAAAAATGTGGTCAAGCGAGGGGGTTAACCGTATAATCCCTCCGCAATATCTAATCCAAATGTAACTCGTTACCTAACACGGTTACCCTCATTATGCGAAACGATGAGACTTTGGATTGTTTTTTTTACTCCTCTAATTGTGAGATATTGCAAATGCTAAGAATTGCCAAAGAAGCGCTGACATTCGACGACGTACTACTAGTGCCAGCACACTCCACCGTTCTCCCAAACACAGCTGATCTTCGCACTCAGTTGACGAAAAATATTGCTCTGAATATTCCGATGATTTCTGCGTCAATGGATACCGTGACGGAAGCTCGTCTGGCTATCGCACTTGCGCAGGAAGGTGGCATTGGCTTTATCCACAAGAACATGTCTATTGAGCAGCAAGCAGCCGAAGTTCGTACAGTTAAAAAGTTCGAAGCTGGTGTGGTTACAGACCCTGTAACGGTGAATCCAGACGCAACAATCGCCGACGTAGTCGCTCTTACTGACAAGCACGGCTTTGCTGGCTTCCCTGTTGTTACTGAGCACAATGAGCTAGTGGGTATCATCACTGGTCGTGACGTTCGTTTTGTGACAGACCTTTCTAAGAAAGTATCTTCAGTAATGACGCCAAAAGAACGCTTGGCAGCAGTGAAAGAAGGTGCAACTCGTGCAGAAGTACAAGAGAAAATGCATGAAGCACGTGTAGAGAAAGTACTGGTTGTGAATGATGATTTCAAACTGACTGGTATGATCACAGCAAAAGACTTCCACAAAGCTGAGCGTAAACCAAACGCATGTAAAGATTCGCGTGGCCGTCTACGTGTTGGCGCAGCAGTTGGTGCTGGAGCAGGTAATGAAGAACGTGTGGCAGCACTTGTTGAAGCAGGTGTTGACGTTCTGCTTATCGACTCTTCTCACGGTCACTCTGAAGGTGTTCTAAACCGTATCCGCGAAACTCGTGAAGCTTACCCAGATCTAGACATCATTGGTGGTAACGTAGCAACAGGTGCGGGCGCTAAAGCGCTTATTGAAGCTGGCGTAAGCGCAGTGAAAGTAGGTATCGGCCCTGGTTCTATCTGTACTACTCGTATCGTAACTGGTGTTGGTGTACCTCAAATCACAGCTATCGCAGATGCAGCTGAAGTAGCGAACCAATACGGCATTCCAGTTATCGCGGACGGTGGTATCCGTTTCTCAGGTGACATCTGTAAAGCAATCGTAGCTGGCGCATCATGTGTGATGGTTGGTTCTATGTTTGCGGGTACAGAAGAAGCTCCGGGTGAAGTAATTCTTTACAACGGTCGTTCTTACAAAGCTTACCGTGGTATGGGTTCTCTTGGTGCAATGTCTCAAGGTTCTTCTGACCGTTACTTCCAGTCTGATAACGCAGCAGACAAACTTGTTCCAGAAGGTATCGAAGGCCGTATCGCATACAAAGGTCGCCTAAAAGAGATCGTACACCAACAAATGGGTGGTTTACGTTCAAGCATGGGTCTTACTGGCTCAGCAACGATCGAAGATATGCGTACGAAAGCAGAATTTGTGCGAATCTCTGGCGCAGGTATGGCAGAGTCTCACGTACACGACGTTCAAATTACTAAGGAAGCACCAAACTACCGTTTGGGTTAATCGTCGATAAGCGAGATTTTGAATAAGAATCTCTCGACGTAAACGTTTGCTTTTTCCTTGAAGCATTAATAAGAGGCGAGTACACTCGCCTCGGTTTTAATCACTTAGCCTAAAAAAGACTGCTCAAAATGACTAAAAATATCCATGACCAACGTATTCTGATCTTGGACTTCGGTTCTCAGTACACTCAATTAGTTGCTCGTCGCGTACGTGAAATCGGCGTTTACTGTGAGCTATGGAGCTGGGATGTTGAAGAAGCGGATATTCGTGAATTCAACCCAGATGGCATCATCCTGTCAGGTGGCCCTGAGAGTGTAACTGAAGAAAATTCTCCTCGCGCACCTCAATACGTATTTGACTCAGGTGTTCCTGTTCTTGGTGTATGTTACGGCATGCAAACCATGGCAGAACAGCTAGGTGGTAAGGTTGCTGGCTCAAACGAGCGTGAATTTGGCTACGCACAAGTTAAAGTTTCTGGCGAATCTGCGCTTTTCAAAGATCTTGAAGCGACTCAAGACGTTTGGATGAGCCACGGTGACAAAGTAGTAGAAATTCCTGCAGACTTCGTAAAAGTAGGCGAGACAGATACGTGTCCTTACGCTGCGATGGCGAATGAAGAGAAGAAATACTACGGTGTTCAGTTCCACCCAGAAGTAACGCACACGAAAGGCGGCCTGCAGATGCTAGAGAACTTCGTGCTTGGCGTATGTGGTTGTGAGCGTCTATGGACATCTGAATCTATCATCGAAGATGCAGTTGCTCGTATTAAAGAGCAAGTAGGTGATGACGAAGTTATCCTGGGTCTTTCTGGTGGTGTGGATTCATCAGTAGTAGCTATGCTGGTTCACCGCGCGATTGGTGACAAACTAACGTGTGTATTCGTTGACAACGGTCTGCTTCGTCTAAACGAAGGTCAGCAAGTAATGGATATGTTTGGCGACAAATTCGGTCTAAACATCATCAAAGTCGATGCAGAAGAGCGTTTCCTAGATGCACTGAAAGGCAAGTCAGATCCAGAAGACAAGCGTAAGACAATCGGTCACGTATTCGTAGACGTATTCGATGAAGAATCGAAGAAGCTAGCAAACGCGAAATGGCTTGCTCAAGGTACTATCTACCCTGACGTAATCGAATCTGCAGCATCTAAGACTGGTAAAGCGCACGTGATCAAATCACACCACAACGTGGGCGGTTTGCCAGAAGATATGGCTATGGGTCTTGTTGAGCCACTACGTGAGCTGTTTAAAGATGAAGTACGTAAGATTGGTCTAGAGCTAGGTCTTCCTTACAACATGCTTTACCGCCACCCATTCCCGGGTCCTGGTCTGGGTGTTCGTGTTCTTGGCGAGATCAAGAAAGAGTACTGTGACTTGCTACGTCGTGCAGACGCTATCTTTATTGAAGAGCTTCACGCAGCAGACTTATACAACAAAGTCTCTCAAGCATTCACGGTATTCCTACCAGTTCGATCTGTAGGTGTTATGGGCGACGGGCGTAAGTACGATTGGGTTGTATCGCTACGTGCAGTAGAAACTATCGACTTTATGACAGCACATTGGGCACACCTGCCATACGACTTCCTAGGTAAGGTTTCTAACCGTATTATCAACGAAGTTGATGGCATTTCACGTGTTGTTTACGACATTTCTGGTAAGCCACCAGCAACAATCGAGTGGGAATAATCCTCAACGATTATGTTTGATAGAGCCAGCCTTCGGGCTGGTTTTTTTTGCGGTGAGTTTGGTCGTCTCCGCTTTAAAGGTTCTTCGATTCAGTAATTTTTCTCTCTGAATGTTTTTGAAGCGGGTAACCACTTTATTGCAACGGCCGAGTTTTCGTGCGCTTAGCGAACTGACGTTAACTCGCAAGTTGACGTTCGCTAACCTTAGTATTCGTGAATCTTCATCTTCCTTTACTTACCCTTTAATTGCTTTTAACACAAGGAGTTAAAGAATGAGAAGAAGTTATGTTACCGCGTTAGCTATACTGACAGCTGCTCCTGCGGCTTGGTCAGCAATGAATATTCAACCCGATCCGCTAAATCCTACAGGCTATGTTATTTCACGTGCAGACGTTGAAGCTGCGGAGCAGAGACAAGCCGCAGACCCTATGTATCAGATTTGGTCACAAGCACTTCGTACAGCACCTAATACGTTAGTTGAAGCCATTGAACCAGGTAGCACTACTAATCCTGACAACGTTAAGCGAGCTGAGAAAGTTTTTCCTCAGTCTGAATGGGATTTTCTTACCCATATGGCAGCTCCAGAATACACTTACACGCGCTTTTTAAAAGCTATTGGCAAGTTCCCGGCGTTTTGTGCCGAATACACTGACGGTCGTGATTCCGATGCGATCTGTAAGCGCTCAATTGTTACCGCCTTTGCCCACTTTGCTCAGGAAACTGGAGGGCATATCGCAATAGATAACGTGTCCGATAATCCTCTTGGCCTCGAAGAGTGGCAGCAAGCGTTGGTGCATGTTCGTGAAATGGGATGGTCTGAAGAGAAAGCGGGTTACACCACGGGGTGTGGTGAGAACAATTGGCAAAATAAGAAATGGCCTTGTGTGGCAGGACAGGGCTATTTCGGACGAGGAGCCAAACAGCTTTCTTACCACTTTAACTATGGTGCTTTCTCTGAAGTGATGTTTGATGGGGATGCCAGTGTACTGCTCAATAATCCAGGCCTGGTTGCAGATTCATGGCTAAACCTTGCGTCGGCGATTTGGTTCTTTTTAACGCCTCAAGCGCCAAAGCCAGCAATGTTACACGTTATCGATCGTTCTTGGGCACCATCCCAGCGTGAAATTGATGCTGGTATCGGCTATGGTTTTGGTACCACCATTAACATTATTAATGGCGGTGTTGAATGTGGAGCACACAACAAAGACAAAGGGCAACCGGTAAACCGAATTCGCTATTGGGAAGGGTTATCATCGCACTATCAAATTCCGATCGAGGCGGACGAAAAGAATACCTGTTGGCAGCAAACAGATTACGGCAACTTGAATCTCAACGGTGCAACCGATGTGCTTTACACCAACTGGGATGGCAACTGGAAGTACTATGCTGATCGACCGGGAGGTTACTCGTTTGAGTGTAATTTGGTGGGGTTTCAAACTGCGTATTCAGCACTTATACCGGGTGACTACGAGAAATGTGTGACCAACTTATATTCCTCTCACGCAAATTGGCCAGAAGTGCGTGTCGTTGATGGATTAGAGGTGGTCGACCCGGTTGATCCACCAACTGATGGCATTGCTGTTTGGGATGCCAATAAAGTGTATACCGGGGGTGATAAAGTATCTTATCAAGGTGCGATTTATGAAGCGAAGTGGTGGTCCCAGGGGAATGAACCAGCAAAAGGTGACCCATGGAAGCTCGTTTCGGGCACCCCAACAACCGTAACGGAACCTCCTGTTACTGAGCCTGAATCGCCAGTAACCGAACCAGAGCCTCCGATCACTGAGCCAGAACCGCCGGTGGGTGGTGAATTTATCTCGTGGGAACCGGGTGTTACTCAAGTAGCGAATGGGGATAAAGTGAACTACCAAGGTAAATGCTTTGTTGCCCAAAACGGTCCTGGCGTGTGGGAAAGCCCAACTCAAAGCAACTGGTTCTGGGATGAGGTTTCCTGCCAGTAAATCATGTAACTCTTTATAAAGGCTCTGCTTTTTATCAGGGTCTTTTTTTATTTTCTTGGCTTCCTATTTTTGGAATCTAAGTTTTCAATAACGCCTTTTCTCTTTTGATTTGGCGTCCATTAAAATTCGCGCGCATTTTTTATAAACTTTTTTTAAGGTATTTATACATGTCGACAAAACTGGCTAACCCAGCACCGCTAGGTCTGATGGGTTTCGGTATGACCACTATTCTGCTTAACATTCATAACGCAGGATTTTTCCCACTTGACTCAATGATTCTAGCGATGGGCATCTTTTACGGTGGCCTTAGCCAAGTAATCGTTGGCATCATGTGTTTCAAGCGCGGTGATACTTTCGGTACTACAGCGTTTACTTCTTACGGTCTATTCTGGCTAACACTGGTTGGTCTGATTGTGATGCCTCACATGGGTCTACCAGCTAGCCCAGCTAGCTTTATGGGTTGGTACCTAGCGCTATGGGGTATTTTCACAGGCTTTATGTTCATTGGTTCTCTATGCTACCCAACAGCAAAACAAGTGGTATTTGGTTCTCTAACTATCCTGTTCTTCTTGCTTGCTGCACGTGACTTCACTGGTAGCGAAGTGATTGGCACTATCGCTGGTTTTGAAGGTATTTTCTGTGGTGCTAGCGCGGTTTACTTCGCTATGGCACAAGTACTAAACAATGAGTTTGGTCGTGAAGTGCTTCCAGTTGGTAAAGCGAAAATCGCTCGCAAAGTTGAAGCGGTAGCAATGGCGTAAACGCCGAATCAAACAGATTTAGAAAGCGGACCTTTTAAGGTCCGCTTTTTTATTTATGTACCAAGTGAGAATTATCTGATTTACAAATTGTTTAGCCCTAACGCGAGCTTTTTCTTGGAATATCAATCATTATTAGAGTACTCATATACAACGAGTTACATTTAATGAATAAGCATCTGTCATTTGTTCTTACTCTAGCCTTAGCGGTGATCTCATTTCCACTTTTAGCTCAAAGTAGTGATCCATTACCTTCCTGGAATGAGGGTAGTACCAAACAAGCTATCATCCAGTTTGTCAGCGATGTGACTGACACTGACTCCGCTAACTTCGTTGCTCCGGAAGATCGTATCGCTACATTTGATAATGACGGTACGTTATGGTCTGAAAAGCCGATGTACTTCCAGGTATTGTTCGCGCTCGATCAAATTAAAGCGCTAGCGGTAGATAATCCAGAATGGCAAACCACTAAGCCATATTCTCTCGTGTTAAACGGTCAACTCGATAAACTCAGCGAAGAAGATGTCATTCTTTTAGTGACACAAACGCATACAGGAATGACTAGTGATGACTTCACGGCTTTGGTGAAAGCCTGGGTTAACACGGCAAAACATCCAGTCACGGGAATGCCATATACAGGAATGGTGTTCCAGCCAATGTTAGAGCTGTTAAGTTATCTTGAGAGCAGTGGATTTAAAAACTTTATTGTTTCTGGTGGTGGTAATGCCTTTATGCGAGCTTGGGCATCGGACGTATACAACATCCCATCGGAACGTATTATCGGTACCCGATTATCAACTGAGTTTGTCAATGTTGATGGTAAATACCAAGTTAAACGTGTTGCTGGAATTGATGTTGTCGATGATAAAGCGGAAAAACCTCAACAGATTTATCAGCACATCGGTAAACGCCCAATAGCATCGTTTGGTAATTCTGATGGTGATTTACAAATGCTGCAATGGACAACATCAGGCGCGGGGCCACGTCTGGCGATGTATGTTCATCACACTGACGATCAAAGAGAGTGGAAGTACGATCGCAAATCCAGTGTAGGGCAACTTGATAAAGGTTTGGATGAGGCGAAAGAGAAAGGCTGGTTAGTAGTGGATATGAAAAATGATTGGGTACAAATATATCCGTCTAAGTAACTAGTTGATATTCAGTGATTAAAAAGAAAGGGGTTAGCCATTGGTTAACCCCTTTGCTTTTTTACCTAGGGTGAACGTCATTTTGGCATTCCTAGGAGCAAGTTTGCTAGCACGAAGCTGATAAGATGTAAGTCAATTAACTCGACTCATTGGCAGGTAAGAAAAAACAGTAATTGGTATTCTTTTTTTTAACTGGATAACTTTTGGTTTAGTTGACGTGGTTTAGATTTTATTTGGCATTTTTGTTTATTTTCCTTCTTATATTTCGTTAGTGCAGGTTTTTCTGCTGGCTTATGTGTTTTGTTGCACCTATCAAGGGCATGATGAACGTTATGTGATCATTTTGGATAACGTTTATTTTTTACTTTGGTTATCTGGTTAACTTTTAGTTTGTGGTGGGGTGTCCAGTCTTGGCTATTATCTAAACAGTTAATAGCGAATGAGTCGCCATGATTACAAGGAAGGGAAACCATGAGTAGCACACTATCAAGTTCACTGGAACCAAAGTTGACCGCAGTGGCCGGTCAATCCGATACGTCTTCTTCAGAACCACGTAAAGCGATTTTTGCCATCTCTCTTGGCAATGGGTTGGAGATGTATGACTTTACCGTCTACAGCTTTTTTGCAGTCATCATCGGGGAGTTGTTTTTTAATGTCGGCGGCGCTGCTGCTGGTTTACTGTTATCACTGGCCACTTTTGGTGTCGGATTCATTATGCGTCCACTCGGCGCAGTATTAATTGGGAACTATGCCGACAAACATGGACGTAAAGCTGCTCTCACTCTAACGATTGCTTTAATGACCATCGGGACAGGCATGATTGCGCTGACACCGACCTATGAGAGCATTGGCATTGCAGCCACTATCATTCTGGTCGTAGGTCGCTTGTTACAGGGCTTATCTGCTGGTGGTGAAATTGGTGCAGCATCCGCAGCACTGATGGAATCCGATAACTATAAGCGTCGTTGCTACATGGTGAGTTGGCAGCTTGCCAGTCAAGGTGCTGCTGCACTGTTTGGTGCACTCGTTGCTTTCTCGGTAAATGGCCTGCTATCACCAGAAGACGTACACAGTTGGGGCTGGCGTATTCCGTTTATCCTCGGTTTGCTGATTGGTCCGGTAGGCTGGTACATCCGTCGTCATTTAAAAGAGTCACATCAGGCCGATTCTCAGGCGAAAGATACCCCATTTAAAACCGTTCTGCGTAAGCAAGGCCGTACGATATTAACTGGTATGTTAATGATTTGGGGTGGTACTGCATGTATGTATATTGAAGTGTTCTACATGCCAACTTACCTGATTAAAGAGCTTGGTTACGCGCCGACTACTGCTTTTGCTGTCGCGGTGATGGCGGGTTTTATGCTGATGATGTTGATGCCTGTGTTTGGTAAATGGGCGGATCGTTTGCAAAGCCGTAAAACTTTGCCGCTGCTTGGTATGCTTGGCGCTTTTGTCTTTATTTATCCTGCTTTTTCTTTGCTTGGTGGCGAAGCGTCTTTACCTAAAGCATTGCTGATTATTGGTGGTTTAATCACTTTATTTGCTCTTGCCAATGCATCCCTGCTTGTACTGATTATGGAAGCCTTTACTCAACAGTATCGAGCGAGTGGCATCTCTATGATTTATGGCTTTGGTGTTACGGTTTTTGGAGGCTTCACACCGCTGCTGGTCGCCAGTCTGATCGAGTTGAGTGGAAATAAAATGGCTCCAGCGTTTTATCTGATGTGCGCTATTACCGTGAGCTCTCTGGCTATGTTGCGCTTCCCCGCGAAAGCTCCTCAATAAGCTCCCTCTGAATTAGAACCGAATTAATATAAGGAAAGGATGATGAACGTACCTGAATTATCACTACTTAAAAACGCCGACTTTGTAGCCAGTTGTGAGCAATTTATTCAGACTCGCCATGCTATTCACGCTTACCCAGAGTTGGGCGCAGAAGTGCCTAACACGGCAAAGCTGGTGGCTGAACGGTTAAATGAGTGGGGCTATGAAACGCACACTGGTATTGGTGGGTACGGCGTGGTCGGCGTGCTGAAGCAGGGCTCTTCTCAACGCAGTATTGGTATCCGTGCTGATATGGACGCTTTGCCTATTCAAGAAGAGACCGGGCTACCATACGCCAGTAAAATCAACGGACATATGCACGCCTGTGGTCATGATGGTCATACGGCAATTTTGCTGGCAGCGGCTCATTATTTAGCAAAGAACGTATCTTTTGACGGCACGATTAATCTGATTTTTCAGCCTGATGAAGAAGGATTGTCAGGTGCTAAAGCAATGATTGAAGATGGTTTGTTTGATCGCTTTCCTTGTGATGCCGTATTCGCGCTGCACAATATGCCGGGTAAAGAAGTCGGGCAGGCAGCAGTACGTAGTGGGGCATCGTTAGCGTCGTCTGATAAGGTGACCATTCGTCTGACTGGGAAGGGAGGGCACGCAGCGATGCCTCACTTGTCAAACGATGTCACTATTGCTATCGGTCATATTATTCTTGGGCTGCAAAGTATTGTGTCGCGTAATATCAACCCCGGGGATCAAAGCGTAATCAGTATCGGTCAGATCGAGGCGGGCACAACACCAAATGTGATTCCCAATGATGCGATGATGGCACTTTCAGTACGTAACTTCAGCGAAGCGAATCAGGATCTAATTGAGCAGCGCATTCGTGAGGTAGTCGCTGGTCAATGTCAGGCATTTGGTATTCAGGGTGAGGTTGAATACCTGCGTCAGGTCCCATCAGTATTCAATTCATCAGAGGAAACGCTGCTAGCTCGTAAAGTGGTCAAGGCCGTACTTGGTGACGAAAATGTAGCAGGCGATGAATCACCGGTTGTCCCGGGCAGTGAAGATTTTGCCTGGATGCTGAAAGAGCGTCCGGGATGTTATTTCTTTCTTTCCAACGGGGTCGGAGACTGGCATGGCTGTTCTGTGCATAACCCTGGTTATGATTTTAATGATCAACTAGTTACGATTGGTGCAGCCTGCTGGGTTGAACTTGTGACTGAATACCTGACCGGATCATATTCGTAATGTAGAATGGCTTTGCTTATTAGGGACAATGAGGTCACATAGTCGGATGAAATTACACCAAGTGAGAGCCTTTCTGGCAGTGAGTCAGGCCGGAAACTTGAAAACAGCGGCTGAACAGTTACACCTGACGCAACCAGCCTTAAGCAAAGCCATTAAAGAACTGGAGCAACAATATGGAGTGGCTCTGTTTGAACGCTCTGCTGGTGGATTACTCCTGACCTCGTATGGTGAGCGTTTATTGGGCTATGCGCGTTTAATGAATGAGACAGCCCGGCGTGCCAAGCAGGACATTGATACCATGCGTGGGATTCCTAACGGCTGTGTGACCATAGGAGTAACCCCGGTTGCTTCACTACTTAAGTCATTAGCCTCCAGTCTGAACACGTTCATGCACCGTTATCCAGAAGTGACATTACGAATCGTCGAACTTCGTCCTGCGCCATTACTGTCACAGTTACGTCAAGGCGAAGTTGATTTCGCTATCACATCTCAAATACCGGTTATTGACAGTGCACTGGAGTGGCAGGCGGTGTGCCGTATCCCCAATGTGGTCGTGACACGCAAGTCTCACCCGTTGTGTAATACGCGCTCACTAAGGGCATTACACCAGAGTGACTGGCTGACATTAGATTCACCTGACGATCCAAGCACCTATTTTTACCAAATGTTCTCCGTCAATGGCCTTCCTCTGCCATCGCGAATTCGAGAGTGTACCTCGATGACGTTAGCTCGCTCGTTGATTCAAAACGCCGATTTTGCTGCGTTATTTTCTACCGAGTCACTTGACCTCGATTACATTAAAAATGAATTTGCGGTGGTACCGCTGCTGGACAATATTCCCGACAGTGTCATTTCCGTGGTGCGCCCAAAACGGGAAATCATGACACAAAGTGCCATGACACTGTTTGATGGCATACTGCAGGATATGCGAGGGATCTATCCTGACTTTTAATGACTGAGCATTTCTTGAATATAAAAGGGCCAGCGAATCGCTGGCCCTTGTCGTTGTGTATTGCTGTATTTATTTTTGTAATTTTAGAATGAACTTTCTTCTGCAGTTTCTGTTGTTTCAACAACAGCAGTATGAGCAGACTTGCCAGTCTTACGCTTGTACTTCTCTTCCCAGTAATCTGCACCTTTAATACCTAGTGCTATTGGGTTGAAAGTATACTCAGTCACGCCCTCTTTCTGTTGTCTTTCATAATCAGTCAGAGCCTTAAGTGCAGGTTTAGACATGAAGAAGATAATCAGAATACCGACGATATTTAACCAAGCCATCAAGCCAACACCAACGTCACCCATTGCCCATGCAAGGTTCGCTGTTTTTACCGTACCGTAGAATACCGCTGTCAAAAGGACCAGCTTCAGTAAAAATATCAGTCCATCTACTTTGAAAGTACGACGGATGTACGCGATGTTAGTTTCTGCAATGTAGTAGTAAGCCAGAATTGTAGTAAACGCGAAAAAGAACAGCGCAACTGCGATAAATGGTTTACCAACGCCTGGAAGTGCGCTTTCAATCGCTAGCTGGGTAAATACAGGACCGTTCGCGCCAATATCTGCTGGTAAGTTTTGTACAAGGAAAGCACCTTCTACTGCGCCATGAACGTTATAAGCACCAGTGATTAAGATCATGAATGCTGTCGCTGAACAAACAAGCAGAGTATCGATGTAGATTGAGAACGACTGTACAAGACCTTGTTGTGCAGGGTGTTCAACACTTGCTGCTGCTGCTGCGTGAGGACCAGTACCTTGACCTGCTTCGTTAGAGTAAACACCACGTTTTACACCCCAACCGATAGCCGCACCGATACCAGCCATTGGTGTGAATGCATCACCAAGGATCATGCCGATAATACGTGGAACTTCGCCGAGGTTCAGAAGAATGATAACAAAGGCTGTAACGACGTAAGCCAGTGCCATGAATGGAACAACGACTTGAGTAAAGCTTGCAATACGTTTTACACCACCAAAGATGATGAAAGCAAGAATGACACACACAACCGTACCAGTGAAAATTTTAGCAAAACTGATTGTACCGATAGCGGTTTCGATCATGTCACCAGAGCCAAACGCTGCTTCTACTGCGTTACCGATGCTGTTTGACTGTACACCCGGAAGTAGCACGCCACATGCAAAGATAGTAGAAATAGCGAAGATCCAAGCGTACCATTTCTGTCCCATTGCTTTTTCAATGTAGTAAGCAGGACCACCACGGAATTCGCCTTCATCTTCTTCTTTGTAGATTTGAGCAAGTGTTGATTCAGCGTAAGCCGTTGCAGCACCAAAGAAGGCAACGACCCACATCCAGAATACGGCACCTGGGCCACCGAAACCGATAGCAGCAGCAACACCTGCAATATTACCTGTACCTACACGGCCAGATAGAGAGACGGCAAGCGCCTGAAATGATGAAATCCCCTTTGTTGAGCTCTTTCCTGATAGCAATAAACGCCACATTTCAAAGAAATGACGAACTTGAACGAAACGAGTCATGATGGAATAGAATAAGCCAGCACCAAGGCACAAGTAGATCAGTACTGGGCTCCATATAATTCCATTCAAAAAATCAACTAATGACTGCATGAGTATTTTCCCTGTTAGTTGTGTTTGCGGTTGTTTTCCACGCAATACATTACCTTTTTTTGTAATGTAATTGTTAACTTTTTTAGCTTAAAATCCTTGATAGCGTGATGCTGAACACAGAATGAAAATAGCTTCTTAACATCTGGTTACTATTGCTTATCAAGTTACTTTTTGAACTAAGATTCCTTGTTTGACTAAGTATGCAGTATATTTTTATTAAAATTTACTTAGAAATGCAAAAGATTAATATGCTAATTTATATGCGCATTGTGGATTAATAGGCTATTTATTAATCAAGCGTAACGGAATAAATTTAGCTCGGACTGATCGATTACCTTCGTAGTTTCTCCTGCCATAATGTTAGCCAGAAGTTGACCCGAACCACATGCCATTGTCCATCCCAGAGTTCCATGACCGGTATTGGTATATAAGTTACTGTATGGAGTCGCCCCAATGATTGGCGTGCCATCTGGTGTCATTGGTCTAAAGCCGGTCCAGAATTCTGCCTGACTAAAATCTCCACTGCGAGGGAACAGATCGCGAATTACCATCTCGATTGTGTTCTTTCTCTTTTGAGGAATAGAGCCATCAAATCCGGCAAGTTCTGCGGTACCCGCGACACGAATTCTGTCGTCAAATCGAGTCATAGCAACTTTGTAGGTTTCATCCATAACCGTAGAACGAGGTGCGAATTGCTCGTTTTCGATTGGTACCGTGAGTGAATAGCCTTTGACTGGGTAAACCGGAATATCGATATCAAGCTGTTTTAGCAAGGCAGTTGAGTAGCTTCCTGAAGCCAGCACGAATTGATCAGCTTTAAACAATCCACGGTTCGTTTGGACACCTGTGATCTTTTTACCCTCAGTAACCCAATTGCTTACTTCTGTATTGAACTCAAACCTTACGCCATGAGCTTTTGCTAGCTCAGTCAGTTGTTGGCAGAACTGGAAACAGTCGCCTGTTTCATCATCTGGCAGGTACAATCCGCCCACGATCTTCTCTTTCACTAAAGCTAGACCTGGCTCTTGTTGAATACACTGCTCAACATCCATTAACTCGAAACGCGTGCCACTTTGTTCAAGTAGTTTGAGATCTTTTTCAATTGCTGTTAACTGCTGTTCAGTACGAAAGACTTGTAAGGTACCAAACTGGCGTCCTTGGTATTCAATCGCATGATCTTTGCGTAACTGCTCAAGACAAGCTCGGCTGTGGTTAGCGATAGACAGCATGCGGGCTTTGTTCACTTGATAGCGTGGCAAGGTGCAGTTTGCAACCATTTTTGATGCCCAGCTGATCATATCCGAACTTAAAGTAGGCTTAATTTTAAGAGGAGCATGCTCTTCCATTAGCCATTTAATCGCTTTGAGTGGAATACCCGGTGCAGCCCAAGGAGAAGAGTAGCCATAGGAGATTTGCCCTGCGTTAGCAAAGCTGGTTTCCATTGCACTGATTGGTTGGCGGTCGATAACCGTTACCTGATAGCCTGCCTGAGATAAATACCAAGCAGATGTTAAACCGATAACGCCGCTGCCTAAAACGATGACTTCCATTTTGCACTCCACACACAATAATTATTTGTGGCTAGTTTCTTTTGCTTACCTTTTGTTAACAATCGATATAAATTACATATAGAGTTTAGAAAAACTATAGGCTGAAGTATGAGAGGTAATCTAGTAAGTGGTTTGTGGTTATTTAGTCAAGTCGCTGAACATGGCAGTTTTACTGGTGCTGCAAAGTCTTTACACCTGACAACGGGGGCAATCAGTCAACAAATTATTCACTTAGAAGAAGCATTAGGGTTTACTCTTTTTGAACGCCACTCCCGAGGTATCCGATTAACTTCAAAGGGGATTCAACTTCAACAAGCAGCCCAATTTCACTTTTCTGAACTGGGCAAACTGCTCGATGAGTTGAAAGCCGATAAGCAAAGCAATGAGATTAAACTGAAGCTAACGCCGTCGTTTGCCTTTAAATGGCTGGTGCCAAAGCTAGAGAGCTTTCATCTTGAATATCCAGATATACAAGTGCAAATCTTTGCGGAAGTGGCGTTGGTTAATAGTGATTTGAAAGACTACGATGTCGCCATCGATTACGGACTGCATCCATATCGACATAAAGAGGCAGAGCTGCTTTTAGATGAGCAGTTATTGCCAGTCATGAGCCCTAAATACCTTGAGGATCATCGGTGGCTAAAAGCTTCATTGACTAACCATGATCCTTTATCGTCAATGGAGCAGTGGAAAGATGCCACCTTATTGCATGATGCGTTGCCGTGGGATAAAGCTGCTCGTGATTATGAATGGCTTTATTGGGCCTCGGCTATGGGATTGGATTTTAAAACCGATGTCGGACACTTTTTTAACCGTACTGACATGGCAATGTCTGCGGCTGAAGCGGGCGTTGGCATTGCGATGGCAAGGATGGCACTGATTGAAGATGAACTCGTCACTCAACGCTTGGTTTCGCCTTTCAACCCTATACCTGCCAATGCCGGGTACTATTTGATCACGAATACCAAAAGTGACTCGACCGAAAAGTTTCGAAGCTGGTTGTTAAAACAAGTTCCGAAAGTTCAGCCTTAATCAAATTGATTAAAAGAGAGCGCATCGTTAGAGGTGGTCTCTTTATAAATAGCTAATAAATATCTTAATTACAGTTCGTTTAGAGCCTCTTCCCAATTTTTATATCCTGTTGTCTTAAAGCTAACTAATTAATATTGGATCCAATATTATCATTCAAAAAATTTTGATAGAGATTCATGATGGCTAAGAGAAATAGTTTGGTATTAGCCTTAGCTTTATTTTCTGTAGGAGCTGGCGCTATGTTCTGGCCATTCAAAAAATACGATGTTGAAATGTCTCCGGAGATTCGGGGGGTTATTACGCTTGGTGGTATTCCACAGGTTGGATTAACTGTGTATAGAGAATTGTATTATGAGGGATATAAGAACGGTAAGATCTTGAAAGATGAGACTCAAATTAATGAATTAGGAGAGTTTTCATTTTCCCCAATAACTACTCGTTCGAGGATGCCTGGCGATATATTCGGTGGAAGCTTAAAGGTATACCAACATGTTTACGTTGATTACCAAAATGAAAAAAAAGAAATTTGGGGGGCTTGGGTTCCACCAGAAGGCGATAATTCATTAAGTTGGATGCTAATGAATATTAACTGTGAAATATCAAATGAAAAGAGGATTCATGAAGTTGATATTTCTCCAGAAGGTGCAATACGAATCCCAGTTCATTCAGTTTGTGATTGGAATAATCAGAGAATAAACACATACGTATACGATAAAAGCACAGATATCCACGTGCTTAGAAAATAAAGAGCAAGGAAATATAGCTAATGAGTGTGATTTCCCCATTGATGGCGAGTGATTTGTGCGATGCTGTATACGAGGTAAAGCACAACATTGAACGTATAAGATTACCAGCGGCAGTAGACAATCATTTTAGTTTCTCTCAAGTAGCGACAGGAACAACTGGTGGTTACTTTTTTCGACCTGAAACAGGGTTTGCTCTGTTGGGAAAGGGAAAAAGCCAACGTTATAAACAAGACCTTGTTTTAGCATTTCGGGGAACTGTCGGGCTTGCCGATGCGATCACCGATTTAACTTGCAGCGGAAAGGGCACCGATACTGGAGAAATGGTACATACTGGGTTCCAAACGACTTTTTATTCAATGAGAAAAGGATTAACCAATTTCCTGCGTGAGAATCCAATATCAGCTAATGGAACTATACATTGTGTCGGGCATAGTTTGGGCGGAGCATTAGCAACATTAGTGGCGAATTGGATCGCAGCATCCCCAAAATTTAAGGGAAGAGTGAATTTATACACATTTGGTTCTCCGAGGGTTGGGTTAAAATCTTTTTCGATTAACTCTTCTTCTCGAATATCGAAGCATTTTCGCTGTGTGAATGGGGCAGATCCTGTTACTAAGGCACCTGTTTGGCCTTTTTATCATGTGCCTTATGATGGTTCTGAGTACATATTAAATAGGGCTCAAGGAATGCTCCCTAAGTTACATTTTATGAGCGAATATGCCTCTTATACCAAGTCTGCAACTTGGGATAGCCTTGGATTCCAAAAGGCAAGTAATGTTTTCAAAAGAGTAATTTTGAATTACAACAATCGATTACAAGCGAATAGTTCCCCTGATTGGGCAGACAAAATATCAGCAGCAATCCTAACTTTGTTGGTTGATGGTGGTTGTGCCACATTAGTATTTGGAGCTCAGAATGTAGGTTCTGCCATTTCCACTATTTATGACGCTATTGCACGTTCCATGACCAAAATTGCTGAAATTTCCGGTGAGTTTGCAGAACGCGTCAAAGGGTTACTTGGACATATGCTTGTTTTTGCGGGGAAAGGTGCAAACGTTGCAATCAAGTTTACTTTCTCCTTTATCCGCTGGGTATTTGATTTGGTGTTACGCAAGTTAAATCTAGCTGTCAAAGCCGCATTAAAAAACACCATATAATCATATAAGAAGCCGCCTCAATTGAGGCGGTTTTTGTTTGTGTCTGAGGTATTGAATATGGGGTCACTCTTTCTTCCCTCATGATGGCAAGCAGCAAAGTCTTACGTATTCCCATATAAGTAACAAGGTTGAAGATATGCATTGTGACCAATAGCGAGGTTCTTTGAGCAAAAAATGGGCATGATGAGAGATAAGATTTTTCAGAGATAACGAACAAGGAAGAACATGAAAGACGAAACGCTATCGATCCATTTTGGCTATGAAACGGATCCGACCACTAAGTCAGTAGCGACACCGATTTACCAGACCGTTGCTTATGAATTTGATAATGCTCAGCATGGTGCAGACCTATTTAATTTAGAGGTTCCGGGCAATATTTACACGCGTATTATGAACCCAACCAATGACGTTCTGGAAAAGCGCATGGCGGCGTTGGAAGGTGGCATCGGTGGTCTGGTTGTGAGCGCAGGCAGTGCGGCTATTAACTATGCGATTCTGACCTTGGCTCAGGCAGGGGATAACATCGTATCCACACCACAACTTTACGGTGGTACCTACACTTTGTTCGCACATATGTTTCCTAACCTGGGAATTCAGGTGAAGTTCGCTAAGGATGACAAACCGGAAAGCCTGGCCGAACTTATCGATGAAAATACCAAAGCCGTGTACTGCGAGAGTATTGGTAACCCAGCTGGTAACATCATCGACTTAGAGCGTGTAGCTGATCTCGCACACGCACAAGGCGTACCTGTGATTGTGGACAATACCGTAGCGACGCCAGTGTTGTGTAAGCCAATTGAGTTTGGTGCAGACATAGTGGTGCACTCTCTGACCAAATATGTTGGTGGCCATGGCACGACTTTGGGCGGTGTGATTGTCGATTCAGGTAAGTTTCCTTGGGCGTTGCACAGCAAGCGTTTCCCGGTATTCAACCAGCCAGAACCGTCTTATCACGGAGTGGTGTATACCGAGGCATTTGGTGATGCCGCATTTATTGGTCGAGCGAGAACGGTACCGCTACGCAATACTGGTTCGGCACTTTCACCAATGAATTCATTCATGCTAATGCAGGGGCTGGAAACGTTATCTTTACGTATGGAGCGCCATACTGAGAATGCGCTTAGAGTGGCGGAGTACCTCAACCAGCACGAAAAAGTCAGTTGGGTAAGCTATGCCGGGTTGCCGGAGTCTCAGCACTATGAACTGGCGAAAAAGTACATGAAAGGTAAGCCTTCAGCCATTTTGTCGTTTGGTTTGAAAGACGGATATGAAGCCGGTGTGCGTTTCTATGACGCGCTAAAAATCTTTAAGCGTTTGGTCAATATCGGTGATGCCAAGTCTCTGGCTTGTCACCCAGCCTCAACTACTCACCGTCAGTTGAGTGAAGCGGAACAAAAACAGGCGGGAGTGTCACCGGAGATGATCCGTTTGTCAGTCGGTATTGAGCATATTGATGACATCTTAGCCGATTTAGAGCAAGCACTGAACGCATAATCTATCCCTTAGATAGAGCTTTTAGTCACCCATAGGCCAGCCTTTAATAAAGCTGGTCTGTTTTATTTTTATTTCTTTATTTTCAAAATGATATGGCTTTTTGGTTTGCCATATTCCAAAAGCTCATAGAGGTCGAATTTTATTCCCTTGTTAGGCGTGAGTTTATTCAAGATGATGTGATGAAATATTATTCAATTGAAGGAATACACATGTCTTTTGTTTTTCATCGTCATTGCCACAATATATTGCCTGTTATTGACCATGGAGAAGGCGTTTATCTGTTTGATAAACAAGGCAAGCAATATTTAGATGCGTGCGGTGGTGCGGCGGTATCGAATCTTGGTCATAGCCATCAAGCCGTTAAACAAGCGATGTTGGAACAGATAGAGCGAGTTCCTTTTGCCCATACCGGCTTTTTTACTAGCGAAAGCGGTGAGCAACTTGCTGAGTTAATTTGCCAATGTATGTCTGGACAGTTCAACCATGTTTATCTTGTTAGTGGTGGTTCAGAGGCTGTTGAATCGGCGCTTAAAATGGCGCGCCAGTATTTTGTGGAATCCGGTAAGCCAGAGAAAAAACAGTTCATCGCGCGTCAACAGAGTTATCACGGCAATACGCTCGGAGCTTTAGCCGTTGGGGGAAACGAGTGGCGACGTCAGCCCTTTAAGCCAATTTTGCACCCAAGCCATCATATAGCGCCATGTTATGCCTATCGTTATCAGGGAAGCGATGAATCAGAGTTGGATTACTCACAACGCGCAGCGAATGAGCTGGAAGCCAAAATTCTTGAGCTCGGAGCGGATAATGTGATGGCGTTTATCGCCGAGCCGATTGTTGGTGCGACGGCTGGTGCTGTCCCTGCGACCAAAGGATACTTTACGCGTATTCGAGAAATTTGCGACCAATATGATGTGCTGTTGATCTTGGATGAAGTGATGTGTGGCGTTGGTCGAAGCGGCAGCTTTTTCGCGTTTGAACAAGAGGAAGCCGAGCCGGATTTAGTGTGCATGGCGAAAGGTCTGGGCGCGGGTTATCAACCGATTGGTGCGGTCGTTGCTAACGACAAAGTATATCGAGCGATTGAGTCTGGCAGCGGATTTTTCCAACATGGTCATACTTTTATGGCACATCCGGTGGCTTGTGCAGCAGCGGTTGCAACAGTGAAAACAATATTCGAGGAAGATCTATTAACTGCAGTGAATCGACAAGGTGCGTTGCTGCGAAATGAGCTTGGTTTAGCTTTGTCTGAACTGCCTTATATCGGTGATATCCGAGGCAAAGGACTATTCTTCGGTATTGAGCTGGTGGCGGATAAAGAGAACAAAGCGCCTTTAAACAAGGCCACTCTGGCAGACAAGCGGATTAAACAGCGAGCAATGGAAAATGGCTTAATGTGCTATCCAATGGGAGGCACCATCGATGGGGTGAACGGACATCATATTTTGTTGGCACCTCCTTTCATTTTTCAGCCAGACCATATTGATGAGCTGGTGGGGAAACTCACCCGTACGCTTAGCGAGGTATCCAATACGTGGCTATAGACAGTATATCTGCGCGCTTACCTCATAGAGAGCCAATTGCAATCATCGTTGCGCCGAATGGCGCGAAAAAGACTAAACAGGATCATCATAGCTTGCCTATGACCATAGAGGAGTTGGTTGCCGAAGCGTTAGCATGTCAGTCGGCGGGGGCAGCGATGATCCATTTGCATGCCCGTGATTTATTCGGCAGGCATTCATTAGACGTTGAGGACAATTTACCTGTATATCATGCTGTTAAAGAAGCGGTTGGCGATAAGATGATTGTTCAATTGACTACAGAAGCTGTCGGACGGTATTCACCACAGCAGCAGATAGCGTTGATTAAAGCGGTGCGTCCTGAAGCGGCTTCGTTTGCTTTAAGAGAGTTGTTTCCTGATAGAGAGTGCGAAAAAGAAGGAAGTGCCTTTTTCCACTGGGCAGCCGAACAACCTATGTTGAGCCAAATCATTCTCTACAATGAGGCTGACATCGAGCGTTATTTCGAGTTGCGCGAAAGTGGTGTACTACCTAATTACAATCAACACGTGCTCGTTGTACTGGGGAGATATCATAAAAATCAGCAGTCCTCGCCATGGGATTTGCGAGACTTAAGTTTAGAGCGATTCAGTCAAGAAGGCATTCGCTGTGCCGTTTGTGCGTTCGGAGCAAAAGAGCAGGACTGTTTAACGTCTGCGATGCTGCTTGGCTTAGATGTTCGGGTAGGATTTGAGAACAACCACCTGGATGCAAGTGGCGGATTGGCTGAGAGTAATAGTGCGCAAGTTAAGGCTTTGAGTGATATTAGCCGACTCTTGAATGTTCCCTTAGATGATGCTCGTAACTTCAGTTCTTCTATTTGCGGTTAAACAAAGAGATTCCGTCAGAATGAAAAGAGGCTCCAGTTGGAGCCTCTTTCTGTACTTGTCTTTATTATTGTTCGGTCTGAACTTCAGGCTGTCGTGCCTTATGCTTAATAAACACCGCGACAATCGCAGCAACCGCAAGAGCAAAGCAGTAGTATGAGTTTGTTACGACTTCCAGCGGCGATAAATTAAATACTGAGCCAAGCAACAGCACTTGAGCGCCGTAAGGTAATATACCTTGCACTACACAAGAGAAGATGTCTAATAAGCTCGCAGAGCGGCGAGGGGAGACGTTGTTCTCTTCTGCTAATTGACGCGCAACGCTGCCCGATACAATGATCGCGACTGTGTTGTTCGCCGTACAGCTGTTGACCATTGAAACCAGTCCGGCGATACCCAGTTCACTCGCACGACTGTTCGCATGCTTAGAGTGACTAGAGCCGAAAGTTTTGATCATCCTGCTAACTAAATTGGTCAGGAACGCAAGGCCACCTTGGCGACGCATCAGTTCACTCAAGCCACCGATGAGCATAGATAACAGGAAAATTTCCTGCATGTTGCCAAAACCAGTGTAAACATCTTGCGCCATATTCGTCAGGCCATAGCCATCAATCGAAACAAGACCGACGCCGCCAGCCAGCAGAATGCCAATAGTCAGCACAACAAATACGTTCATCCCCGATACTGCTAATACCAGAATGGTTACGTATGGCATTACTTTCAGCCATTCGATAGGGCCCGCTTCTGGTATTTGTGTCGCTGTGCTGTTGTACGCGAAAATAGCCATCGCAATTAATGCAGCTGGCAGGGCAATGCGGATGTTCTCTCTGAACTTGTCCTTCATTTCACAGCCCTGAGAGCGGGTCGCCGCAATCGTGGTGTCAGAGATAATCGAAAGGTTATCACCAAACATAGCACCACTAAGTACTACACCTGCCGTCATTGGTAAGCTCATCCCTGCTGATTCCGCAATCCCTAAAGCGACCGGAGCAACTGCTGCAATCGTCCCCATTGAGGTACCCATCGAGGTTGCGATGAATGCCGAGATAAGGAAAAGACCCGGTAAGATCATACTGGTTGGAATCGCTGACAAGCCAAGGTTTACGGTTGCATCAACACCACCAGAGGCTTTCGCTACCGCTGCAAATGCGCCAGCAAGCAAGTAGATCATACACATGGCAATAATGTCTTGATGACCCACGCCGCGCATAAAGTGTTCAATAGAACGACCGAGCTTATCTTTGCTTAGTAGAAAAGCAATGATGATTGCAGGTAAAACTGCAATAGGAGCTGGTAGTTGATAGAAAGCAAACTCTACACCTTGCAGAGATAAGTAAGTCCCTACACCAATAAATAGCGCAAGAAATACAATAAGTGGAATGAGCGCGACCGCTGAGGGTGCAACTGCTTGAGTAGTGTGCTGGGAACCGGACATGTAAACGACAAACTTAAAAATAAGGAAAGCGAGCAGACTAATCTCACTGCTAAGTAATGTCAACGTCTAGACGTCTAAATGGCTGCGTAATTTATAGCCCTTAGGCGTTAAATTCCAGACGTGATTTTTTATCTTCTTGATACTGTTGGTTTTAATTTTAAGCTCATTTAATCAGCAGATTTTGCTTTTTTCCGTTTGATAATGCCAAGTACCATCCATACAAACAAAGCGGCTGCAATAACCCAGATATAGTATTTGTATTGAGTGTACAGATGGCTGAGCGAACTTAAATGTTCAAATGCAAAGTGAGCAAGTAAGCTGAACACCAAGACCCAAATCGTCGCCGCGAGTGCATTGCCTAACAGGAACTCTTTGCGGGGCATTTTGGCGATCCCACAGGCTAATGGCATAAACTGCTTCATTCCCTCGATAAAACGACTGACGACTAAACAAGCGGGGCCGTATTTTTGGATGATGGTTTGCAGCTTGGTCATTTTAGGGCCGGATATATAGCCTTTTTTATCCAGCCAACCTTCGAAGTAATACCCTATTAAATAACCACAGGTATTGCCAATAAAGCAGCTCAGCCAGGATACCGACATCACCAGAGTAAGGTTCATCACTTGTTCGGAAGAGAGAATGGAAGCTGCGACCATCAGAGACTGGCCGGGCATAGGGATGCCAACGCCTTCGAGGAAAATACTGACAACAAGTGCAAAGTAACCGTACTGCTCAAGCAGAGGCTTCATGGAGATAAGTAGTTCGTTGATATGTTCCAAAAGCTTCCCCGTAATAAAGGCAGAATGAGCTGACGGCTATGGTTAATTTTAGGTTTGATTCTCGCTACCGGGAATAACGGATATTTCTCTTTAACGTTGCCGTTTTTACCATGTGCAGGCAACGTCCGCCAGCCTCCTGAAAAGAGGAGGCTGGCGTCAGCATGTTATTGCTCTTTCGCCTTGGTAAAACCGCCATATAAATCGAGGCGGCGATGACGCAGGTTGGTCACTGAGCCTTCAGTGTTGAGTTGTTTTAATTTGGTTAAGTCGACATCAGCAAAAATGATCATTTCGGTATTCGCACTTGCTTCTGTCAATGTGGCATCGTGTGGGAAGTAAATATCCGAAGGTGAGAACACGGCTGATTGCGCATACTGAATATCTACGTTGTCCACGCGAGGTAAGTTGCCAACACTGCCGCCAATCGCCACATAACATTCATTTTCGATAGCTCGAGACTGAGAACAGATACGAACTCGTTGATATCCGTTCTTGGTGTCGGTCCAAAATGGTACAAACACGATTTGCGCACCTTGTTCTGCGAGCATTCTTCCCAGCTCCGGGAACTCGCTGTCGTAGCAAATCAGTATGCCGACTTTGCCTGCATCGGTTTCAAATACTTGTACGTTGTCGCCACCGTCAATGACCCAGTCTTTTTGTTCATGAGGCGTAATGTGAATTTTGTACTGAGCGTTGATCTCGCCGTCACGCTGCAGTAAATAGGCGACATTGTAGAGTTTTCCGTCTTCGATAACGGGCATACTCCCTGCAATGATATTGATGTTGTAGGTGACCGCCATTTGTGAAAAACGTTCTTTGATCTCTTCTGTGAAGCCAGCAAGAAAACGGATAGCCTCTACGGAGTTTTGATCATTTTTAAGCCCCATTAATGGTGCGTTAAAAAACTCAGGGAAGAGCGCAAAATCAGCTTTGTAATTTGCCAGGGAAGAGATAAAGAACTCTGCTTGATCCAGTAAGTCTTCCAGATCGTTCATCGCTCGCATTTGCCATTGGACAACACCGATGCGGATCAGAGTTTTCTCGACATCGTGGACAGACTGAATGTCTTCTTCATAGAAGAAGTTATCCCACTCCAGAAGCGTAGCGTATCCTCTGGATGCACTGTCTTCAGGCAGATAGCCTCGCATAATTCGTTTTACATCAAATCCATTGGCTAGTTGGAACGACAAAATCGGGTCATGAAGCTCACGGCGTTTCACTTTATCGATGTAGTCCGCCACGCTCATTTCATCGGCGTACTGGTGATAATTAGGAATGCGGCCACCAGCCAGTATCGCTTTGAAGTTTTTGCTGCGACACAATTCTTTGCGCGCATCATACAGACGACGCCCTAATCGAAGTCCGCGGTAATCTGGGTGAACAAAAACATCAAGACCATACATGGCATCGCCAGTGACCTGATTCTGAATGACGTTGTTTTCGGTGATGATATCGGTGTAGAGATGAGGGAGTGAAAAGCGGTTGTAGTCGACTTTAATCGTTAGAGCGGCACCAACAATTTTGCCGTTGTATTCAATACAAATCTGACCGTCAGGAAACTGATGTATGAGATCCATAATGGTCAGACGTGGCCATGAGCCGCCTACATCCGGAAATACCAAGTCCATTAACTCTGCGAGTTCAGGGTAATCCATTGGCTCTATGGTGCGTAAAGAGAGTTTGGGCGAGTTGCTGTCCATATCCTACTATCCATTTATCCTTTTCAAACAGTATGGATGAGAATGCCATATTTTTAACCATACATACACCGACGATGGCTAAGGTTATAGGAGCAGAGTCTTATCGCTTATGTGTTGCGGGTTAACTTACTCTTCAACCATTCATTAAATAGAGCGACTTTTCTGGAGCTTAAACGGTAGTTAGGAATAACGACGTAATAACCGTAACCGCTGTGCAGGGTCATATCATGTATGTGTTGGATATCTCCGCGCTGAATAGAAAACTGCGCCATAAAATCGGGGACCAGCGCGAGGCCTTTTTCCATTCTTACCGCCTCACAAGCCAAATAAAAATGTTCAAATCCAACCGAATGATAGGTAATTGGGTTATCCAGCGCATGCTCAACTTTAAACTGTTCCCAAAGTTGAGGGCGAGTGGTCTGAGGTATAAACGGGTAGAGACTAATGTCCTGTTTGTCCTTCAACGGTGGGATCTTGGTGCTGCCAACAAGCAGTAAGGTTTCTTCACACAGTAACTGACTGTATTCATAGTGAGTCGACAGTGGCAGGCATCTTACGTTGAGATCACTGTTATTGTTGATATTCTTGATAGCGCCATCACCGGTGCGAATTTTAACTCTTATATTCGGGTGCTGCCGGTGGAAGTCGTCAATATTGGGTACTAACCATAAGCTCGCAAAAGAAGGGGTAACATCGACGATAAGCAGTTCTTGCTCGGTGTTACATTGAATCAAGCTTGCCGTCGCATGCTGAATGAGCTCCAGCGCTTCTGTGATCTGTGGTAAGTAACGCTTTCCTTCTTCAGTGAGTTCCACACCATTAAGGCCACGTTTAATCAACGGTAAACCCACGAGTTGTTCTAACGACGCAATCTGTTTGCTCACCGCCCCTTGTGTCACACACAGGTCATCTGCCGCCTTGGAAAAACTCAGATGATTTGCGACGGCGACAAAGGTTCTTAACGCACGTATGGAAGGATACTCACTGCCTTTTAACATTTTCAGTTCCATTGAATTGTGGTTAGTTCACAGAGTAGAGGATTTGCCTGTTGAAGCAAAGCGAATGAGCTACAGACTGAAGGAGTAGGCGGAGTTCATTGGGTGTTAAGAATAAGGTAGCGTCGAAAAGCAAAGGTCTAGCGGATGCCAGACCTTGCCCTTGCGCGTAAAAGGAGATTGAGGGTTCACTCTGTGTTGCCCCTTACATAACAAAGAGTGAACTTTCACCTTCGGGAGTTAAAGTGCTTTTTTGTACAGCTCGATTACTTGCTCACGAGTCATTGGGTACGGGTTACCGCCTGCGCATGGATCGGCCATGGCATCATCAACCCAGCTCAGAATATCTTCTTCAGTGACGCCAAGTTGAGCAAAGCCCTCTGGAATACCAACACGACGATTCAGAGCATTGAGTTCATCAATAGCAACCAGACTTGCTTGCTCTGCGGTCATACCCGATGTATCGGCACCAAGTGCTTTCGCAACCTGGGCAAATTTTTCGACACAATATGGGCGGTTGAACTCGCACACGACAGGCAGAAGAATCGCATTACATACGCCGTGTGGCAGGTCTTTGTGTGCGCCAGCTGGGTGTGCCATCGCATGTACCATACCAAGTCCTGCGCTGTTGAATGACAACCCCGCGATAAACTGGCCGTATGCCATCATTTCACGAGCTTCGACATTCGAGCCATCATCAACCGCTTTTGGCAAGCTTTGAGCGATGGTTTTGATCGCTTCCAGAGAAATATAATCGGTTAATTTGTGTGCCCCAACGGATACAAAAGATTCAACTGCATGGGTCAAAGCGTCAATACCGGTAGCCGCCGTCGTGCTGCTAGGCAGACCTAACATAACACTCGGATCGTTGACCGAAATGTCCGGGATGATCTTATCGGAGATGATTACATGTTTTACATGTGTCTCCGTGTCAGTGATCACCGCGTTGCTCGTTACTTCTGCTGCAGTGCCAGCGGTCGTATTGATCGCGTATAGCGGAGCACCAAGACGTTTTACTTTCTCGACACCATTGTACGCGGCAATTGGTCCTTCATTGGCAGATAGGATCTTGATTGCTTTTGCGGTATCAATAGAACTGCCACCACCAAAACCGATCACAAATTGTGCGCCTGAATCACAATACATCTTGTAGGCGGTGTTGACCGTATTGGTGTCAGGGTTTGGACGTACATCTTTGAACAGCACCAGATTCAGCGAACTGTCAAGAAACTTATCAGCGAAGCCAAGTTCTACCAGTGTAGGATCGCAGATAAGTAGCCCTTTTTCACTGCCATGTTCATCAGACAGACGTTCAATCAGTGCTTCAATTGCTCCAACACCGGAGTAGTTGATTTTTGGGAAAGCCAGTTTGAACACACTCATAATTCACACCTTATAGATTAAATTCTCGTTTCAAGATTTCCATGTTCTCTTTGGTTACACCTTCAGGCTCGTAACCAGCAGATGTACACATCAGGTACAGCTTGGCGCCTTTGTTTGCTACATCAATGTAATCAAATGCTTGTAGTACATCTGCGCCAGAAGCCGTCGCACCGTGTTTTTCCCAGATAGCGACGTCATGTTCCTGTAGTGCTGCTGTTGTTCCGTCGGCCATTTCTTCTGAAGAAGGCAGGCAGTATGGGATCATGCCGATACCACGTGGGACAAATGCGCGTACTTCAGGCAACATTTTCCAGCATGTGTGCGTGAACAGTTCGCTGCTTTTTGAGATATCTGGGTGGTGAGATAATGCAATCAGTTCAAGTGGGTGAGTGTGAACCACCGATTTGTGGTCAGAACCCGTTTTATGTTTATCTACCAGGATTTTGATGTGGCTGATGAACTCTGACGTCGGCGCAAAATCCGCACTTGCCTTACCACCCCAAAGGATTTGGTAGCCGTTTGCAGCGCCGTTGATTTTAAGTACGCATCCCGCGTAATCAGGATCACGCAGTTCACGAATACGTTGACCAGTGCCTTTTACGTAGTAGATGCGGTTAGCACTTTCGATTGGTAACTGCAGTGGCAGCGCTTTTTCTTGCACGTCGACTTGTGGAATTTCGTCGAACAGGTCAGTGACATCAACAGAGATGTTGCCGCCATTACGCTCTGCCCATTCACGTTGCCAAAGGTATTGAGAAACTTCACTAACTTTTTCGATTTCGCGCATTACTGCGTCGTTTAACTGAATCATACTGGTAACCTTATATTTGTGTTAACCAAACAAGCCAGATATAAAATCTGACTTGTTTGTTGTTGAGCAATTTGAATTAACGTGTTTCTAGGATGGTTGCTTCGTAGTCTTTCACGTCGTTGATCCAATCAAAACCGACTGGGACTTCGTGTTGGTGACAGTGGTAGTTCCAAACCGCTGCCCAAGGCAGAGAATGTGCCTCTTCAATCAGACCCAGACGTGTGGTGTAGTCGAACGACGCTTCTGCTGCTTTTAGTTGCTCTACTGGTTCTAGTAGGGCTTTCAGTAGCGCTTTCTGAGCGTTACGAGTACCGATAACCCAAGCTGCGATGCGGTTAATTGATGCATCAAAGAAGTCCAAACCGATAGCAACGCGATCTAGCAGGTTGTTACGTACGATTTCACGCATGATTGCCTGAGTTTCGTCGTCGAAAGAAACCACGTGGTCAGAGTCCCAGCGAACCGGACGAGTTACGTGCAGTTGCAGATCGTTTACGTACAGTGAACATGCACTGATTTTGTCGCTGATGACTTCTGTTGGGTGGTAGTGGCCAGCATCTAGACATAGTGCTGTACCGCGAGTTGCCGCATACGCCAGGTAGAACTCGTTACTACCGACAGTAAATGCTTCTGCGCCGATGCCGAACAGTTTGCTTTCTACCGCGTCTTTATGGAACGCCGTGTCGATTTTCTCTGCCAGTGCTTTATCCAGAGAATCCGCCAGGCGAGCACGTGGAGACAAGCGGTCAACTGGCTGATCTTTCATGCCGTCTGGGATCCAGATGTTCATGAATGATGCAGAACCAAGCTCACGGCCGAAGTATTCAGAAATCTTACGGCTTGCTTTCACGTGATCGATCCAGAACTGGCGGATCTCTTCATCAGGGTGAGATAGAGTCAGACCGTCATCTGCTTTCGGGTGAGAGAACAGAGTAGGGTTAAAGTCTAAGCCCAGATCTTTCTCTTTTGCCCACTCAACCCAACGTGCGAAGTGTTCAGGTTTAATTTGGTCACGCTCTACGTACTCATCGGCATCGAGGTAGATAGCGTGCAGGTTGACACGTTTTTTACCTGGAATCAGCGAGAAGGCTTTTTCCATATCGGCACGCAGTTGTGCTGGAGTTTTTGCCGCGCCAGGGTAGTTGCCTGTTGCCTGGATACCGCCACTCAGCGCAGTGTCTGGAGATTCAAAACCACGTACATCGTCGCCTTGCCAGCAGTGCATAGAGATTGGCGTTTGGTTCAGTAGCGCCAGCGCTTTGTCTGTATCCACACCGTACTTTTCGAAAACCGCTTTTGCTTGCTCGTAAGCTGAAATGATCTGCTCTTTGCTCATGGTCAGGTACCTTATTTAGTGATTTGTTGGAATTGGGATTTGATTTGTTCCAATCCCTCAATATTGTTTGCAGTAAAGTTCTTCACATCAGAAGAGGCATCGATAATTTGGCGGCCTTCTTCCAGCGAGGTAATAATGTCGGACGCGATAAATTGGTTAATCACGTTGCCCAGTGCGGAGGCTTCTGTCGGTTCGGTCGAAACCTTGATTTGACAGACATCCGCACAAAGTTGGTTAAGGAACTGGTCTTGTGTGCCACCACCGACGATGCGTAATTCAGTAATTGGTTTGCCTGTGACTTCCGATAGCTCAGTCAGTACCTTGTCGTACGCCAGTACTAGGCTGTCATAGATACAGCGGATGACTTCGGATAGGGTTTCTGGTGCTTCAAGATCACGTTTCTTAAACCAGTTTTTAATCGCTTGTGTCATGGACGCTGGGTTTAAGAAATCGTTGTCATTTGGATTCACGATGTACTTAAATGGCTCAGCTTGGCGTGCCAGACTGGCAATGTCAGGGAACGTCAGTGATGGGTTCTCTGCTTTAATGCGCTGGATTAGCCATAACCCCATGATGTTTTTCAGTACACGATAACGGCCATCTACACCGCCTTCATTGGTCAGGTTGTATTGATAAGCGAGCTCACCCGTGTACGGTTCGAAGCTTTCAATACCCACCAGTGACCAAGTACCTGAGCTCAGGTAAGCCATTGTGTCATGTGCGATTGGCGTTGCTGCCACCGCTGAAGCAGTGTCGTGACTTGCTACAGAACACACAGGGATTTGTACGTCACCTACATGATATTGACCGATAATGCGATTAGGCATTTTAGGAGGTAGGAACCAATCCATTTTTGCACCGCAAGCGTCAAGTAGCGGCTTGTTCCAGGTTTTATCTTTGCAATCAAGCAGCTGGCTGGTGGAAGCATTGGTGTATTCACAATGCTTAACGCCACTGAGTTTGTAGTTCAGGTAATCTGGAATAAACAACAGCGTATCGATATCTGAGAACCATTCTGGTTTCTGATCAGCAATCGCTTTTAACTGGTAAAGCGTATTGAAAGGTAAAAACTGAATACCAGTCTGCTGATAGATTTGCTCGCGCGTTAGCTGGCTGTCCTGAAGAAGTTTCTCCAACGTGCCTTCAGTTCGTGCATCACGGTAGCTGACAAATTCACCAAGGTGACGGCCAAACTTATCCAGCAACACAAAATCCACACCCCAGGTATCAATGCCCAGAGAAGTAATTTCAACACCAGTTGCGAGTACTTTATTGATGCCTACTTTAATCTCTTCCAGAATGGAGTAGAGATCCCAACAGGACTCATTACCATGCATCACTTGCTGGTTTTGAAAACGGTGAAACTCTTCGAGATCGATTTTTCCGTTGTTCAGATAACCAACCATGACACGTCCACTTGACGCCCCAAGGTCTATTGCAATCACAGCCTTCATCATGAATACCACCTCTTGTTCTTTAGAGGTATTACACCGTTTTTTTCGCTTGAATAACTTCAAAAATCCCCCTGGAAAAACATATTTGGTGCGTTTTTCTCAAGAAGCTCATGCGGTATTTCAAACTTTTGAAAAGTAGTGCGTCGAAGCCAGATAAAACCTAGGCTGGAGTAGTGTCGAGTACACGTGAAAATGGTGTGGTTTTTCTGCTCTTTACGGGGTTTTATTGCTGAAAAATTAGGTTTGGGTGTGTCATGTTTGACGGGTAAAAAAGAAGCCCCGCGGAGGCGCGGGGCTTGGAAGTGAGTGTGTCTGTCTATCAGGCCAGATAAAACACCGAATCTAACTCAAGCGATTGAGGAGAGTTGTCTGGATTCGTTGCCATAATGTCCTGCATAAAGGACCACCATTTCTGACATGCTTCAGTATTGGCAACTTGCTGCCAGCGCTCCTCACTCTCGATTTCGACATAACCAAACAGCTGATTGGTCGTTTCATGGAGAAAGATAGAGTAATTATGACCACCGTGACTTTTCAGTACATCCACCAATTCTGGCCAGATCTCGTCATGTCGCTTTTTATATTCTGCCTTGCAGCCTTCATTTAACTGCATGACAAAGGCTTTTCGAATGAGATTGTTCACGAGTTGATTCTCCTATGCCTTATCACGCAGCGTGATCCAGATTGTCGCAGTGATAAAGTAAATCACGGTTGGATAAATCGCGAAAGTTTTAAAGGCCTCGAAAGCAACTTGGTAGTCGGCTCCTGCCCCCCATACTTTTAGCGCAGAAAGAACGATGGCCGCCAAAGACGCCAGAGCAATCGCGCCAGATACCTTCTCCAGCATGCTGGTTGGTTTAGCTTCTGTTTGCTGTGCTTCTTCGCGTTTGGCTAGTTCTGAATGATACGCTTCACGTTGTTTAAGCTCTTCATGGTACTCCGCTTCTTGCTGAGTGTAGTCATCTGCAGCGCCCATTGATTTTGCCATCAGGATGTAGATCGCCATAGATAGCAGGTAAGTCGGTACGAATAGGAAGAACAGGTGTAAGACGCCGAGTTGTTCACAGGTAACAGCGAATACGACGCCAATTGCCCAAGTGATAAGTGCTGCTTTGTTTAGATCGTTACCTTGGTACTTAGACCATAGAGGTGTCAGGCCAATTTTCTTAAATACCCAGTGCTCAGAGACGATGATTGCGCCAACCGGTGCAAGTAGCAGACCCATGTAGCCAACAAAGTCTAGCAGACGGGTGAATACGAATGGGAAACAAGCGATAACCGCAGTAACAACACCAACGATCGTCGTGATGTATGCACGTGATTTATTCGGGAAGATACTTTGAATCGCCAAGCCAGCACGATAGATAGTTGGGTTTGAGGTTGTCCAGCCTGCGATAATTACAGCAATAATACCCGTTGAACCAAGCACAGCGTAAGCGATACCGCCTGCGTCTAGGTTAGACATGCTGGTTTGCATCAGCAGCATTGCACCTGCACCCATTACACCAGCACAAATCCAGGCGATGTAGTGGCCGAAGAACATACCAAATGCTGAGAAGTAACCGTATTTTGCGCTCTTTGCAAAACGCAATAGAGCCATATCACCAAGAGAACCGTGCATTGCCAGGTTACATACCCAAGCGAACGCTGCGATTTGCCAGAATGTCATTGAAGGTGAACCATCTGGTGTCTTCCCTGTCCAGATGTATTGATCCGCGAGAGATAGGAACTGGCCAAATCCAGTAAAGGTGTCACCGTTGCCAATGTTGCTCAGTGCAGGAAGGGCTACCATACCGCCAGTCACAAAGATAATCAGTAACCAAGGTGAACAGACGGTTGCGAACTGAGCACATTTTTGAAATCCCAGTACCGCAATTGCAACCACGATAGCACCCACTACAAGTGCAACCGCGACAAACGCTGCACTATCTGGATACCAGTGAGTTTGCGCCGGAATATCAAATAAAATTCGTACTGCAGAGGCTGAAACCGTAATCATCGAACCGCCCAGCGCACAGAACAGCACGGCGTTAACCACGTTATAGACTTTGTTGAAGCCAGGGCCAGCGACTCTGCGCAGATATTCGTAGACAGTTAATCGAGATTGGGTTGCGATAGGAGCGGTGATTAATGCCCAGGTAAGTACCGCCATCAGGTTACCCACCAGCAGGCCCATCAGGATATCAAATGTACTGGCTCCCCATGCGACAAAAGCGGCACCGATAACAAACTCGGTTCCGGCTACGTGTTCGCCGGAATAAGAGCCAAGAAAGTGCCGCCAACCAAGCAGTTTATGTTTGGGCACTCGTTCTTGTTCATATTCATTGAGGGTAACTTCTGTTTCTTGCGTTTCTGTAGAGGTAATAGTTGTAGACATGAGTGTCTCCTTGCTATTTGTAAGCTTTTGTTTCTTATGTCTTTATGTTCATTAATGGAACTTTTTATAGTAATTTTCCCTCTGAAACGCGGGCATTCTCGATGCTGGCGTACTGGGGGATTAGGCTTAGCTTACAAACCTGATAAATTTTAACCTTGGAGAATTAACATCACTGGATAGGTATTTTGGTGAGTTTTTTAAGGTGAGCAACTTTGTCTTCACACTTTTGAAAATATCAATAAAAGAGTGCGCAAAATTGAGATACCCGGCTAAGAAAAGCGCAGTTAAAGCCTCTAAATTTAGGCACGTGAAAGTAGAGGTACAAAATGATCTATCTAAAATCGAGAGAGTTCTTTATGAACTCGTACAGTCCGGTCACCACTGAACTGAGAGCTCCTCAGGAACCTTATCCTGAGCACGCACACTCATTTGAAGAAATTATTATTGTTTCGGAAGGATGTGGTACACATGTAATGAATGATGTGCCTATGAATCTGAGCAAAAATTACGTCTGCTTTGTGAAAAAAGAAGACCGTCATTTATTTGATTCTGTTGATGATTTATATTTGAGTAATATTCTGTTTGAAAAGAATAAACTTCAAGTATGTTCAGAGCTGAAACGCTTTATGCCAAGCGTTTCAGATCAGGATACTGGCTGGTTTATTAATGAAAGTACTGCACAACGTGTTAGTCAGTTAGTTGAACGTTTGCATATTGAGTCACATATCGACAGTGAAGAATCGAGAATTATTGCGCAATTTATTTTCCAGCAAATTATCGTTGAGTTATGGCGTGGGAAAATACAAGACGTCGACATGCTTAATAACAACGATAAAGTGATTTACGCCTTATCACATATTCAAAAAAATTATGCAGGCGTGAATGAGATTGAAGAAGTCGCTGAGGTCGTGAAGCTATCCTCGCGTCAGTTGACGAATAGTATTAAAAAATTAACGGGGATGAACTTTAACCAGTATTTGCATTATACGCGTACCAGTAAAGCATTCTCTGAGATTCTTTATACTGATCAATCTATTACGGATATTGCTTTTGGTGTTGGTTATCAGGACAGTAATTACTTTTCTACCAAGTTTAAGCAAGTATTTAACCAGACGCCAAGAGAGGCGCGAATGAGACATTCTGGCAATTAGCTTTTATATTACCTTTTGATTTTATGTGTAATTTCGTAGGAATGTACGTAAATAAACACAACCCCTTTTGAAAGCATTGTTAGTTGAGTCGAGCATAGTTTTATTAAACAGAATGAAGACAAAGGCCACCGCAGAGTGGCCTTTGTCTTCATATGGATGCAACAATTGGAGTTGTTTTTGAGAGCGTGGTAGCTGTCGTATAAAAACTGAATTGAGCGCCACAAACGGGCGCTCTGGATACTATTTAGTTAAATGACACACTCGACGGATTTGAACAGTTGCCGCTCGACTGGTCACATACTTGGTATGTGTACATACCGTAAGCATCGCTTGCTAGTGTATCTGTGAATTCACCGTCATTACCGGTCGTAGACACAATCACGCCGTTACGGTAAACGTCTACTTTGCGTGTTGATGCATTTGACCACTCCAGGCTCACTTTGTTGCCTTGTCTCGCTGTGTAAGTCGACGTAGCCAGTTCAATGTAAGAAGCCGATTGGGCATCACAGCCATTTTCCAGTAAGTAGTTATGCGCATCGGCAACTTTAACGATACCATAACCGAAGTAGTTATCTCGGCCTGAAGCACCCGCATCAAATGCAGTTTGTTTTAGGGCATCACGGATTTGAGAACCAGTACAGGTTGGGTGATTTGACCAAAGTAACGCTGCCATACCTGCTACGCCAGGAGTTGCCATCGATGTGCCACTCATAAAGCCATAATCAGAGCTGCTAATTTCTACGCTAATGGTTGTTGATGCATGAAGCAGTGCGCGATCTTTTAAGTCAGTACCGACTGCAGGAATTGAGGTTGTGGTTGCTTCACCCAATGTGCCATTCAGCATGCCATCAACATTGTTCACTACTACCGCGCCGATACCGCCTGAAGTTTCACAGTTGAGAACTTTTTCATCAAAGGTAATTTCGCCACGATCCATCAAACAGATCTTACCAGCGGCATTGGTATCAACTTCTTTACCCAGCCCCATGTAATGTACTTCACCAGATACATCACCTTTGCCTGAATAGGTAAAACCAGAGGACGCGACAATCTGCTCACCTGCTGCCAACACAGATGTTGCTGCCATGTCTGCAGGATAAGTTGAAAGTGTGTTTACACCGCCAGCGGTCACCTCAACACAAGTTGAATCAATGATCTCCTGATTGTTTTTGCCTCTCTTACTGTTATACACGATGGTACATTCAGGGAACTGAGAAAACTCAGCGATTTGATCATTGTTGTCGTTTGCACCGATCATCATTACCGATTGGTAACCTGCTGGGTAAGAACGGACGTTATTGCCATCATTGCCTGCCGCAGCGAGAACCAAGCCACCTTCGTTAGTAAAGGCTTTAAACGCATTTTCTTCTGCAGTAGTCGGAGCGCCACCACCTAAGCTCATGTTGATGATGTTAGCGCCAGCGTCTGAACATTTTTCTGCTGCGTACGCGAGGTCAGAAGAGTATCCCCAACCATCGGCGTTAAATACTTTTACGATGTGCATTGGTACGCCCGGTGCCATGCCGATAACACCAAAGCCGTTGTCGGCCGCACCAATAGTACCCGCTACGTGCGTGCCGTGTGGACCGCCGTTCTCATCCCAACTACCAGTTCCAGAGTCGTCGCTACCCGAAATTTTATCCCATTCGAAGTCGTTATTAGAGCGGTCTAAGCCCGAGTCAATAACACAAACCTTAACAGAACTATTTGGCTGATAAGTAAGTTGGTCAGCTTGTGATTGATAAACAGCGTATGGTGTCAGCTGAGTTTCACGCGCGTCACCAATGTCATCGCTGTAGCTCAGTAGTTTTCGCTTCGCATCTTCTTCGATAAGTTGGATATGTGGGTTGTTTAAAAGACCTTTTACTGTATCTAAATCTTTACCTGTGAAGGTCGCTGCAAAAAACTCCTCACCCTCAACATTGATATCTGCACCAAGTTTTTTTGCCAGGTTCTTAACAACGCCTTTGTTTGCGCTGTCAACCTGAATGATGTAACGGTCATCTGCTGCGTGCGCGCTAAAAGACAAGCAAATACCAATTGCAATGAGTGACTTATTTAATATTTTCATAATCATCCCTAAAGATAGTAACGTCCAGTAATCCGCTAAATATTCTATTAGAGCGGAGTGGTGTGTTTCTTTTCTTAATTATTCTGTTCCGGAAGAATAATTAGGTGTTAATTAAAGTGGTTTAGCTTGAAGTTGGTGGCTAAACATCGTTAGCCACCTATTTGCATTTCTGTGGAATTTAATTATCTAAGTGTTCGCAGCGACCAAATTCAGCGCCAGATTTCACTTTATTAATTAACCCGTTAGGGAAGCCAGTTTTCACAGAGGCACCGTTTTCACAAACGTACACGTGAGACATGTCTACGTGGAAAGCAACAGAGTAACCTGTAACACCGCCTGTCATTTTCGAGCCTGCGCCAGAAAGTGACATTGGGTTATCCATGTAGGCGTTTTGAGCTTCTAATACACCTTGTTTCTTGTAGAAATCATCTAATTTCATCCAGCCTAAGCCTTTAATATAGATTGCACCCAAGAATCCAGTGCGGATGTCACCGGCACGGCCTATGATCACCTCGCCATTGTCGCTCATATCAGCAGGCATTAACCCAGTGTACTTACCAATCGCAGCATGAACCCAGTCAACCCCTCGTGTTTCACAGAAGTTACTTCCTAGCATGACTAGTGGTACATCGTTACACCATTCCAGGCCGCCAATATCGGTAAATGCAGCCTCGCCTTCTTTAGTGTGATCCCACAATAGAACGTTACCATTTCTGGTTTGTAACGCGACTTGCTTACCATCGTGGGAAGATGTGTATGCGCCAGTTGCACCAACAGCGTCATAAAGGTTAATCATCTTGCCTTCGTTGACCCATGCAACTGCTTTGTAACCACCAAGTGCACCTAGTACAACTTCGCCGTTACCTGAAACAGAATGTGCACGAGTCCATGCGGTTTTTGACCAATCAACACTGCTGGTATCGAGTTCGCGCATACCTTCTTTAGGCGTCCAGATGAATGGAACGGTATCGCCCGTAAAGTAAGTTGTACACGTGCCATTTCCATCTGCATCTTTGTAGGCTAAGCCAACAACTGTGTTTCCTGATGCATCAATATCCCATCCAGTTGCAGCAGATTTACCTTGTTCACTACTGCCACCGCAAGCATTACCTGTAAGGTCACCAAGCGGCATCACGCCATTTGCGTCCGTCCAGATTACAGGTGCGTTTACGCCATTTCTGTCATGATCCGAGTTAACGAGAAGTTTATTACCATTTGCACTCATTTTGGCTGAGCCAGTACGGAGATAATCCGGAAGAAGCTTAATACCCTTACTTTCATCCCAAACGAAAGGCCTGCTACCTGCCATGCCTATCGAAGACTTACCATTTTTGGCCAGATCACTCAGGTGTGCGAAGATCACTTGTTTGAAGTCCACACCATCTTCGTAGCCATTAAACACTAAGTCAGCCTTTTTGGTTTGACCTGCTTCCGCAACGATAGGTGTTACGTCACAAGGATCATCTGAAACTGGGTTGCTGCTTTCGTTGTCATTCCAGTACTCAGCGACAGAAAGTATCTCGGAAGTTGCCGTTGGGTAGCCTCCATTGTTAATTTCTTCAGTGTACAGTACGTAGCTTTGACCAGGAGTAAGACCGTTGATTTTAAAGTAGCCATCAGGGCCAACTTTACCTTGTGTCAAGTTCCCGGATTGAGCTGATACCGCATCAAAGAGAGGGTTATCGATATTACGCGCGATAATATTTACGCCACTGTATTCTGTCGTGCCATCTTTTAGGCGAAGCGTACCTTCAATTGAACCATACTGGCTCAGATACTCTTGCGTCGGGTAAAGGTTAGAAATAGCAACGCGGTCATCTGTTACGTTAACTGTGCTTTGTGCTACCGCACCTGCACCATGGTGACCAATGAACGGGTACATAGTTTCGATGATTTCTGGGTCTGCGCGGTTAACCTCGCCTAAATACCAGCTACCAGTGTCATGTGCGTGAACCGCTTCTACATCACACCCTTTTACGCCAGGAAATTTTGGTGACGATGGATTACTGCTGTAGCCAATGTGACCGTTGGTTTGAGAGTGAGAAAGGTTGATCGCATGCCCCAGTTCATGAGTAAACACGCCTGCAATTTGATTACCTTCGGTATCATTTACATACACGTTCCAGCCATTGATTACCGCTGTCGCTTCGATAATTATGTTGTCGCCGTCTGCAATCTCAGGGAAGGCAATGCCCAATACCGCTGTCTTAGGTACACCAAAAACGTTTTCCAGAATGCTACCGTCAGTATCGTACAGTACCCAAAAACCGTAGCCATTCTGTTGGGTATAAAATTGAAGCGCGTTTGAACCGTTTACGTCAGCGACGCCTGTTTGTTCTTCAATTGTGCCCGCAACGTCTGCTCTAAATGTCGAAGTTTCAACATTATTCCATTGGTCGAAAGCGAACTGCGTGATTTCCTGAGCACGCTCAGTCGATAAGAACACTGAGCCATCATAGTCATAAGTAAATGCGTCACCGCCATCGACGTAAACAGGAATAGAGCCTTTGGAAGTATCCCATAGGAAAGGCGTTGGATTACCATCTTCAGTCGTGTATAGCGGACCACCAGCTTGCACGGCATTAGCAGCGAGTAGAGTTGCAATCGCAATTGTTAGTGTGCTGTGTTTCATTATTTCATCTTCCCATTGCTGATCCATTGCTCTGACACCGCTTTACCCAACAGGCTCATGAAAGCTGTTGCGTTGTAAGCGCCTTCGGTATTCACCATTTGTTGCTCGGCTGGAGCAAGAGCGCCTTCGGCAAACTCTAGGTTTTCGAAGATACCTTGGTTATCAAACTCGTTGACCACTTTGCCACCTCGGATAACGAATTTACCATTCGCCATGCCAGCAGTTGTGCGTAGGCCTGTCAGTGACGCTGCTTTGTGCATAAACACAACAACAACTTCATCTTGATTCCAGTGCGGGAAACCTTCAGGAGCAATAGCTAGCATCTGGTTGCCATTCGGTAGAGTGCGAGGTTTTAGCAGGCCAAACTGGCGAAACGTGTATTCAGAACCTTCAGCATGGTTCCCCATCGCTGCGTCGCCAACTTTGATAGTGACTTCTGTGTAAGGAAAGCCTTGTTCAGAAATGCCATCAGTGACGCTTTGAACCTGACCCGAAATAATACTTTCAGAATCAGCGATGAGTTGTTTGAGGTTTTGTGGTTGGAGTTTGGCGGCTTGTGCGACGGGCGCAAGCAGCATAAACGCTGACAGCAGCGCAGCCATCTTTGATCTGAGTTTCATTAGTTATCCTTGACTTTATATTTTTCAGCAATTTATTCAGGTAGATCCTCTACCATCGAATAAAAATAACTAATGGCTTTACATTGCGATATCAGGGAATCCCTGATTTTTAAAGCTGACTTTTCGTCAGGAAATTATTTTCAATTCACTGATAAAGAAAAGGAATTGGGGGTATTTCGGGCTACATATACGTCTTTAGCCGTTATATGCTTGTTTTTGAAAGGGATAACGTTTATGGTGAGTTTTGTTGTTATTTTTCATTATTTTTTGAGCTATAGAGTTCTTACTCAATCACTCAGTCATTTTTTGGTTGACCTTGCTTCCAGAAAATAACGTCGCCACCTAAAATTAAAATGCTATAAATATCTACACCCCCATTGTTTATTAGTCTAAATTACTAAACTTACATCGTATTTTAAAATAGTAAATCAAAAATCAAACGTCCATCCATACATTTAGCTGAACTTCTGCTCTAGTCTCTTATATTTATTTAAGTTGATATAAAAAAACAATAATGTTATTCAGATGTTAACAAATGTATTAAAGGACTAATACATCACTGTTTTAATGTACTTAAAATTTGCAAGTGTACTAGCACACTAGTTTAATGGGGTGTTCGGTAAATTGCTATTAAATGGTTCTATAAATCGGGGTAAGAGCCACATGGATTGTGCAAAACTAGAAGATCCGTATAAATGGATACGGTTTCTCAATGAAAAATTACAAATTAGCAAGGAAGAAGAGAGAGCAAGTATATCCAGAGAGTTGCATGATGATCTTGGACAGGTACTAACTGCAATACAAATCAACTTACAGCTGCATAAAAAAGAACATTGCAATAATAGCTGTAGAGTCGATGATTCTATTTCATTGATTGAGGATGTTATAGAGAAAGTGCGACATAAATCGGCTGAGCTGAGACCTGGGATTATCAGTGAGGTGTGTTTTATTAACGCAATAAAACGTCTTTTGGAAAAAATGTCTTCGACATTAAACAATGAAATAAAATTTACATTTAAAGAAAAATTTCCAGATGTGAGTCAACAATTAAAAACGGACCTATTCAGAATAATTCAGGAAGCCGTAAATAACGTCATCCGCCATGCGAATGCGAGTTCTATCTTAGTTCATCTAGATTTTAATAAAGATACAATCACAGTTGAAATCTCTGATGATGGTATAGGGTTTGAAATAAATAAAATAAAACGCAAAGTTAATACTCACCTACATCTAGGCTTGCTAGGTATAGAGGAGAGAGCGATGCGTCATAACGGCAAACTCTATATTAAATCAGAGATTAATACCGGTACCAGAATTTTGGTTGAATTGAAATATGATATATAAAAGCAAAATATTTATTGTTGACGATCATGATATAGTCAGAGCAGGGATCTGCAGTATATTAAAAAAACTGCCGAGTATTGAAGTTGTTGGGGAGAGTGACTCTGGTTTAAATTTGATACCTAACCTGAAAAAATTAAAACCAGATTTACTTATTCTGGATATTTCAATTAAAGGAATCAATGGAATAGAGATAGTGAGTATTATCAGAAAGCATAAGATACCTGTTAATATTTTGATGCTCTCTATGCATAAAAATATTGAATACGTTGCAAGGTGCTTAAGAAATGGTGCACAAGGGTATTTGCTTAAAGACTCAGCTGTGGAAGAACTGGAACTGGCGATCGCTTCTGTTATGAGTGGTGGAAGTTACATTAGCCAGAAGCTCGATAAGTCTATGCTCAAAGATTTGTTGAACAAAAGAGAAGATGCGGTACCTCTGGACTTATTAACCAGCAGACAAAGGCAGATTCTTCAGTTAATCGTCGAGGGTTACTCAACAAACAAAATAGCAGATGATACTTGCATCAGTATCAAAACGGTTGAAACTCATAGATCAAATATTATGAAGAAGTTAAATATCTCTGATATCCCTAATCTTGTTAGGTTTGCTATAGAGAATAAGTTGTTAGTTACAACGACTTAAGTGCTTTTTTCTTGTAAGCTACCATGTTAGAAACAGGCTTCATGTTTACAGGGTTGGAAATGGCATCAGCACTTTAGGGGTGAGGGAAAAGTTGATTTCACTTTGATTTTGAAACAGACAACAACGAAAAGAGGCAACTGATATCGACATAGCCAGTTATCGGATCATGAGGCCTTCAGTACCTCTTTTAGTTCAGTTGGCACAAAACTATAATTAAAAAACCAAAAGGGAGATAACTCAGAGAGTTATCTCCCTTTCTAATGGATACTAATCAGTATTGCCGTGCCATAAAAATAAAGAAGCTAAAAGCCCAGTAAATGCCCATAAAGCCATGATTTTAAATGCTATTTTATAGTCTTTACTCTTGTTATCTTAATCAGCAAACTCACCTTTTTCGGATAAGCTTGATATCTAAGGTAACTGATTTAGCTGAAATTTGGTTCCTGATCGTTTTTAGAATCTTCAAAGAGTACATTTCTCTTAAGGTGAATTAAGTTCCAATAACTAAAGTCAAGATGCGTTTTGCTAAATAATGGATCTTCGATTAATGCCCATGCCCTAATTGATTGGTTTGTTATTAATTATTTGGTATTAATTGAAGGTGATTCCATTAATACTTATTGGAATAACTCTACTCTTTATCACAAATTTTAAAATTTCACCGAGATGCAAAAAATTGCACCTTGGGGGAAATAAATCCAAATATAGACATCATATTATTGATTCGCCTTATGGTTAGATATCATGGAGAACGTTTTATTAATTAATTTCAATGTTCATTCTTCTATTTATTGATATGGATAAATATTAAAGGATTTAAAATGAAAGAGAAGTTTTTCAATTCGAAACTGAAGCGGTATAGTGGCATTCCATCTTTATTGAGTCGGTTTATGGTAATTGGGCTGTCTGTTGTAAGCCTGGCTGCATGTGATGACTCCGATACTTATGAACTGACGGTTCCGACATCAGAATATGGACAGGTTAGTATTACTCCACAGAGTTCTGAATATAGTATCGGAACCGAAGTCACTTTAACCGCTACCGCAGAAAGTGGTTATGTGTTTACTGGTTGGAGTGGCGATAGTACGAGCTTGGACGCGAGTATTACTCTGGTTATGGATGAGGATAAAACGGTAGAGGCCACGTTTGAGCGAGGCGTTATCATTGAATTAGCTGACAGTGAGAATGGTCAATACACGGTAGAGCCTCAAATTACTTCGGGGACAACGGTTCCTTTTGGCACTGAATTTACTATTACTGCGGTGCCTGACGATGGTTATGTGTTGGATTCTACTTACAAAATGTTGTGGGTTTATGAGCCTGGCTGGAGTGATTACGTGGATGAATCATTTAGTTCACCACATACCATTCAAACTGATGCAAATGATGCTCACTTTAAAATCTTTGGTGGCGAACTGGATAAATACGTCATTGGTGCGGGTTTTATTGCCGAAGATACTTGGGGAGATTTGCAAGAAACACTGAATGTGGTTTATGCAACACCAGGTAGTAAGCCTCTAAAATATGATATTTATGCGCCACCAGGTGCGATTGATTTACCAATTGTCATTATTGTGCATGGCGGTGGATGGAGCTTGAATTCGGAAGACATTATGCGTGGCCAGGCAAGATATATCGCGCAAACCGGGCGATATATCGTCGCGAGTATCGATTATCGTCTATTGGTCGACTTGGATAGTCCGGCACCTACCAAAGCGGATATGATCGATGATGTATATGGTGCAATTGCTCATGTACAGGAGAATGCAGTGGTTTACGGTGGCGATCCACAACGCATTATTATTACAGGGGACAGCGCTGGCGGTCACCTTAGTGCTTCAGCGGCGTTATTAACTCGTTATATTGGTGACGAAGGGTATACAGGAGAAATCGGTACATCCCATTTTATGCCTAGTTATATTCCATCTAGTATGTCTGTTGATGATGTTCGAAGTTCTATTCAGTCTTCCCTTATCGCTGTGGCTCCAAGTTACGGTGCATTTATTAGCACTGATGGGCTAGGGGAGATGGATCCAGCTGTTGAACCAATGAGCAATATACCTTTGGCTAGCGAGTGGGTATTACCGCCTCATTATCTACAAGTGGGTACTGATGATACGACGGTAGGCCCTGAAGGAGTAAGGCAATATGCGGCTGCACTTCAGGCTGCTGGTCAGCAAGTTCAATTTGTAGAATACCCTGGAGTAGGGCATGCGTATTTTGACTGGAAACCGGAAGAAAGTGTCCTGGAAACATTTAATACTGTAGGTAAGCCGGCTCTGGATCAGATGATCGACTTTTTTGATGCAGTCGTTACTTCTACCGACACGCAACCGTAACTTTTATTAATGAAGCAAAAAAGCAAAAGGGTGATAACTCTATGAGCTATTGCCCTTTTCAAACGTTTCAAGTTGAGCTAAATCACCGAATCCAACCACACTAAAATCATTTCAGCGTATAGGGTGATCAGCCCAATCACTAATCCTATTGCCCCAACCAGCAGAATCAGAAGGCTCATTTGTCACCTCCACGTTGCTGGCGATGCCAATGCACGACGTAAGCCAGAGAGGCGGTAACCCCCGCGAGTAACAGGGTAGGAATCCAGAGCCATCCGCTGCCGTCTCTCGCCAGTAATTCGTAAAGCATTAAGACAACAAACAGGCCAGCTAACAACAGTGGTGTATATCCCTCGTCCTTAACTTTGTACATAGGTGCTCCTCAAGTTCGCATTGCTGTTGATTATTGTTGTTAACCAGCAACCGGATCTCGGTTTTGGCAATATGGCCGTACCGATGTTTGAACTACTTATGAGTATAGATATGACAGGCTTTTATGACAGGACTGAAACAATAACAGCGGGCTTTGTTTAGCTCGCTGTTATGATCGATGGCAGTGATAGTGATGATACTACTGTTTGTGATGTTTCATCAGCCAGCGGTAGACATCTGTATTACCGTAAGCCGTCACCCAAGACGAAGCGTGGCCTCCACCTTCAATCTCGGTATAGCGGAGAGTCGAGGTTGAGCCTCCCGAGCGGATAATGGCATCGACCATTTGGCGTGAATAATCGACACTGGTGACCTCATCGGCACTGCCATGAAACACCCAGGTCGGAATCTGATTGATGGTCTTGGCCTGCTTAGGATCTGCGCTGCCGGCAATGGGTAATGCAGCTGCGAACAGCTCTGGGCGCTGCATCATGGCGTTCCATACTCCTTGCCCACCGCGAGACAGTCCGGTGATATAAATTCGGGACGGGTCAATATCTGGATTTTCGATGATCATTTCATCGACCAGATGCAGCAGTGCGGTCATCGATGGTGTCGAGAGTGTCTTTTTATAGTTGTAAGGATCGAGAGTGGTGCTGGCCCAGCGCATCGGGCCCGGGGTTTGTGGTGCCAGTACGTAAGCCGCTTGAATGGCCTGATTCTCCTCGCTGGCAAAATATTGTGGCCCCCAGTTGGTGCCCTGATACATTTGCGCCTGATTATCGGTACCGGCTTCACCGCTACCATGCAGATGAATGATCAGCGGTAACTGGCCATTTTGCTGCGGCGAATATAATTGGTAAGGAAGGGTGAACTGGCCATCGTCATACTGTTCAGCTTGCCAGGCTGCAAAAGCCGGACTCACGCTTAGTATGGTGATAGCTACTGACAGAAAAGATTTCAACATTTAGACCTCGATTGTGTAGTTATAATGTAACCGGTATCATAATGGTGTAATTGCGCCAAAGTCCTTGATAGCTTTCACAAATGTCCGTAATGTTTTTAGGGAATATTGTATCTGCATTCCAAATGTCAACATGCCATAAGTTACCGAATATCGTTTTCTTTTACAGATAAAGCGGGTTGGGGTTGGCTGGTGTTGATACATAAGAAAAAAGAGCTTCAGCTTGTACCTGACGCAATTAAAGAAGCGCTGGAGTTCTTAGAGATCGAGAGCTTTGAAAAGGTATCTCGATTGGGAGGAGGCTTTGAATCTTCGCAAGATTCGGAGCTTGCTGCAACTGTTCACTGGTTCCGTAAGCATGAGCAAGCAAATAGCACTGGACAGGTTATTTAAGATACAAAAAAGGCCACCCGAAGGTGGCCTTTTCCAAACGTTTGGTGGAGCTGGCGGGAGTTGAAATGGTTTCTCAATTTTCATAAATTCAGTAGCTTATATCGATGTTACCAATTTGGTGTTGCATCAAATGTTACATCAATTTCCTGCTTAAAAAGGAACTGAACCCGCGTCCATTTATTCCTAAATCGTATCCGCCCCATGAACCCACGGGGCGATATTACTAATGTTTGAAGTTCCAAGGTAAGAGCGCATCGATATCGGGTTCAGCTTTCGCCAACTCTTTCATACACTTGACCATGTAGTCATAGAGAATTAGACCGTTAGCTTTCGCAGTCTCGATGATGCTGTAAAGCATCGCGCTCGCATCAGCACCATTGGGTGTATTGGAGAATAACCAATTTTTTCTGCCAATCACTAGCGGCTTAATTGCGCGTTCAGCACGATTATTGTCTATCGATAAGTGACCGTCATCGATATAGCGGATGAGCTTCGGCCATTGGCCGAGCGTGTATTTTATCGCTTTACCCAGTGGGCTAGACTCTATCACTTGTTGAGTCGTCATCCACTCGTACAACTCACCCAGTATTGGCTTAGCATGCTGTTGACGTTCTGCTTTTCGTGTCTCGGCAGACGCCCCTTTTAAGCGGGATTCTATCCCATAGAGCTTCTGGATTTTGGCCAGCGCCTTATCTGCTTTGCCTGACCTACCTTTACCTTGAAGCTTCTTGGCATCCATGAATTTACGCCGTGCATGCGCCATGCAGCCAACATTGGTTACCTGGTGAAGACCATCATAGGCACCATAGCCATCAGTTTGCAGATAACCACTGTAATCCCCTAAGAAGGCAACAGGGCATGCCCTCGCGCGACTGTTTTGATAGTCGTACAAGGCGATATTTTTCACATTGGGGAGTGCGGCATCTGGCGAGTCTGCACCCGAGCAGTAGAGCCACATGTAACATTGTTTATCTTCCTTGAGGACATTGAGCGGCGTTTCATCCGCCTGAACCACTACTTGCTCTAGCAGGTGCGCTTTCAAGGCTGCGTAAAGTGGATCGAACTTCTCACTGACTTGGATAATCCACCTTGCCATGGTGGTTCGTGATAGTTCGATACCCGATTGGGTAAACAACGACTCTTGGCGGTAAAGTGGCATCGCGTATTGGTATTTGCCAAGGATAATATTGGCCAGCAGGCTTTCTGTCGCGAAGCTTTTAGGGATGATGCACTGCGGCGCTGGCTTTTGAACGATGTGGCTGTTGTCTTCGGTCTTTTCGCACTGGCGGCAAGCATACTTAGGACGAACATATTCCAGCACTTTGAGCACGGCTGGTGAGAACTCCAGTTTCTCGCTGCGGTCTTCACCGATTTTATGAAGGGTATGATTGCAGCATGAGCACTGCTTTTCATGGTCGTCTAAATCGAGTTCGATTACCTCACGAGGCAAGGTCTTTGGAAGAGGCTTGCGTTTACCACGCTTCTTCGTTGTGGTAGTCGTCGTGACCTCAACCTCTTCTTCCTTAGCGGCCTCACATTCCACTTCGTTGAAGAGGTCACCTTGAGATTCATCGTAAGGCTTTAACGCCTCCGAACGTTTAGCGAACTGGCGGTCGAAGGCAAGCTTGAGCTGTTCAAGTAGCGACTGGCGCTCTTGTTTCCATTGGCTTTCTGACGCCATCAGCGATTTCACCATCGCTTGTAGCTCGGCAACATCTTGGCTTTCTGGGTTGATATTTGGCGTCTTTTTCATGGCATTTATTATACTAAAACCATGCCGTTAACGCTTGGTGGATAAGGCTTTATTATCGCTTAAGTCATTGTAAAATCGTTTATTCGAACGGGTTTGTGGCCGATAATCGTGAAGCCAGAAAGCAGTCTATCAAGCTCGAATTGAGTCAGGGTAAACACCTCATTTTTCTCTTTTGATGGCCATTTGTACTTGGCTTTTTCAAGGCGCTTGTACCAAAGAGCAAAGCCTGTTTTATCCCAGTACAATACCTTGATTTTGTCGCGCTGTTTATTGGTGAACAGGAACAGTGCGCCACTTCCTAAAGGTAAGTCGGTGTCACTTTCGATAACCGCAGCAAGACCATTGATCGACTTTCTAAAATCGACACTCTCACGATACAGATAAATCTCTGGGGCGCTGAGCATACGTTTCATGATAGCGCACCGATAAGCTCTGCGAGATAGGCCGCTGGCGTGCCTTGCGGAATGCTCAGTTCAACATCATTGACGAGCAGTGTCATGTTAGCCGTTGTTATTTGAGCTTGATACTTCGTTGTCTTTTCGATGACTTCAGCTCTAACGAAACCTTGAGGGACCTGAGTTTGGTTGAGTTGCTGACGTTTAGCATAAAACGTCGAAGGATTTATCTCCTTGAGCTTACAAAAGGCGAGTGTTGACAACGAACTCGATTCAGACTGCTCGATAAGCGTTTGCCATTCTTGGTTGGTGCGTCGTTTTGCCATTTCAATTCTCCTTATGGATGGAGAATTGATCTTATTATTCGTGCTAGGTGATTAGAATGCGGGGTTTATGACGCGCTTACCCTAAATCATTTAAAAATACTAGCTTGTTATAGCAATTCAATCTAAATAAATAGGGCTGATACTGAGCATTTTACCCATCCTCACCATCCATTAATAGCGATTTTAACGCATCGGGAGAAGAAGGGAGTAGTCCGACCTTTAAGCCAAATGGTTTGAATACCTTGTTGAGAATCTCTGTATTGTAGCTGCCCCGATCATTCTCTATATCTGAGAGTGTTTTTCTTGAAACACCGACGAGTTTTGCGAACACATCCTGTTTGAGTCCCAGTATATTAATACGTAAATATTTCAACGCTTGACCTTGCGTAAGTTTACCAAGCAAGAGTTGCTTGATGGTTTTGTTTGCCTCGGTTTTGCGTTCTGATGGACGAGCGGAGGGGGCGATTTTTGAGACTCTCTGATTTATTGAAGTTTTGGGCGATGTATTAACGACATGTTTTTCTGATATCTCGTGAGGTGCATCTCGATTGGCCCTTAAACGAGCTATGACCTCTTCTACAGACTCTCTTTTTTCTGGAGCACTTTTATTCACAGCTGCCTCGCTTCATCAGATCCTCTAAAGCTTATGAATTAGTTATTAATAATATGAGCAAAATATTACTCATATCATTGATTTTTAGATGTTAATGAGTATTTTCTTACTCACTTAGCTATTATCTAGATCTCTGAGGTGATCAAGTAAGTATTCTGTGTAGTAAAGCGGCATCACGATGTGCTCTTTCTCTGTTGCTGGAGAGCCTTGAGTACCTGTAAGTTTGATTGTCTTGTGGGGCTTGCACTTCTCGATGTAGGATTGCAATGATTTCGCACGGGTTCGCTTACCACTCTTTACTTCTACAGGCACAATTCGACCTAGGTCATCAGCGATAATGAACTCTATCTCTGCTCTTGCGTCTCCCCAAGAGAAGCTTGGTTCAATACCTAGCGCAGCGATTTCCTGTTGAACATAGTTTTCGGCAACATATCCCTTGTATTCATAGCCTTGCTGTTTGATTTCACGGTAACCAGTGCCGAGCATATGGTTCAATAGCCCTACATCAAAGAGAAATAGTTTAACCGTATTTTCCTTCTGATAAGCAGCTAAAGGAGAACGAGGCTGTCCTTCAATAGGATGGTTTTTTAAAGCAAGCCGACACTTGTGAAGCCATGTGATCGCACTTTCATATTCAGCATAGCGAGACTTGCGTTCGTGAACTCCCTTGAATTTAAATCGTTTAACGGAGTCGTCGAATACCGAAGATAGTTGAGCGGGAATGCTTCGAAATACAGATTCGATTAGCTGTGCATCAACTTTTCCAGAGTACTTTCCGAAATCACGCATGTAGCCCTCAATTAAGTTCCTATGGACTTCAGATACGGCTTCAATGCGTTCAATAATACTGAGTTCTGAGTTTTCGAACCATGAGTTTACGGCTTCAGGCATGCCGCCAACAAAATAATAGTCGGTCAGTAGTTCGATTAATTTTGTATGAGCCGCTGAAGAATTCAGCTTTTGGTCAAACGCTTTTTGCAGTGCTTTTTCTCCAGATGCCCACAAGAATTCCCTGAAAGTCAGTGGCCTTAAATTGTGCTGCTCAACTTTTCCAACGGGAAAGGACGTGAGCAATCCGATATTTGAACCACTGGCAGCAACATAAGCTTTGGGAGCCTTTTCTGCAAAGTACTTAAGAGAGGTGACCGCTCTTGGACATTCACCAATTTCATCTAAAATGAGAAGATCTGTCGATGGTTCGAAGATTTCTCCTGTTAAGAGTTCAATGTTGGTGATGATGTCATCGGGGTTTAGAGAGCCTGAAAAAGCTTCAATTAACTCAGGGCTTTCTAGGAAATCGATTCTTATGACATTTTCGAATGTACTTCCTAATAGTTCCTGTAATAGGAATGTTTTACCAGTTTGTCTAGCACCGTCAATCAGCAAGGGCTTCCTTGTCGGCTTGTCTTTCCAGGTGAGTAGGTTTTCAAGTAGTGTTCGTTTCATCTAGCCACCTCAGTTAAAGTGCTTATCTGGTTGACTGTTTATTACATAAAAATGCGCAATAAAATGCAAGTTATAACATTTTTTAGCGCAAAAAAAAGATGTTTACAACACTTTTGTGCGCGTAAAAGTGTTTTTAGGTGATTTTATGCGAATGATAGTGTTGGGGCCGTGAGGGGAGGGTTACAGGTTTCTTGACTTGCTTGATTACGATATCTCTAACAAGCCTGACAAGCTAGTTGAAGTAACTGAAGTCCATAAAAAAGAGCTGGAAGAGATCATTGGTGACTATCAAGTTGATCTCGAAGGTAAGTATTAAAAACAATCTTCACTTGAACCTGCACAGCATAAAGCTGTGCTATGTAAGCGGCATGCGCCGCAGTAACGAGTGATGGACATTATTCAAATTTGTTTCTCGTAATAGTTCCTTGTCCCCGAAGAACCTCGAAATCTAGGAATGAAGCAGTAGGGTGATAATTCATGGATTGCTAATTCTACAATGGCGCTAGCAAACTTTTTCCAACCCGTGCCCGTGACTGTATTTACACGGTTACTAGATCCTGATTTGAGTAAAACGATAGAGTAGCGACTTATTATAAAAAATATTTATCGTATAAATAAATAACTATTATTTACCACCCCCTTGAAGTTGTTTTCTTCGACCCTATCTATTTTATCGAAAGCGAGTAAGTCGCTTCTTATTCAATAAATTATCTTCAACTGTCTTTTATTTTTGTACTAGGTAGGAGGCACCTTAATATGAAAATTCGTCCTTTAAATGACAAGCTACTTGTTGAACGACAAGAGGTGGAAAACAAGTCTGAAGGTGGAATTGTACTCACTTCCCAATCGGTAAGAAAATCTAACCGAGGTAAAGTTGTTGCGGTGGGTTTTGGTAAACGTCTTGAAAATGGTGATCGCGCGACGATGGAAGTTAAAGTTGGCGACGATATCATTTTCAATGATGGGTACAGTGTAAAAACCGAAAAAATTGACGGCACAGAATATCTAATTCTGTCTGAATCTGATGTTCTAGCAATTGTAGAGTAATGAAAAGTAGTTTTTGAGGAGATAAATCATGGCTGCAAAGGAAGTATTATTTGCTAATGACGCACGTCAAAAAATGCTTAAAGGTGTCAACCTCTTAGCGGACGCGGTAAAAGTTACGCTCGGCCCTAAAGGTCGTAATGTTGTTTTGGATAAATCGTTTGGTGCACCAATTATCACCAAAGATGGCGTTTCGGTTGCCAAAGAGATCGAACTCAAAGACAAGTTCGAGAACATGGGTGCTCAGATGGTTAAGCAAGTCGCATCGAAAGCCAACGATGAAGCTGGTGACGGTACAACCACAGCGACAGTTCTTGCGCAAGCATTTATAAATGAGGGTCTTAAAGCGGTAGCTTCGGGTATGAACCCGATGGACTTGAAACGAGGCATTGATAAAGCAAGTGAAGCGGCAGTGGCAAAGCTGCGTGAAATGTCTAAACCATGTAGTGACAAAGAATCAATTACTCAAGTAGGCAGCATCTCAGCTAACAGTGATCGTGCTATTGGTGAAATCATTGCCGAAGCGATGGAAAGAGTTGGGCGCAATGGGGTGATTACCGTTGAAGAAGGCCAAGGTTTAGACAATGAATTGTCAGTGGTTGAAGGTATGCAATTTGACCGTGGCTACTTGTCACCTTACTTTATTACAAATCAGGATAATGGCACTGTTGAGCTAGATAATCCGTACATTTTGTTGGTCGATAAAAAGGTTAGCAGCATCCGTGAACTATTACCTGTTTTAGAGGCTGTTGCACAAGCTTCACGCTCGCTATTGATTATTGCTGAAGATATTGAAGGCGAAGCACTTGCCACATTGGTAGTGAATAATATGCGTGGTATCGTCCGCGCCTCTGCTGTAAAAGCCCCTGGTTTTGGTGACAACCGTAAAGCGATGATGGAAGATATTGCAGTATTGACAGCAGGTACCGTCATCTCTGAAGAGATTGGCCTAGAACTAGAGAAAACGACACTTGAGCAGTTAGGTAGTGCGAAGAAAGTTACTATTTCGAAAGATACCACCACCATTGTTGGTGGTGCATCTGACAGTGGCGCTATTGCCGATCGTGTTGCATTGATTGAAAAGCAGATTGAGTCCACCACATCTCAATACGACAGAGATAAACTTCAGCAACGCATTGCTAAGCTTTCTGGTGGTGTAGCGGTGATTAAAATCGGCGCAGCAACAGAAGTAGAGATGAAGGAGAAGAAAGATCGTGTTGATGATGCATTGCATGCTACTCGTGCTGCCGTTGAAGAGGGGATTGTAGCTGGAGGTGGTGTTGCACTAACCAAGATTGCCAAAGAGTTGGCCGATCTACAAGGTGACAATGATGATCAAAATATGGGGATTCGTGTTGCAATTCGCGCAATGGAAGAGCCACTGCGTCAAATTGCCCTCAATGCAGGTGATGAGGCATCAGTGGTTGCCAATGCTGTCAAAGCTGGCAATACCGATTACGGCTACAACGCAGCGACTGGTGAGTACGGCAACATGATAGAAATGGGTATACTAGACCCAGCGAAAGTAACCCGCTCAGCGTTACAATTCGCAGCATCGGTCGCAGGTCTGATGATCACTACAGAAGCTATGGTCTCGGACTTTGTTGAAGAAAAGAATCTAGATGGATAATTACTAGAAGATACATTCGTTCAACGTGAACAACTTAGCGGGCACTGCGGTGCCCGCTATCAAATCAATGTGAGGTAAGTGTAATGAACTGTTTATCCTAGCTTCATTTCTCTGTGTTCGAGTCCAAAAAAATCAAGCATCTTCAATATGGCCTAAAGCGTTTTATTTTCCCTCATTTAACTTTGGGGCAGAGTTTTCTGTAACAGAAGTACTGCCCAAAAGGCCTGCATTTTTCTCCCAACTCCTACGCTCGCTATAAGTGTAGTGGAATGCTGTTCACTTTTATGTGTTGTTCAAATCTAATGAACGCAATAAATTAATGAACAAAAATGGTTGGTAGGAGAAAGCCAAAGGCTTTCATAAATCAACTGGGACATTTTCCTTTAAAGGTAGTATGCCTTGATCTTCAAGCCTCCTGACTTGAGTGGGATAGAGCCTTTTGGGTTGCAAATGAAAGTGGTTTTACCAGCAATGATCTTTTCTACGGGATCGTGTTGATGTCCTGCCACCCAATACCTAGCTCTTGAGATCAACTCATTACTCAACCCTGCATGATAATACGGAGCATAATCGCTGCTGGCATTTTGCTCGAAAGCAAAAGCTTCTTTAGATGGAAGGTGGTGAGATATTGCTATATCAACTTTCTCTGGAAAGTTGTTAATGAATGCTTTGTGCTGTTCTTCAATCATTTGATGGCTGATGTACTTTGTATCATTCATCAGTTCTGAGTACGCATCAATCAGCGCAGACGAGTATGTGTGGATAGGAAACCAAAGAGTTCCTCCATAAATACTACATCCATCTAAATTTATTGACTCATTATCCAGAAAAAACAAATTCTTAGTTGCGTCACTATGCACCTTAAGCTTTGCTATTGGGGAGTATCTACTGTCTGTGGAGCTTATTGAATCTTGTTTGTGCAGATAGCCAGAACGGTAAGATTTACTTTTACTGCTGTACCACTCGTGGTTCCCTGCAATGAGGACAACGGCTTTAAAGTAATAGCACAGAACATTTTTTACATACGCAATGCCATTGAGCGCATTGGCGGTGTCACCCGCAATAATCAAAACAGCGTCACTATCGAAGTTATGCCAAAAGCTCCGATGGATACCGTGTAAATCCAAGTGCAAATCAGATACTGCGTAAAATTTCAATTTCTCCACCTGGCTGAGTTTGTAAATGTGGCCATTGCGTACAGTATACCTCCTGCAGATTAAGGGTTAGCTATTTCCATATATGTTGAGGATAAAAAACAGCCAATCTTTACGTTTTAAATCAATTTCATCTCATTATCTGCATTTTTTGAGATGAAATTGATTTAGGTATGCGTGTATTTGTGCCAGAGTCAGAGCACACAAAAGAGGAATTTCATCGGCGATTGGTTGGGAGACGTATTTGCTCCTAATGACACCTTTGCTACTCATTGTGTGGGTTTTGGTTTGCTTATGTAACTTTAACTACTCATTAGTTGTTTTCAGAGTGCTAGTCTTGAGAATCAAAAACTAAGAATAGTATTTGGCTGCGTTCATTTTTTTGGTTTGTTCATAAAAAATGAACAAAAGAATAAAATGAACGCTTGATGTGGTTCTTATCTTGATGAGATCTCGCTAGCGTATAGGTGGCTATGGCATTTAGGACAGATTGGTTTACTAGGTAGCGTAACTTGCCAATGGCATTGACACATGATGCACTCAAATTGAGCTGAACGTTTTGGCACAGGTGCTGGCTGGATAGTTTTCATTGCTGGTTGCCATGAATCGGAACGATTAAGCTTGAAACTCCTCTGGTTGCGATGGCGGTGTTGGTCATTATGAATACTCGGAGTAGGGGGCGGAGTGTACTGAGATGCTTTTAAGGATAATCGCTCAGTCGCTTCTTGCTCCAATTGAGCGTAGCGCGGGTGAAATACCCACACTTTAGATTCGACATCGTGTTGAAGGTAATCTTTTAGTCTGTCTAGTTGCCGAATCCCTGAGACTTTATCACGTGTAAATAGGTGATGTGTATCATCCAGCTTGATTTCGAGTATACCGCATTGCCTGTTATGTGGAGTGAGCAATTCACTTGGTAGTGGACGGTTTGGGTGGGTAAAGTAAATAACAAAGGTGAAATTACCGACTTGGCCCATTACGTCTACAACACATTTCTCAAATGAAGCTTCTTTATCGACGTTATCAAGTAAGATGGTGGATGACTTAGCAACTAAAAAATCTTCTTTGAAGCACTTTCCTTTTGCTTGTTTTGCGAGAGAACTCCTGTACTCAGGAAGCACAATAGATATACCTGTTTCTATCACTTGTCTCGCCATCATGCGCACAGAAACAAAAAAAGAAAAATCACATTCTTTATCAGTTCCTTCAACCTTGCGGCTCGCATGAGCAAAGTGCCATTGCTTTTCTTCACCTTGTCTCGCAATCAGTGGTGTGTGGCAAGAAGGGCATATACAGCCGCAATTTTTCCCTCGCACAACATCTGCGACATCAACGAATGTCTGATCTTGGGTTCTTAAGCCGAAAGGCACATGTTGAAGCATCATCAAAACGTGAATAACTCTCAATTTAGCGACGATATGTACTTATTTTAGGCAAAAATGCTTTATAAATATGTTAGATAGGTTATGAATTGTGCCTTTGTTTTCGTATTGCCTTTTATACAATCGATTATCAACTGTATGAAAGTGATGTAATAGTCGGGGCTATATATGGATAAGCTTGAGCTAATTGAACAAAAGATTCATGAGCTGAAAAAGGAGCTTGCTCAACTTGAACAGCAGAAGCAGCGTCTATTGACGCAGGAAGCGATTACCAAGGCACCTGCATGTGAAATGTCACCTCAACAAAAACTGTCTATCTATCAGAGTTATTTTAAAGGTAATGCTCAATTGTATGCACATATGTGGCAGAATCAACAAGGCAGAAGTGGTTATGCGATCGCTTGCGAAAACGAGTGGCATCAAGGTGTATGTGGCAAACCTAAAGTAAAGTGTTTGGAGTGCCCCAATCAAGCATTCAAGCCGTTAGATGATGTCGCTGTGTATGCCCACCTTACTGGTAAAGAAGTTGTTGGTTTGTATCCTATGCTAGCGGACAACACCTGTTGGCTACTCGCGGTTGATTTTGACAAAAGTGATTGGCAAGAAGCCTCTCTTGCGTATGTCGAAGTGTGCAAACTAAAAGGTATCGATTGCTTATTAGAGCGATCTCGTTCAGGTCAGGGGGCACATGTATGGATTTTCTTTGCACAAGCGACTGATGCAAAAGTGGCTCGACAATTAGGGTTCTATTTACTTGATGAAGCCATGAAAATTCATGGCGCTTTGTCATTTGATTCCTATGACCGCCTATTCCCCAACCAAGACGTGCTGCCTATTGGAGGAATTGGGAATCTGATTGCGTTACCGTTACAAAAACAATCTCGTGCAAACGGAAACACGGTGTTTGTTGATCAGTCCTTTACACCATACTCTGAACAATGGGAGGTGCTAGCGTCGATGGGACGACTATCTATTGAGAAAATAGAATTACTTCTCGAAAGCAGAGTGGAGCATCGAAATGATGCCGAGGATGGTGTATCAATTAAGCCCTGGGAACGAACAGTGAACACTAGCGTTTCCATCCCAGACAAGCCTAAGGCGCTGGATATCGTTCTTGCTAACAGATTGTACTTACCGATAAGCCAAGTTCCGAATCCTTTAATCGCCCAGTTTAAGAAATTGGCATCCTTTTCGAATCCTAAGTTTTTCAAAGCCCAAGGGCTGCGTTTATCTACCAACGGAATTGCACGTTTTATATGTTTGGCGGAATTAGATAGTGGTTACTTGTGCTTGCCAAGGGGCTGTTGGGATGACGTAAAGGCTATTTGCTCAGAATTAGGTATTGCTCTCCAAGTAACGGATAATCGTTTTGTTGGCCAGGCGCTAGCAGGCATGACATTTGTTGGCTCTTTGCGCTCAGCGCAAAGTAAAGCGATTGATGTGCTAATGCAGCATGACATCGGTGTTCTTCATGCTCCTACTGCCTTTGGCAAAACGGTAACAGCAATTGGTTTAATACAAAGGCGGGGAGTCAATACTCTTATCTTGGTGCATAACAAGCAGCTTGTTGACCAGTGGCAAGAGCGTTTAAAAGCTTTCACCCAGGGTATCGGTATCGGCGTGTATACAGGAACCAAGAAGAAACCAACAGGACAAGTTGATATCGCGACTTATCAAAGTTTGATAAATAGGAGCGACAATAGTGTGCATTCGTTGGTGAAAGAATATGGTCAAATCATTGTGGATGAATGCCACCACCTTTCTGCACCTCAATACGAACAGGTGTTATCTGAAGCGCATGCTAAGTATGTCGTTGGGGTGAGTGCAACACTTGAAAGGCGAGATGGGCATCAACCGATAATATTTATGCAAGCTGGTAGAGTAAGGCATACCATAAAGTCAGACCGAAACAATCAGTTTGCTCAGGTATTAGACCGCCGAGAGCTGACCCTGGAAGTGCCTTTACATTTATCTTCGAACGAACCTAAACCTCATATTTCTGAGATTTATCGTTGGTTAATGCTTCACCCTATACGTAACGCCACTATTGTCGAGGGAATTCAAAAGGAAGTCTCTAATGGCCGAGTTCCGATCGTGTTAACCGAGCGGAGAGAGCACGCCAATATCATTGCAGGTTTGCTTAATGATGTGGGGATCACACACCAAATATTAGTGGGTTCGATGAAGAAAAAGCAGCAAGCTGAGGTAATGTCGAAGCTAGACAGTACACAAGTCATTGTTGCCACAGGACGTTTTGTAGGTGAGGGTTTTGACCTTCCACGCCTAGACACTTTGATATTGGCGTTGCCTGTGTCTTGGAAAGGATCGTTAATCCAATATGTAGGGCGAATACAACGCGATTACAAAGGAAAAGAGGAGGTGAAAGTGATCGACTATGTTGATGCAAAAATTCCAATGCTGCTCAGGATGTTCAATAAACGAGAAAAAGGGTATCGGGCACTTGGCTTTTTATCAGAATCAATAATCCAAGAGCAATTGATTTAGTCTTGGTTTTACCTCGATATCTAACAGGTATCGATAAACGCTAATGTACTTTACAGAAGTTACTTGAAGTGTAACTTCTGTACAGGTAATGATTGGAAGTGTTGTTTTATTTTTCAGCACTAAGATTTAGACACTAACTTTTAGTGTCTAAATCTTAGTTGACTTTAACTGTATGAAATTGTTTTCTTTTATTGTTTCTAGTTAAGGTTTTTGATTAGAGCAACATCGCTGAGACTAGTGAGAATGTCATTGTGCTATCGTAACTACGGTAGGCATATTTATGAATGAGGTTTATATGACGCACAAGGCTAAAAGTGAATAGCCACCGATTTTATAGACATGCTTAGGTTAGACTTGGACTGCCACCGATCTCCTAGACAAATTTCGCCTATTCGTTTACTTGGCTTTATCCAATTCAATTTATCCGAAGTGCACGATTTTGAACACAGATTTTGAGCACAGATTTTGAGCACCAACTATAACTCGTTTCTGCCCCATTCAAAGTTAGAAACAGGCATCATGCTTGTATCGAATATCTGTTTTGCAATAATTATTCTAATGATACTGTTGATTTTAATTTAATCTTTTATTTATCATAGATTGGATTTTAAGTGTTTGATTTAATGGATAATAAAAATTAATGCAGAAATACATATCTATTATGTGCACATAGTGTATAGTGTCGTCAGCTCAAACGGTGAGCTATTAGTAATATATTAAGTTCAAGATCTTCTCAGTTTTTATTCGATTAAATTCGTCATATCTATCCTGCGATACCTTTTTCTTCATTCCTTATTTAGTAGCTTTCTTTTTAATTCATTCAATGTATCGAGATATATTATGTCAAATAAAACAACTGGCTCAGTAAAATGGTTTAACGAAACTAAAGGCTTTGGATTCATCACTCCTGATAACGGTGGTGCTGACCTTTTTGTTCATTTCAGATCAATTGCTAGCGAAGGTTTTAAAACATTAGCTGAAGGTCAAAAGGTTGCTTTTAATGTTGAACAAGGTAACAAAGGTCCACAAGCTGGCAACGTTACTTTAGTATAAGAATTAATTAAAAGATCTCTTCGTTAGAAGAGATCTTTTTGCTTTAAATTTAATAAGTAGTCCGATGACTCGAAAAACTAATCGAAAGACATATTGGTATTATGTTCTGCGTGAACAGAGACTAACCAAAGGACAAAAAGTTATTTGTTCATTGTAAAATATTGTCTTTATTATGATGAGATTTCTTGGTCTGCTACCATACATCAGTTAAACAGCGATGTACTAAAACGTCATATTCTTCCTAGATTAAATACCAGCCTCTTTGACCTCCGCTTTTCATTTTGTGAACTTGAAAATTCTGGTTGAATTAAAGATTCATACGGGAAGGTTTTGGGGAATTTTTATATCCAAATTAGAGAGGGAGAATAAGCTTTTGAAAAAGCCATCAACGGGTTCTAAGCCTAAAGCGGACAAATGTAAGAGTTCTAGTACAGAAGACAGTGCTGATAGTATTCATAAGATAAGAAAAAAAATTGAAAAGATTTTGTTAGAACGAGAAGAAAAAAAACTTTGGGAACTATAAGGTAAAAAGCGATATGAGAAAACCAGTAAGAAAATCAACCAAAAAAACACAGAAGAATAACTTCGAAGAACGATTTGCTGTTATGGTCAAGGAGTATCAAGAAGCAAAAGAGGTTCTGGAATCTATGACAGAAGGTTCATCTGAGTATAATACTCAGAAAAAAGCCTGCGATAAACTATTTGCAAACGCTGAACGATACATTAATAAAAATTAACTATTTTAAATAGTTTCTTCTACTCTATATAAAATACGTCCAAAATTTTTCTACTAAATACTGCTACCTCTCTTACTCACTCAGTATCAATGTCTTAAGTGTAACGCCGCTGTTAAATATACAGTTATGCAAGAGGGAAAACCAGACTCGTCATAATCAGACGTTGTGAAATTAAAAGATGCTATCAAGCTATCAGAATAAACAGATTACTAAGTTCGGAACTGATTCTTCTTTATTCTGACAAGCCTGTGTCTTAGAAATTCGCAATAGCTGGAATAATCCGTATTTATCTAATTTAGTAAAGTCACAGACACAGAAATGGCCATAACCTTTACAAGTCGGCACTTTCTAACTCAAAAGTGCCCTAAGTCTGTTAGAGGCTGAGGTGTATGGCCTCTATGCTCATATTTCTCTGATGACAATAACGCTAATCTCTAGTTAAACAATTTGGCTATAGCATAGAACGAGAAAGAGTTGCCAGATGGCAACCCTCTACAAACAGGTTATTCATTTTGATAAATTTTTTTAGTGTTTGATTCGAACTTTTTCAACTTAAACCAGATCTTCTTTCGACCATTATTTCTCAAAGTAATTCCTCCAAAACAACACCACTTTCACCATTGGAAATTCTTTGGAGAAGGCTATTAACTTGTGTTTTTTTATTGATTGAAGTTTCTGTATTTTGAATAGCATTATTTTTATTAATTCTATTCTCATTATTAACGATTTGATTAGACACATTATGCCCCTTATAAAATTTAAATTAAGGTGCACTGAACATAGGTATTATTTTTAGGATAGAGAATTAAGGGAGATTACAGTGATAAACTTGCTAGGGATGACGCTGGAAAACTTTCTTTATATTTTATCTTGAAACAACTCTTTGCCAGAGCAACTACCTTGTCACACATATGACAAGGTAGTTAAAATTCAACTGTAAGACTAAATAGTCGTTACATTTTCAGCTTGAAGACCTTTTGGCCCTTTGCCTACAGTAAAAGAAACCTTATCGCCTTCAACAAGCTTCTTAAAACCATCGCCTAAAATGCTTCGGAAATGAACAAATAAATCATCGCCATTTTCTTGAGAAATAAAACCGAAACCTTTAGTTTCGTTAAACCACTTTACTGTACCAATTACTTGATTAGACATATTATGCCCCTTATAAAATTAAAATTAAGGTGCACTGAACATAGGTATTATTTTTAGGATAGCGAATTAAGGGAGATTACAGAGAGAAACTTGCTAGGAATGACGCTGGAAGACTTTCTTTATACTTTATCTTGAAACAACTCTTTGTCAGAGCACGATCTACTATACAGACTTATTTAATTAAAGATACCTTTATTTTCAATTTAGTTAATCCTTGCAAGTTTAAAGTTGTTGTAACAATCTAGCTCAGAATCCGTGGATGGAAGAGTAATGTCCAATTCCTTCTATCTAAAGTACTGCTGTAAAAGGAGCCTAATTGCGTTTTACAATACTAAAAGTTATCCGAAAGCTAAAGCGCTACTGAAACCCTAAACTCATTTATGTCCGTGCGACCTGAAGTCGTATAAAGCGTTGTTCACCACGAAGAGTGAACCATCTGTATCACCAGATGCCCCTAGGAGCCTGAATAAAGCAGCGGCTCTGACAATGTAACGAAGCTTGGTCATTAAACTGAGCGGGAACGGAATCGTGAGAGGACGTTTCTCCTGACAACCACAAGTTGGGTGAGTGCTAGGGGGTCAATATGATGAATGTAATGTGAACCCATTTAAGGCGCGTTATATGATGAAGCAGCGGAAGTGGTTAATACGCTGTAGCCAAAAGGCAACGAGAGTCGGAAAGAGATTGGACATTACTCTTTCGTGGTCATTGCACTCTCCGCACCATTGTGGGCATCTAAGTTGACATTTTACGCGACATACGGAACAGGGTAAGCCTGTATATCTCCCTATGGGAAAGCAGCCTGTGAAGGTTGCCGATAGGTATGCAGGTAAAGGAGGTTAGAAAAAGCGAATGCTACTTTGTAATGAAGTGGATACAGGTTTATATCTGGCGCGAAAGCGAGCTGACTTCTAACTGGTCTCCCGTTGCGAGATAGCTTGAAGAACTTTATTAAAGAAGAAAAGCAAATGATGATTTCGAATGAAATCAGTGCGTCTTCTGACAACGAACCGTGGTTTCTTATTCATTAAGTGACCATAGGGGCAGTTTTAAAGCTTTGAGTGTGTATCGCAAAGGTAATTTTGTTACTGGGTGCTTAACGGTGCCTTTGTGGAGGCTTGAGCCGTATGCAGTGAAAGTTGCACGTACGGTTCTGAGGAGGGAGGCACCTGGCAGCAGGTGCCGCCTATCCGACAGAAGTAAGTTGGGCGGTTTTTTGGGAGTACCCAAATCTGCCTTAATCATGATTCATCACTATCAAGTGCGTGTTTCTGCCAACCCTCTTCAAATCTCGAATGGCAGTCTCTTTACTAGCAATCCGCAGGGAGCGATCTGAAGTTATGGTATTGCTGATAATGTCAATATCATCACGTTTCGTATGTGTGAACTCGATAACGCCGTAAGGTGTCTTAAACTCTCCCTTGCGTCCAGTCGTCATGATCGTAATTCGATCAAGCATTACTTGAGAAATAACACTGTATTCCGAGAGTGCCGATTCTAGAGATATGTAGTTGTACTCTCCTCGTCGCAAGCATTTAGCAATGTATTCAATGGTATAACCGTCCTTATGACGACTGTATGAGAATACATAAACACCGTTGCACACCCGCTCTAGTACTCCAGCTTTCACCAAACGAGGTAAACTTTGCTGGAATGCTGTAAGTGAATCATCAAAAAATAATCTCCTGAGGTCACTTTTTCGGTAAACGTGTATACCTCGCCTGTCAAATTTATGCAGGCGTTCCAATGCAGCCTCAATCTTCACTTCAATGCTCATAAGTAGTCATAAAAAGTAAGTATGACATATATTTTTGTACACTTGTGGTTGAAGATAGCAATTGGTGATCGCTAATACCCTTCCTGAACCCTGATTGGTTTTTCCGAGTTAGGATCCTAACTTGGAATTTGTAGTGATGAATGTGGTTGCTATGAGGCTAAGGAAATGGCGGCACCAATAGTCAAAAGCTGGTCCCTATTCTCGGTTAGGATCCTAACTCGGAACTTATGGGGATGATTATGGTTGCTTTGAGGTGAGGAAATGGCAGCACTAATCGTGAGATGCGATGTTCATTCTCGGTTAGGATCCTAACCGAGAATTTATGGTGATAAATATGTGGTTCTTTGAGGAGGATAAAGGCAACACTAATAGCCCAGATTCGGATATTTTTCATTTTGGGTAGGAGTTTAACTAATTACTATATCTCTAATTTAATAATTAAAAAAACAAAAGATTTATATTTAATAATTAAATGTTAATGTAATTTTTAAATAGTGATTAAAGGTCCTTTACAAAGAGAATATTACTTGATAAATATAATAGTCATTGAATTTGTCTATATATATCAAGAGGGTTGTCGATATGTCTCAAGTTTTGGTTTATTCTAAACGTAATCGTGAAATTAGTTATCTATCTACAAGAGAAGAACGTAAAACTAAGCTTAATGATTTTAAAGTGGTTTACAATGAAATTTCAGATGAAGAAGCATTACTCAGAGCAAATTCTATTAATTTAGATGACAAGAACAATGCTCCAAAAGTTCGTTTGAAAAGAAAAGATATTAAAGAAAGTAAAGAATGTCGAGTTCCTGGTCTATATGGTTGTAACCGTTATAAGTCAAGAAAAAATGAGACATTCAACGTGTTCTAACGTTGTTCTTTTTTTGCACAACGTTAAAGCCTGTTGAATTATGTTAGGCAAGTGGTGAAAGCCTTGAAAATTCCGTTATTAAAGCGGGTGGCAAGTGAATTTGCCAAGATTGGCAATCAATGTGCCAATGCTGGCGTTGAAAGTGCCAGTAGTGGCAGAAGAATTTTCCCCAAATTTTGATTAATTTATCCGATGAACTTCGTTTTTTAAAGTTCAAGCGTTATAGTAAGTCATAACTTTATAATAGTTATAACAGTTATAATAGTTATAACATGAAAAATTAATAAAATAAAATTTATTTTTATTAATTTTATTGCCAAGGAAAATTAATAGTAACTTTGTTTTTATTATAGATGAATTAAATTTAGAGTAATGTTTGTTACTCACGGATATTCATTTATTTTCTAGGTCTTCTTAAGGCAAAGTTACTTTGTCAAAATTATCGACTTAAGTAGTCAACTTTAGCTAGATGTAAACATATCTGTAGTATCAACAAGCATCCGTTTTCTGATACCAGACGGGAATGAAGTGTTTACGGTCTCATAAAGTAGTGTTCGGATTTTTATGACACCTAATCGATTGATGATACCAATTGTGATGCCAAAAGGAGTGAGTAGTGGATAGTATGGGACGGACATTTGCTTATTGTCGTGTATCGACTAGCGAGCAAACAGTGTCAAATCAGATTTTAGCAATTCGGAATGCTGGCTACGATATTCAGGAGCACCGAATTGTTCATGAGACGGTTTCGGGGAGTGTGCCTGCAACTGAACGCCGAGAATTTCGAATGTTGATTGATCATAAGTTGGAGCCAGGGGACAAACTGGTGGTACTCAAGCTTGATCGATTAGGAAGAGATAACATCGATGTTCAGCATACGATTAGTATGCTGTTAGAGAAGGGCGTTACGCCAATATCTCTTGATCTGCCAACCGCTGATCTAAGCTCAGCAGAGGGACGATTGATGCTACAAATGTTCTCAGCATTTGCTGAGTTTGAGCGAAACCGTATTCGGGAACGGACGTTGGAAGGGCAGGCTAGGGCTAAATCTGAGGGTAAGCGGATTGGCCGACCAGAAGCTATCAGTACAACTCAAAAAGTTCAAGAATGTAGATCAAGGGGACTGAGCCAATCCAAAACAGCTCATGCTCTAGGCATCTCCGTCCCCACGGTCAAGCGACATTGGAACAAGAGGTTAACTGAAAGTATTCAATGAAGAACAATGTTCCATGACAATGTAAGATTGAGTTCTGCCAGAAGTCATTACTCGTTAAGAGGTTAACGATATTGCAAGAACCTTGTTCTTGCTTAGCTTATCGAATAATACCAAGTTCTCTCGCCGACATTCAGTAGAAGTCTTATCTTTTGCTAGCTTTGAATAAGCTGCTAATTGATGCATGATAACCATATCGAGAGTGAATTGCTCTTTACTCGGAACAATGTTCTTATCCCAATCTTAAAATAGTAAAGATTGGGTATTTGATTAATCAATAAAAAACTGTGTGGAAGAACAATGTTCCGAATGATAAGTAGGAGGATCTTCCTTTTAATAAGCTAGGCTTCTAGACTTAATTTAAAATTATGAGAATAGTATTACAATTAATAATAAAAAGGCCGAGATAAACTCGACCTTTTTATCCAACGCTTAACCGCCAGTTGGCGCGGAAGTGTAACCATCTATTAGTGGATAAAATAGTGATACATTTACTTGTATTAAACTAATTTTTCTTTAAGCCACCAGTGAGGTGGAAGAAATTACTTTTACTTTTAAAGGTTAAGTAATATTAGTTTAAATATATCTTTAAGCCACTTTCTAGATAGAAGCTCTGCTTCCTGCTACGAGATTTAATATATTAGATTGTTTTTTCTTAATCAAGAGTTTTTTCAACTTGACTAAAAAGTTTTTTATGTATAATGAAAAACATTAAAAACTATATTGAATTAAAGTTTTTTAGTTGAGTGGTTTTAATTGGTATGTATGTTTCATTAACCTATTTGAACACCTAAGTTTGATACTGCGAGAACATTGTTCTCGCTAGGTTCCTAAAAGATGAAAGTTATTCAATTAAATTAGCGAATAAAAAGTCGTGAGTAGAGGGCGAGTGAAAGATTTAGAGCAATGGGCAGTGCCTCTTGGCATTTTCAAAGTGCAGTAGACTCCGCTAGATCCCCATCCCAGAACGCTCTACCTCTTCATGCAGCTCTTTCCAGTCAGGACAATACTTGGCGACTAGTTTCCAAAAGTTTTTGCTATGGCTTTTTTCTACGGTATGGCATAGCTCATGAAGGATTATGTAATCCATAACCTTATTGGAAAACTCCATGCAACGAGGGTGGAACTCCAGAACATTGTTCTCGGTACAGTTAGCCCAACGTGCATCAAACTTTTTTATGTGGAAAGTTGTGGCTTGCATGCCCGTTTTCTGTTGCCAGTAGCGTAAGCGAGAAGCAATTTTTTCTAAGGCTTTCTGTTTGTAGAAACGCTCCAACGCTGGTCTGAATCGCTCACGGCTGACGAAGTGGCCTTCGGGAGAAAGAACTTTAAAACGGCTTTGGTTAAACTTCACTTCTACCGTCGATAACTCTGGCGTAGGGATCACTTCACAATAGAAAGAACGACCACGGTAAGGCGCTCGGCTACCTGTGACGATTTCTTCTTTTAACGGTTGATTGACTTCCGCTAAGCGCTCTTTGATCCACCTTGCTCTATACCGAATCAGCTCTCGTTGCTCGTCCTCAGAGGCACTTGGGCCTCTGAGAAGAACAGTCTTCCCTCTTTCTACAGTAACGTAGTGGTGACTGAGTTTTAAGTCGAGCTTAAATTCCCACTCGATTTCAGTTGTACCGTATTGAAAAATTGGCATATGTTTCTTTCGTCATTGATGAAGCAAAGGATCAGTTGTTCAGCATAATACTGAAAATTTCAGCAGAGTGCTGACGTGCTACCGTCATATCCCAGCCACCAAGACCACGTAAAATAGTCCTGATTGTTTTTTTGATCTCATTATGAATATCAGTCTGCTTTTTCCATATCGGTGACAACATGACTTCAGCGATATCAGGGTGGCTAAAGATGCCTTTAGTCCATGCCAAAGCTTCAGCTTCCTCAACCTGCTTTTCCAAGTAGTTGAACACGGCTCGCTCTGTTGCTGTTCCCAAGCCCATCTCAGATGGCTTGGCATCTTTATCACGAACACGCTGAGCAAAAAGCTCTAGCTGTTCCAGGAATAGTGCTTGTTCGATCCGTCCTTCACGTTCATCTCGGATAAGTTTCTCTAGCTCTTCTTCCAAGTCGCCAAAGAAGGCAGGATCTTTACTTTTACCCGTCTTAATGGTGTGTTTGAGTTTGTTCTTCATGACCAACGCTGCACTCCCTGCACTTTTCTGTTTGCGGAGTAGATCCATATCCGCAGCATCCAGAATTGAAACTTCACGGCCTAGCAAGCTCTTAACTTCACTCGCTTCTATATGCTCGTCGAGCATGTTTTTAAGCAGCTCAGATTCAGATGCGGTGATGCGAACCGTATCTGCACTCTCAGGCATTTTGTTGCGCAGTTGGAGTTTTATCTCATTCAGCACTTTGAAGTAAGGCTGATATTTAGATGCGCGTTCGTCGGGTAACACGATATCTAAGCGGCTATTGAATCCAGCGAGAGCAACGAGGAAGTCTTCAACAATATCTAGACGAGTATCAGGGTCTAGGTAGAGATCGGCATCCTCTTTGTAAGGTTCAGGCTGTTTCACTGGGTTGTGCTTTTTCGGAAGAATGTCTAACACTTTTGTCAAAGCAGATTGAAGGCGTGGTAACTCCGCTTCGACGTCCGTCCATACTTGATCGGGTTGTACGTCACCCCCATAAACTTTCAGCGCTTCATCTAGGTACTCAACCACCCCGAAGTAATCGACAATGTAACCTGCTTTCTTACCTTTTCGAGTTCGGTTTACACGAGCAATAGCCTGAAGCAAAGTATGTTCTTTTAGCGGTTTATCCAAATATAAAGTGCTGACAATAGGCGCATCCCAACCAGTTAACAGCATGTCCGAAACGATGATTAACCCAATGTTGTTAAACTTGGTTTCTTCTTTGGTATTAGCGGATTCATCACCATAAGGCAGCTTAAATTCATCATTCACCAAGCTAGGGATCTTTTCAGACGGTACGGCTATCGGTGTTTGACCTTGTTTGAGTTCCCGTTTGATACGCTCTTCGATAGTTTCAAGTTTTGAGGTTGATCCTGATGCATAGTGAGCTTGTTGTTCACTAATACCTGTACGCTTATCTGTCATACTACCGAGAGAGATAACCACTCGGCTTTCAAAGGTCGGCAGACCTTTGTTTTGACGCTCCTGCATGATTTGGTTCAGCACGTCTTTATAGCGAACGGCCATATCACGCCCGTCACATACCAGCATGGCTTTAAAGCCACGAGGCTTCACGCTTGATAGAAAGTGTTCGACGAGATGGCGAGCATTCTCCTCAATACGCCCGATAGCACCACGACGTTTTTTGAGTAACTCTTGCTTTAGCTTTTTCTTACGGGCTAAAGGATCATTACCAAATTTATCCTCAAAAGCTTGTTTTAGCTTTCCGTCGCTACCCCATTGCGCCATACCTTCAAGATATTTAATAGGCAGCGTTGCACCATCTGCAACCGCCTCGTCGAGGCGGTAAGTATCGATGTACTCTTTACCGCCGAATGTACCCAGGGTTTCTTTATCGTCTTTAAAAAGCGGGGTGCCAGTAAATGCTATGAACTTGGCGTTAGGTAAAGAAGCACGCATGAATGCAGCAAGGAATCCATACTGACTGCGGTGCGCTTCATCAACCATCACGAAGAAGTTGGGCTTGGTACTCAGAACACGAAAATCAACTTTCTCTTCGCTAACGAGTTCCCATTTGGCTTTTTTAGGGTTGCCATTAGCATCAGTTTGACCGTGAAGAACATTGTTCTCCTTTAAAATCCAGCATTGTTCTTGCCCAGAATCATCCTTCCTCAAAACGCGTCTGACACGACTTTTAGAGTCTGCAATGGAATCCTCATCTTCGGACTCTTTTGCGGCCTGTATCTGCTTACCATCGCTTTCTTGAAACTTTTGAACGGTCGAAGTGAAAATGGTGCCGTAGTCATTGCTGAGCATGGCTTCTAGCCCAGCGACGGAATCTGCTTTAATCGATTCAAGACCGACATTGGTAAAGGTATTATGGATCTGACGGTCAAGGTCAGTGCGGTCGGTAAGAATCAAAATACTTGGGTTATTGAAACCAGAAATTTCGGCTCGCATTAAACGAGCAAGTAGCGCCATCGTCAGTGATTTACCACTCCCTTGCGTATGCCAAACTACGCCGCCAAGTTCTTGGCCTAATAGCTGTGGGTCTTTACCCTGTAGACGGAGTAGCGTCTTCTCGACTGCGAGCCACTGTTGGTAACGTGGCAGCTTCTTGATCATGATGCCTTTTTCAATTTCATACATAGGGTAGAAACAGACTAAACGCACGAAGCGGGAAGGCTCGAATAATGCCCACAGTAGCTTTTCTTGCTCTGTAGGGGGCTTGCCTAATTGATTTTCTAATTCGGTAAGAACAATGTTCTCATCAGGCTTTTTCGGATCAAATTTGTAAGTTAGATAGAACTGTTCTGGCGCATAGATCGCGCCATACTTGGCTTGGCTGCGATTAATGGCGGCACAAACCATATTAAAGGCAAAGTGTTGAGTGAAAGTGCCTTGGTAGCCATCAATTTGTGCAATGCCTTTGCTGAGCTTAATTGCGCTGTTTTTACACTCAATCAAGCCAAGGGGTAAGCCATTAATGAATAACAATAAATCTGGCTTAAAAAGTTCATCGTTAGCATTTTTGCCGACGTACTGATCAACTACATGGAATAAGTTACCCTCGGCACCTGTTTGGTTGATAAAACGGATGCTACGAGGCTGACCATTTTTGTCTTTTTGTTGCAGATTCGATTGAAACAGAACATGCTTCCAGAACGCATGGTTAGCCAGCATTAAGTCGCTGTTATGCTCAAACCATATGTCTCTGAGCTGTTTAATCGCTTTGTTTGCACCGTTCGGAACCTCGGCCAGCCAAGGGTTAAGGGCGTGTAGTCTGTCAGTTAACACTGACTCCAGAATAACAGGCTCAGTCTTGTGTGTTTGTTCTACATCTCGACCTTTAATGTGCTGATAACCAAGGGCTTTTAACCATTCAATCGCTGGGCGTTCTACCCCAACTAGCTCTGGATTCGATGATTCAGCCTGACCTGACATACCTTATTCCTTTATTTATTGTTATTCATTTTTTATTGTTCATTTAAATTACGTTTTTTGCTTTTCAGGTGCCTTCGCCCGAAGGCATCATGAAGCAATTGCTAAGCGGCTTCAGTTTCCTCAACAGGAACTCGCCATTCACCTGTAAGTAACTTCTGCATCAAGCCTTTTTTTAGTTGCTGGGTTTCGACTTTTTGTTGCTCAAGAAGATTTAGCTTATCACTAACAGTAGAAAGGATGTCTACGATAGAACATTGTTCTTCAACTGTTAATACTGGAATCCTGAAGCTTCTGATTTGCTGGAAATTTAGACCTTCTCTATTGCCGCCTGCTTGCAAGTTCCATATTTGTTTCTGTCCTAAATTTGAATTTAAGAACCAACCACAAAACTCAGGAGTTATAGCTTGTGACATACGTATAATGCAGACATGCTGATTAACATTACCTTCTTCAAAATCAGCGGGCAGAACAGCACAACGACCTATAGATGCCCCTGTTATGTTTAAAAGAACATCTTTAGGTTGTAATTGAGAGCCTTTCATTTTTTCGTGTTGCTGCTCAGTAATAAACGCGACATCATCAAGTTTAAACTTACCAAATAAGACGTTTTGACTTCGAATAAGTGGAATGCCAGTATCTACGTATGCTTTACTGCCACCTTTAGGGGTTACACCGCTACCTACTTTAATAGTGTGCTCCCCTAAAGTTTCAACAGACCAACACTTTGGAATTTTCCCAAATGGAGAATCCTGAAACTCAGTATGCGGTTGCCAGTTTCCATTCTCGTCCTGAACACCGACACCTTCTGAAAACAGCTTTTGCATTAAGCCTGTTTTAAGCTTTTCGGTTTCTGCAATTTTCTGGTCGATAAGGTCGATTTTCTTATCAACTGTTGAAAGGATTTCCGCGATTTTTTGTTGCTCTTCCATTGAGGGTAATAGAACTTCAACATCAAGTACGTTCGCAGGGTTAATATTTGGCTGTGCTCCTCCAATTGCATCTTTAAGCCACTCACTAACAATCCGATCTTGTTGTAAGACATAAAACAAATAGTCAGATGATAGTTTTTGATGTGGTTTGAAGGCACCCACACGTTGATTCAATGCTGCAGGCTTATCAAGTGTATATCTGCCAATTTTACCAGTTGTTGCTCCTGACATTGCGATTAGAATGTCACCTTCAGAAACTAAAAACTGCTCTTTTACACTATCAACGTATACGCAGTTATCCATCACAATATCAAGGTTTTTTATATTTGATATTTTGACTAACGGAATGCCTCTCTGAGTGAAATCTTTACTCTTAAAAGCAAACCCTCCTTGGAGATCACACACTTCTGCTAGCTGTAATTTTTTCCAGTTCATTGGTTGAAAGGTTTTCATTTTAGCAGCCTCAAAAGTTTAAGATCTTTAGTAGGGTATTCAGTTTAATATCTGTTTCACTTATATTTTTATCGATGCTTTTTAGTTTTTCTATTGTTAGAGAAACATCAATACTCTCTTGCTCTTCTGAAGTGTCAATATAACGACTGAGATTGAGATTAAAGTCATTTTGTTTGATTTCAGCGATATCAACGACACGTAGGTACTTATCAACAGTGATAGTGTCCAGTAGCTCCGAAAGTTTATCTTCCGTTTGCTCTCCTGTATCAACTAAAGTTTGTTTCGCTTTGCTGTACTCGGTTGTGATACGTTTGATATCACTTTCACGAAGATAGTTCATCGCTTTACCTTCACCAAACTCGGCGGAAGCATCAACGAAAATAACCTTATTCTTCAGTGCGGCAGGTTTGTCTTTATTGATGATCAATACCGCAGCCGCAATGCCTGTGTTGAAGAAAAGTGCTGGCGGCAAACCAACTACACCTTCGATCAAGTCACCTTTAAATTCATCGTTGCCGATAAGCATACCTTTACGAATTTTACCCTCATCACCTTCACGGAAAAGTACACCGTGAGGAACGACAACGCCGATTCGACCATCATCTTTCGTTGAGGCAATCATATGCTGAACAAAGGCTAGATCTGCTTTTGTCCTCGGTGCAACGCCAAGACCAAAACGACCATAAGGATCTTTAAGGTCAGTGCTGTATTTCACGTTTCTCTCTTTGCCACTTTTTCCATCAATGATTTTACCGTCATTGAGTTCTAGCGGTTCCCACCACTTCGATTGAGAGAAAGGTGGGTTGGCAATCACACGGTCGAACGTTTGAAGGCCTTCGCCATCTTTATGTAATGGATTTACCAGTGTATCGCCGCGCTTAATGTCACCATCTAGGTTGTGCAAGAACATGTTGAGTTTAGCAATTGCCCATGTTCCTAGGTTCTTCTCCTGACCGTAAAGTTTACAGTTAGGCTTGCCCATGATGGTGCCATTCTCGTAGCTCTCTTTGATGTGACGAGCAGACTCTACCAACATGCCACCGCACCCACAGGTCAAATCGTAAATCTCATGGCCTGGTTGTGGGTCAATTAGCTTAACGATAAGTTCTACCACTTCATGAGGAGTGTAGAATTCGCCACCTTTCTTACCAGCATCATCAGCAAATTTACCAATCAAATACTCGTATGCGTCACCAAGTAGGTCGGCTTTGTAGAGGTTTTTATTGCCCAGCTTGTGTTGGTTAAAGTGGCGGAGTAGGCGAGTCAGTAGCTCATTGCTGAGCTTCTCTTTATCACCGAACTGAATGGCGGTAAGCACTTTTTCTAGTGATGGGTTTTGATGTTCGATTTCAGCAAAGGCTTCATCGATGTACTCACCAATATTTTCCGTTCTTTCGATCAGCTTGTTCCAACGTGCATACACAGGAACGAACTGCTCTGGGTTATCTTCCTGAATGAGCGCCATTGCTTCTTCAGCGCTGCAACCTTCTTCTTCCATCACGGCTTCTACACGCTCGTCAAATACGTCTGAAAGACGTTTTAAGAACAGGAGACCAAAGATATAGTTTTTGAAGTCTGAGCTATCTACGGTGCCACGCATGATGTTTGCGCTACCCCAAAGCCATGTTTTTAGCTCTTCAAGGCTGATTTTTTCTACTGCGGTATTGGTTGTCATAAGAATCTCTTAAACGTTCACGGCTCGCTCAGAATCTTGGTGTGAGCGAAGAACAAAATTGTGGGCATTATAACGCAACAAGCGTTGATTGAGAGGCTTTAGATTCAGGAATTGAGCGCTGTAGTAAGATTATGATTTTATAGGGGATACTCCCTGCTACCTTATGAGTGTCGTGGTAGCAGGGCGGTGTTGTTAGGCTGCGGACTTGGTACTTTCGGATGGGGCTGAATTAAAGCAAGCATAATTACGAGCGTTTTTATGCATCTCTACTTTTGCTTTTTTGCTACTGCTACGGAATGTCCCAACTTCGAAGCCCAATGAGTTTAAGAGTCTTTTAAGGTATGACGTCGCCTTGTTTGGTTTTGCCTCCTGATGAAGAGGTTTGGTAATGTGTAAGCTATCTTTAAAAGCCCAGTTCAATAGCTTTCGGTTAACATAACAGGTTTTTACAATCTGGCGAACCTCATCTTTATGAATCCAAAAGGCGTCACCATCGACAGAAAATCCATACTTTTTCAAAATTCGGTCATAGATGAGATGAGCGGTACGATGGTGCTTCGTTTCGATTTCCACTTTGTCACTAGAGCGATTCACGAACGGGAATGAATCAAACACACTTCGATTGACTAAGAACTTGAAGTGGAAGTTAACGTCATCTTCTGTAACCTTTTTCACTCCGTAATCCCGCTTGATCTGAAACTTAGTTAAAGAAGCGTTATCAGAAGACGTCCTTCTGTCTTTAGCCCATAACCAGGAAGCTTGTTCTTGAGTTAAATCAGGTGAGGATACAATCGCTTGCACTTCTAACTCTTTGTACGCTTTGGCTGCCAGAGTAACACTCTTTTGAGCAAACAGTTGTGCTGTAAAAGAGGATGGGGCCGATGTAGTCATAAAACCGAGTTCTTCCAACGTTAAATGTAAATGCAAGGCTAAAGGAGCGAAGAAGCGCTTTTTAACGTTGTTGAATGCAATGTTCAACTTGTCAGTTGGCTGGACATGGACTGTTGGTTTGTACGTCGTCTCTTTGGCATGTGGCGTAATGAAATCTTTGTACGCATCAACAGCAAACCAAATTTGTTTTGCTGTACGAAATCGACGTGCGAAATTAATCAGCTCTAAAGGTGTTAATGTCTTATCGCAGAAAACCATAACCTTGTTAGTAAAGTGCGTAGTAATTGAAAAGCCTGAACTTAAGCAAGGAGATGCCATGATTGCTTTATACTTCTTAATCTCTTCGTTTGGATTCTCCAAAAAGGCTTTTTGAGCAGGCATGTCTTTATTGTGAGCGTGGATAATTAAGACACCGTCTTTTAGTGCTTCATCTTCACTATCTAGCTTATTAGAATCTTTATAGCCTAGTGATTGGGTAACCTGACGAAGTGTGACGAGAGAATCAAACAGGAACACTTTATCTTCCTCAATGAGACGCTCTTTAAGATATACGTTGGAGAGGTACTGGTTTTTATCTGTGACCACAGCTTTGATTGAAGAATACGGGTTCTCAGTGCAATCCAATAGCGTCACTTCGCTTCTTAACTCTTTGATGTAACTCAAGCTAATATCTGAAAGATCAGCATCACCCACAATCAATTGTGGGACATTACGAATGACTTCTGACAAGCTTTCAAAAACGTTTTGCTTAGGTAACTGTTTACTTGGTTCAGAACATACGACAGTCGTCAGTACTTTTTCGAACTCATCAATGATAAGGATATCCGCCTGATTAAGCACAGAGCGAATATGAGATTTCCAAATGCTGTTTACAACAACCCCCATTGCATCCGCCTGTTCTAGCTCGCATAAATCCTGGTTGTAGCTGACTGCGAGATTGTCATTACAGTATTGTTCGACCAGTGCGGTCAAGTAAGACAAATAAACGATCTTCTTGTTTTTGCTTCGAGCCGCTTTCGCTAATGGACCAAATAGATGCTTGGTCTTCCCTGTGCCTGTTGCCGCTCTTACTGCAAGAGTTTTGCTGTCGTTGATAAGCTGTGAGCACAGCGGAGAGCGCAATGAATCAACGGTGATGGTCTTAGTTTGAAGAGTCGGAGACATGAACTTTCGCACTCTATTGCGATTCTGTTCGAGTTGCTCGTCAAGTGCTGATCTCAACAAGTCGATACTCTGAACGCCCTGTAAATCAGACAGAAAGGTGTTAACACATGCCTCGGTTGTGCTGTTTGTCAGAGGAACAGTACGAATCAATTGCTTGGAAAGCCACTGCGATGTCTCTTTGCACGGTGATAGAGAGTTGCAAAGGGTTAGATAAGTCACAGTGCTTCTAAAGTTCTCTAAGCTGTAGTAAATCCCTGTCGCGCTATCTAACATTGGAACACGACTTCCACAGTAGTTGCTTTTCATTAATCTAGCCGTTTGAGTCGGGAACAGCTTTGAATCGGCGACTAATGTAATCGTATAGCCAGCATCTAGATAATATCTGACGACATCCATCGCATTGCTTCTGTCGTTGCGTAGAGCAACGACTCGATGATCATTCGAGCGATGCTGAAGGCACGGGTCGAGCATAATGAAAACCGACTTAGCTTTTGAGGTTTGAAGTAGAGTGTGTTCTGTAGATTGAGATTGCGCGATGACGTTCATTTATTCTAATTCCTGCTTGAACGTAAAAGTGCAAAATTTCTAGATAATATATATAACTAAAAAATTCTGCACTTTTACCAGCATGCTAAAGCATGCAGTAAACAATTGATTTATTGTGCTTAGTGAGAGTTTTTAGTTATGCGGCTAGTGCATAGAGACTGTTGTCGAAAAGAGACTGTCTTTGCTCAACAAGATGAGAAACAGTTTGCTGTAGATCTTTACCTAGTGCCATCGCTGCGATAATTGCATCGACCTCATGAGATAAGAAACCAACAGAGTTTGCACCTAAAGGAATTGATGGTGGGAAAGTTCCATCGTTAATTTTGCGGTGAAGAGTCGCTCTTGAAAATGGAACGCGCTGTAGAACGTCAGATTTACGTACGATTTTGATTTGTTGTTCAGTCATAACTAACACCTTTGTTATTTTTTAATTTTTCGTTTGTGTTAAAGACCGCTGGCCAGCGACGGAATTGAAGTTATGACAAGTGATTGGTCAAAAACAGAGAGGGGTTCTTGACCAATCGTGGGGTGAGATGAAGTATGTGTCTAAGTGTTTGATTTTATTGGTTTTGCCGCCTCGAAAAAGTTAAAGAACACCGCTTCTTTCTCTAATTCATCTGAAAAAGAAAGACTTGGAAGCTTGTTAATAGCTTTCGATGAATAGTACTTTTCGAGTTCAGTTCGATAGTATTTAAACTCATAGTAAGGTTGCTTATAGCTAATCTCGTGTAACGTTATTAACCCAGAAGGGTTTTCTTTTTTGTTAATATTCAGATGGTTATGGAAATCTATGAGATCTTGCAATGCACTTGGTGTATCTGTTTTAGGGTAACCTAAATGATGATGATAGCTGTGTTCAAGTACTTCATCGATGGCCGATACCATGTCAAGAAAAAAATCTTTGTAAGTAGGTAAAAATCCGATATCAAGATCAAATAAACTTGTCCAGTGATGGCTTACCTCTCTTCGTGTTCTGTTTCTTGCGTAATGTTCTTTGAGTATTGGTTTATTTTTGGTCAATTGGATGAAAGAGTAGTATTTTTTCTTGATTTGACTCTTTGAGATCTTTGTCACACTTTCGATTTTTTCATAGATTTTCTCTAATGGTTTTTCAGGAAAAATCTCCTTTCCTAGCAATACCATTTGATAAATATCCTCATCATCGAATCGTTTGGGCTTTTTATTTTTCGTTAATCCTATTTGATCTGAGTAATCCCTCAATATCTGATTGATTTCATCTGCATCATCTTTACATAAAATGTCTAGTGCCGTAATGAATGTATTTTCAATCAAGTACTCTACTTCCGAAAATCCTTTAGTGTATGGAGTCGAGTCTTTTAGAGAGAAACCTAAATATAGAAGGAATAGAGCAGTATTTTCAGGAGTCTTTGTTCTATCCTTAAATATGCGTTCTCTATGCTTATGCAAGAATTTGTAAAGAGCGGAATTCTGATAGTTAAGGTCTTGTTTTAATGCCATGACTCAGCCTCGCGGCTTTGCAATAGTGTTAGCACTTTTAGAAGCATCAAGTATGAAGTTGCTCCACCATTCCATTATCTTGCGACGCTCCTGGAGGTACTCAGCATTGTTGTAGATGTCACGAATCGTGTTCTTGTCTACGTGTGCTAGACACAGCTCAATAGCATCTTTGTTGAAGCCCTGTTCGTTGAGCGCTGTACTGCCGATGGAACGCATACCGTGACTTACCAGCTTTCCTTTCATTCCTGCACGTTTTAGAGCTGCGTTGACGCTCTGACTGTTCATGTGCTGGTCAACAGACTTTGAACTGGGGAAGACATAGCGTTGTCCGTAGGAGATGGGCTTCATAAAGTTTAAAAGCTGAATAGAAGCGTCTGAAAGAGGGATTTTGTGGTCGCGCTTCATTTTCATTTTATCCTTGCTAATGACCCAAAGTTTGTTTTCGAAATCAATTTCACTCCATTCAGCGGCAGCACATTCAACAGGACGGGTCAGGGTGTGGAGTTGGAATTCAAAAGCGCAGCGGGTAGCAAGCTTGATATTGGCTAACGACATCGCTTGCATAAGAGTATGGAGTTCGTCTGGGCTGATAGTACTCATGTGATCAGCTTTCGACTTTTTAAATGCATGCTTTATCCCGAATAATGGGTTGGACTGAATCTTTCCGCAATTCACTGCGTAGTTCATCACTTCATTTATTCGCTGACATACTCGTTTAACTGTCTCTAATGCGCCCTTTGCTTCTACTGGTCGTAAGACTTGAATCACAATTGGGGCAGTTAGCTCACTTATCGGCATGTTACCTAGGTTGGGAAAAATATGTAGCTCGAGAGATCGCCAGATATCGTTGGCATAGTCTTCGGAAACGTCATGCTTTTTTACTTCAAACCATTCTTCGGCAACGGATTTAAGAGTTGATGACTGAGCTATCTGTGCGGTAATGAGTTGGTTATCCCTGTGAGTTTTTGGATCAATACCTTCAGCGACCTGTTGGCGCATCTCTCTTGTTTTTTCTCTCGCAGATGCGAGAGTAATGTCAGGAAAAGCACCAAGGCTGATGTTCTTGCGTTTTTTAGTCACTGGATGGATGTAGTTGAAAATCCAAAGCTTTGCGCCGTTAGGTTTTATACGTAAGTACAGACCGTTGCCATCGGCAAGCGAATATTCTTTCTCTAAGGGCTTAGCTTTGGTTACTTGAGTTGGTGATAAAGGCTTGATTTTCTTAGCCATTTTAATAGTTCCTTTCTGATGTAACACCAATTTGTGTTGTTATTGGTTAGTGTTACGCAGAATGTTACTAAATGACTGAGATTAAGTGAATCTTGATGAGACGCCCTGAACCACTTAAAGCTAGATAGGACAAGGGTTTAGAAAAGAAAACGGGACGTCCTGAGACGTCCCGTTACTAGTGATTGGTGGAGCTGGCGGGAGTTGAACCCGCGTCCGAAAACCTTTCATCATTGGTACTACATGCTTAGTCGATCTTTAGTTTCGCCACCCACCTGCGAACCGACACGCGAATGAATGACTATCCTGAATTATAATTCGCCGTTCATCTCTCAGGCGGGAGAATCCGGGCTAGCGCGTTTGGGTTTGATCTCTCGTTATTCCCCGTCTTACGTGCGGAAGCTAGGGCGAGAGAGCTCTAAGCAGGGTATTAAGCTGCTAGTGCGTAGTTTTCGTCGTTTGCGACTATTTTTTTGCGGTTTGTTAACGAGGCCTACCGCACCTCGGCATGCACCTCAGACTTCTGAATTCCCGTCGAATCCTAAATCAGCCCCAAGGTATTGTTCGCATAGTAACAGAAAAGCATTAGCTGTCCAGCCCTACGCGTTTAAGTGGTCAAGATTAACGCAGTGAACTCTTCATTACACGTGCTTTTTCTCTCGCCCAATCTTTTTCTTTTAGATCTGTACGCTTGTCGTGCAGCTTTTTACCTTTTGCCACGCCAATTTTTACCTTCACCCAAGAGCGAGACCAGTACAGAGAAAGTGCAATTAATGTCATGCCTTCACGGTTGACACGACCGAGTAGGTTATCGAGTTCACGACGACTCATAAGTAATTTACGCACACGGGTAGGGTTCGCCACTACGTGTGTCGATGCCTGATTCAAAGGAGTGATTGTCATGCCACTCACAAAGGCTTCACCGTTACGCATGTATACGTAACTTTCAGAAATATTGGCTTTACCTTGGCGAAGGGCTTTCACTTCCCAACCTTGGAGCTCTAAGCCAGCTTCGATTTCATCTTCAATGAAATACTCGTGGCGAGCTTTTTTGTTAAGCGCGATAGTGTTACTACCCGCTTTTTGTTTTGATTTTGTCTTTGCCATAATGGCCTCATTATACGGCTTGGATATCGGTTAGGAAATCCTTTTATTTGCGCAATCGCTGAATAAAAGTAAAATTGGCTCTCGCTTTTAATCTGGACATGTATCGATAGGAGTAAGTATGAAGCAAATCAGCCGTTCAGCGTTGGTATCGTTTAGTGCAGAGCAGATGTTTGATCTGGTCAATGATGTTGCTAAATACCCTGAGTTTCTGCCTGGTTGCTCGGGATCTAGAGTTATAAACGCTTCGGATGATGGTATGGTGGCTTCTGTCGATGTGGCGAAAGCAGGTATCAGTAAAACCTTTACCACTTCTAATGAACTTATTCCTGGAGAGTCAATCATGATGAACTTGGTTGATGGTCCTTTTAAGACTTTGCGTGGCGGTTGGTTTTTTACTGCTCTGGACGAGCAAGCCTGTAAAGTTGAACTCAAACTTGAATTTGAATTCTCTAGTAAAATGATCGAATTGGCTTTTGGTAAGATTTTTAACGAGCTGACTAGCAATATGGTCAATGCCTTTACTAAACGTGCGAAACAGGTGTACGAGTGTTATGAGTATTGAATCAGATATGATTCATGTAGAGGTTGTTTACGCCTTACCACATGAACAGCGTGTGTTTAATCTAGTGGTGAATAAACACGAAACGGTTGAAGAGATCATTAGTCTATCTGGTGTGCTTGAGCTGTATCCAGAAATTGATTTATCGAAGAATAAAGTTGGTGTATTCAGCCGTAATGTGAAGCTGGATGCGACGGTACGTGACAGAGACAGAATCGAAATTTATCGTCCACTACTTGCCGACCCTAAAGAGATTCGCCGTAAACGTGCGGAACAAGCGAAAGCGGCGGGCAATGCCGATCCGGTCACTGGTAGTAAGCCTAACGCTCTGCGTAAGAGTTAAACTCGGAATTATTAAAAAACCTCCCAACTGGGAGGTTTTTTGTATAAAGGTTTTATTTACTGAATTTTCTCGTAAAACTCGTCGCTTTTCGGGAAGTCACCGTTAATGTCAGCAAGAGTACCCTGATCATCGAAGTTAACGACGAGGTCTTTCTGAACAGGATCACCGTGTCCAGGGGTGTGATGGTATATGTAATACCATGTGTTTGGATAACCGTTCTCGATAAGCATCGGCGATCCAAGTACGAAGCGAACCTGTGCTTTAGTCATCCCAAACTTTAATTTATCTACCGCACTTTGTTCTACATAGTTGCCTTGGTTGATATCAATGCGATAAACCAGTTTTTCTAATACCGAACATCCTGTCAGCAACGTCATTGCTAATGGTACGGCAACTAACCACTTCTTTAATTGCATAATAATTTCTTACTAACCTTTAAAATACTGCGCTGATAATAAACAAGCTCGACGCAGATGTAAAAAGCTATGCGTCGTATGGTAGGGAATCTGACAACGAATTTTGAGTTGAGTTGCATTTATTGGTAGATATTCACTCACGTTCACTGTTAGAGACGTTTTAGCACAAGCGTAAAGGTAGTGGAAGTTGGGGGATAAACAAAGAGTCATTGGTACTTCCAATGACTCTGTAGAATAATTTATGCAGCGATAAGCAGCTCTTTGGCATTAGCAAGGGTTGAGTCGGTAATCTGACTACCACCAAGCAGACGGGCTAATTCTGCGACACGTTGTTGTTCATCCAGAGCATGCATTTGGGTCTCTGTTTGTCCTTTTTTGGTGTGCTTCGCGACAAACATTTGTTGATGGCCACAACCTGCTACTTGCGGAAGGTGAGTCACACACAGTACCTGTGTCGATTCCCCAAGTTTACGAAGCATTTTACCAACCACAGCTGCGGTTGGCCCGCTGATACCCACATCCACTTCATCGAAAATCAGGCTAGGAGTATCTACTTTCTGAGCCGTGATGACTTGAATCGCTAACGAGATACGCGATAACTCACCACCAGAAGCAACTTTCGCTATTGGTTGCAGTGGTTGGCCAGGGTTAGTTGAAACTAAGAAGCAAACGCTATCCATACCCAATGGAGAAGGGTGTGTATTTTCGTTATTTACTTCAATGTTGAACACGGCCTTTTCCATGCTTAATTCGTGCATACTTTGGGTAATGAGTTTATTCAGTTCCTTTGCGTAACGGCTGCGTGATTTATTCAGTTTCTCGGCTGAACTTAAGAAGTTTTGGTATTTTTGTTCAACTTCCTGAGCGAGTTCATCGAGTCTTTCATCAGAACAATCCAAAGCTTCTATTTGTGCTAATAAATCCTGATGATGCTGGTAAAGCTCTTCTGGCATAACATGGTGTTTACGCGCCATCGACATGACTTTGGAAAAACGCTCTTCTACATACGCCATGCGGCCGGGATCGACATCGATACTATCAAGGTAATTGCGCAGTTCGTTCTTAGTTTCTTCCAATTGAATCATTGCTTCCGCTAACATATTTGGCAGTTCAGACAGTTTCTCGTCCAATTCTGCTAATTGGATTAGGGAGTGATTGGCTGATTGCAAAATACCAAGCGCATTGACTTCTTCACCTTCGTAAATAAGTTCGATGGCTTGCTGACAGGTAGCGGCGAGCTCACCACTGTTGGATAGTCGTTTGTGCTCTTGTTCGAGTTCTGCAAATTCTTCTTCACCTAGCGATAGCTCATTCAGTTCTTTTATTTGGTATTCAAGCAATTGCTTTTGTGCCTGATTCTGCTGGCTATTTTCCTTTAGCTGCCTGAGGTTATTGTCTGCTTGGCGCCAGTGCTGATAGGCACTTCGAGTACTTGTTAGTAGATTTAAGTGACCAGCATATTGATCCAGCATGGCCATCTGATGATCACTTTTCATCAATTGATGGTGAGCATGCTGACCATGGATATTAATCAAAAGCTGACCGAGAGATTTTAGTTGTGAAAGTGGTACTGGGCTGCCATTGATGAAGGCTCTTGAGCGGCCTTCTTTAGTAATGATGCGACGCAAAATACATTCACTGCCATCGAGCAGGTCGTTATCTTCTAGCCAACGCGTTGCATGTAAGTTGTTATCCAGTAAAAATGCAGCACTCACTTCGGTTTTTTCTTCACCTTGTCGCACCATGCCTGCATCGGACCGACCACCTAAGCAGAGGCCTAAGGCATCAATTGCAATAGATTTACCTGCGCCTGTTTCACCTGTAATGGTGGTCATTCCCTTAGAAAGCTCGAGTTGTAAAGACTTAACAATTGCAAAATTATTAACACTTAGATGAGCCAGCATTTTTATTTACCTGTATAACTGAACAATACTGTATAAGAAAACAGTATATACTGTTTCTTTATACAGTAAAGATGGGCGTGAAAATTTTTGCTGGCGAAATGTTTTTTTGTGATGTTGTAGGAAAAGTGAATCGTTGGCTGACAACGAATTATTTAAATTTAAAGAGTTACGAAGAGTTGAAGCAAAACGTATGACGAATTTGGAGCGTAGAGTTGGCCGATGTGTCAAGTCGTTACCTGTTGGATATAAAGCGCAGTTATGTGGGATTTCTGCGCTTTATCAGATGGGAGCTACATTAAAAAAGTTTACTTGACCAGCCCAGTTTGTTTCGCAAAACGTGATAGTAACTGTAATCTTTCGGATGGATCAGTTTTAGTACGTTTGGGCTCTGGTATATGTGGATCTCATCACCAGGGGATACAGGTAATGAAACTTGTCCATCACAACTGACTTCTTGAGTGCCACGATTTTCTGGAGATACAAGCAGTTTGATACGGCGTTTTCCATCGACAACTAATGGCCGACTCGACAGCGTATGAGGGAACATAGGCACCAACGAAATCGCGTTTAAGCTTGGTGACAGAATCGGGCCGCCTCCAGAGAGAGAATACGCGGTTGAACCTGTCGGCGTCGATACGATCAATCCATCTGCGCGCAGTGAAAAAGCGAAGCTTTCATCGATATAAACTTCAAACTCAATCATATGTGCGATTTGGCCAGGGTGGAGAACCGCTTCGTTTAAGGCGGCATTGTGGCTTTTTATTTGACCATGGCGATGCACTTCTGCTTCAAGCAAGAAACGCTCTTCTTCGATGTATTCACCTTCGAGTACCGCTTTGAGAGCCGCTTGGAAGTCATCCGGGTTTAAATCGGTCAGAAAGCCTAAATTACCTCTGTTAACGCCGATAACTGGTACGTCAAAGCGTGATAAAATGCGTGCAGCGCCCAGCATGTTGCCGTCACCACCAACCACAATTGCAAGGTCTGAGTTTTTTCCTAGCTCAACTAAACTCGCAAACTGCTTTTGCGGGATCTCGTCTAAAATTGCAGCAAGACGATCGTCAATAAATACTTTGTAACCTTCTGCGGTCAACCATTGGTACAACTCTCTATGAGTTTGAATAGCTTGTTGATCTCTTGGTTTTCCGATAATCGCGATCACGTTACATGGATTTTTCATAGAATTTCCGCATTAAAGAGGCTTGAATCAGGAATCTTCATCCCCATAATAATGGCAAGTTACCTAAATATGCGAATTTTTATGTGGTTAAAGCCCACAAAACACGCATGGCTTTAAGAGAATTACGTTGAATTCTGGAGATATCATGAGCAACGAAGAAAATAAAGTTACCGAAGAAGAGCTTGATCAAATCATCGAAGAGGCTGAGAAAGTAGAAGCCGCAGCTCAAGAAGCTGAAGCGGAACTTGAAGAAATTGGTGATGAGAAAGACGCTAAGATTGCTCAACTAGAAGCGGCGCTATTGTCTAGCGAGACAAAAGTAAAAGATCAGCAAGACTCTGTTCTTCGAGCAAAAGCTGAAGTAGAGAACATGCGTCGCCGTACAGAGCAAGAGATCGATAAAGCTCGTAAATACGCGCTGAACAAGTTTGCAGAAGAACTGCTTCCTGTGATTGATAACTTAGAGCGTGCAATCCAAGCGGCTGATACAGAAAACGAAGTGATTAAGCCGATCCTTGAAGGTGTTGAGCTTACTCATAAAACGTTTGTAGACGTTGTTGCTAAATTTGGTCTGAAAGAGATCAATCCTGAGGGTGAAGCCTTTAACCCTGAGTTGCACCAAGCTATGTCTATCCAAGAAAGCCCGGATCACGAATCAAATACTGTTATGTTCGTTATGCAAAAAGGCTACGAGTTAAACGGCCGTGTTGTTCGTCCTGCAATGGTTATGGTTGCTAAGTAAGTTACTTTACCGTTGAAATAATCCCAAAAATGCCTGTCACATTGTGACAGGCATTTTTTTATACAATTCATTGCACTTTGTCGCTTTACTGTCTTAAAAATCGAAATTTGATCTTCTTCATAAATTTTCTTATTGGGGATAATTTTTCCAATAGTAAATTTCCGCTCTCTTTTGCTTCTGTGTTTTGAATTTATGCCTATTAACCTATTGTAATTGTTAGGCTTGTGAACGCTTGTGCTAAAAAATAACCGAAAATATGGTGAATATTGCTGAGATTTTCTGTTAACAAAAATGAAAAGATTCACTTTATTTTGTAACTTCTCTGTGTATGATTTGCGACGACTGCTTCATATTTAAGCAGATATAACTATAAAAGAGTAAATAGTAAACATAACATATTGGAGATTTATGATGGATAAATCGCTTTCTAAAAAGATTTTTATAGGTTTGTTTGCCGGCTTAGTGCTGGGGACTGCTATTCAGTATTTGTTTAGCGGTATTGCGATTTTTGATACTTATCTGCTTGGTGCAGCAGAAGGCGCTGGCGGTATGTTTGTTTCGCTGATCAAACTGCTTGTTGTTCCTTTGGTTTATGTATCAATTGTGTGTGGTATCGTCGATCTTAAAGACATTACTGCATTTGGCCGCCTTGGCGGTAAAACCTTCGCGCTTTATATCGTAAACACGATTATTGCGATTGCGGCGGCACTGACGGTTGGTCTTATTTTTCAACCAGGAGCGGGTGCTAACCTAGCGGGGACGGTTTCTGAATCCGTTCAACTTACGACGACTGAAACGCCTGATATCTTTTCTCTGGTAGTGAATATCGTACCTAGCAACCCTGTTCAGGCGTTTGCAAGCGGTGACATGCTACAAATCATTTTTATGGCGATTCTGACTGGTTTGGCAATTCAAGCTCTGGATTCTCGTGGTGGTCCGGCTATTCGTACCTTTAAGATGGCAAACGAAATCATGATGAAACTCGTTGGCCTGGTTATGAGCCTCGCGCCTTACGGTGTATTTGCTTTAATGATTCAACTGGGTGCAACGTTGGACGCAAACACGCTGATGTCTGTAGCTGGTTATGTTGCTCTCGTAGTGTCGATGCTAGTGTTCTGGATATTCTTCTTCTATCCAGTAGCAGTCGGTCTTGCGACAGGTACTTCTCCAAAGACCTTTTTGCGCGCGACACATGAACAAATTCTGTTCTCTTTATCTACTGCAAGTTCAAACGCAACCATTCCTGTCACCATGCGCACGCTGACAGAAAAGCTGCAGGTTTCTAAATCCGTGGCTGGTTTCGGTGTACCACTAGGTGCAACAATGAACATGTCTGGTGTATCTATTTATATCGCATTGGCGACGATTTTTGTGGCGAATGCTTTTGGTCAGCCAATTAATACGGCAGATATCTTCACACTTGGTTTGACGATTCTTCTGCTATCGATTGGTGCTGGTGGTGTTCCAGGCGGTGGTGTTGTGATGGTTGGTGTTTTACTTCACCAACTAGGTTTGCCACCAGAAGGTTTAGCAATTATTGCAGCAGTTGACCGTATTAACGACATGTTCTGTACGTCTTCTAATGTTGTAGGTGATACGGCGGTAAACACTATCGTTGCTAAATCAGAAGGTGAGATAGGTAAAGAAGAAATCGTTGATGCGGAGCCTGTTCAGGCAAGCGCGTAATGTTCTGAATTATCTTTACTATATAAAGCAGAAAGCGAGTCCATAGGGCTCGTTTTTTATTGTAAATAACATGGTAAAGGCAGTTTAGATTAATACAGGTGGTGATTTACCGAGCTACGACTTTGTGACGCATTACTAACTAATCGTAAAGAAAGCCAATAAATTAGAAAAATGACGCTTTTTTTTAATTCTGCCCTTGAAAAGCATTTTGCCGCCCTTATCTATGTGGCATAGAGAAGCAAACATTGATTATTTTTGTTTGTGAGCAAGGGTTGAAACCCGATTCTCCTCCCCCCACATTGGGGTTATAACCAAACGAAAATAGAATTTATTCGGAGATAGCCAGATGGGTAAAATCATTGGTATTGACTTAGGTACTACTAACTCATGTGTTGCAGTATTGGACGGCGACAAACCTCGTGTAATTGAAAACGCAGAGGGTGAACGTACTACTGCATCGGTTATTGCTTACACTGACGGTGAGACACTAGTAGGTCAACCAGCGAAACGTCAAGCAGTAACTAACCCAGAAAACACGCTATTTGCAATTAAGCGTCTTATCGGTCGTCGTTTTGAAGACGAAGAAGTTCAGCGTGACATCGAAATCATGCCTTACAAAATTGTTAAGGCTGACAACGGCGACGCTTGGGTAGAAGCTAAAGGCCAAAAAATGGCGGCTCCTCAGGTTTCAGCTGAAGTTCTTAAGAAAATGAAGAAAACTGCTGAAGACTTCCTAGGTGAGCCAGTAACTGGCGCAGTTATCACAGTACCTGCGTACTTCAACGATGCTCAGCGTCAAGCAACTAAAGATGCTGGCCGTATCGCAGGTCTAGAAGTTAAACGTATCATCAACGAACCAACAGCAGCAGCGCTAGCGTACGGCCTAGATAAGAAAGGCGGTGACCGCACTATCGCTGTATATGACCTTGGTGGTGGTACATTCGATATCTCAATCATCGAAATCGATGAAGTTGAAGGCGAGAAAACGTTCGAAGTTCTAGCAACTAACGGTGACACTCACCTTGGTGGTGAAGACTTTGATAACCGTCTAATCAACTACTTAGTAGGCGAGTTCAAGAAAGAGCAAGGCATTGATCTTAAGAACGATCCACTAGCTATGCAGCGTGTTAAAGAAGCAGCAGAAAAAGCGAAAATCGAGCTTTCTTCTACTACTCAAACTGACGTAAACCTACCTTACGTTACTGCAGACGCGACTGGTCCTAAGCACATGAACATTAAAGTGACTCGTGCGAAGCTAGAATCTCTAGTTGAAGACCTGGTACAACGTTCTCTTGACCCTCTAAAAGTAGCTCTAGCTGACGCTGACCTATCAGTAAACGACATCACTGACGTAATCCTGGTTGGTGGTCAGACTCGTATGCCAATGGTTCAAGCGAAAGTTGCTGAGTTCTTTGGTAAAGAAGCGCGTCGCGATGTAAACCCTGATGAAGCAGTAGCAATGGGTGCTGCAGTTCAAGGTGGTGTACTTGCTGGTGAAGTGAAAGACGTACTACTTCTAGACGTAACTCCACTGTCTCTGGGTATCGAGACAATGGGCGGCGTAATGACTAAGCTAGTTGAGAAGAATACAACTATCCCAACTAAAGCGAACCAGGTTTTCTCCACAGCAGAAGACAACCAGAACGCGGTAACTATCCACGTTCTGCAAGGTGAGCGTAAGCAAGCGAGCTACAACAAGTCTCTAGGTCAATTTAACCTGGAAGGCATTCAGCCTGCGCCACGTGGTATGCCACAAATCGAAGTAACTTTCGACCTGGATGCGGACGGTATCCTGCACGTATCAGCGAAAGACAAACAGACTGGTAAAGAGCAGAAGATCACTATCCAGGCTTCTAGCGGTCTGAGCGATGAAGACATCGAGAAAATGGTACAAGAAGCAGAAGCTAACAAAGAAGCGGACAAAAAGTTCGAAGAGCTAGCAACTGCACGTAACCAAGCAGACCAAATGATTCACGGTACTCGTAAGCAAATTGAAGAAGCAGGTGATGCTCTTCCAGCTGAAGAGAAAGAGAAGATTGAAGCTGCTATTTCTGAGCTAGAAGAAGCGCGTAAAGGCGAAGATAAAGAAGCTATCGACGCTAAAGTTCAGGCGCTTATGACGGCTGCTCAAAAACTGATGGAAATCGCTCAGCAAAAAGCTCAAGCACAACAAGGTGCTGAAGCAGGTGCTCAAAAGTCTACAGATGACGATGTTGTAGACGCTGAGTTCGAAGAAGTTAAAGACGATAAGAAGTAATTCAACATTAGGGTAGTTTGCTGCGATGGCAGAAAATTATCCTGTTGGAAACACTTATTGGAATCTTTGCGGGCGTTTGAGGTGACTCTGACGCCCGCATGTTTGTGAATAGTCCGGTCTTTCTAGCTAAGCGCTTTTTTAAGAAAGCTTTTATCTAAAACGATATTAACACCAAGCGGCAGTGGCCGTTTGCAGTACTACATTGGTGACGAAGAACATGTCAAAACGTGATTTTTACGAAGTATTAGGCGTTAGCCGTGATGCATCAGAACGTGATATCAAGAAGGCTTATAAGCGTCTTGCTATGAAATTCCACCCAGACCGTAACCAGGGTGATGATTCTGCTGCGGATAAGTTTAAAGAAGTAAAAGAAGCGTACGAAATTCTAACCGACTCTCAGAAAAAAGCGGCATATGATCAGTACGGCCATGCTGCTTTTGAACAAGGCGGCGGTGGTTTCGGTGGCGGCTTTGGCGGCGGCGGTGCTGATTTCGGCGACATCTTTGGTGACGTATTCGGTGATATCTTTGGTGGTGGTCGTCGTGGCGGTGGTAGTGCTCATCGCGCACAACGCGGTGCCGATCTTCGTTACAACATGGAGCTGACTCTTGAAGAAGCGGTTCGTGGTGTTTCAAAAGAGATCGAAGTTCCAACGCTTGTACACTGTGACTCGTGTGATGGCAGCGGTGCGAAAAAAGGCACGTCGGCTGAAACTTGTGGTACCTGTCATGGCCACGGTCAAGTTCAAATGCGCCAAGGTTTCTTTGCAGTGCAGCAAACCTGTCCAACCTGTCATGGTAAAGGTAAGATCATTAAAGACCCTTGTAATGAGTGTCATGGTCAGGGCCGTAAGCAAAAAACTAAAACACTTAACGTTAAGATCCCTGCAGGTGTTGATACAGGCGATCGCATTCGTCTATCAGGTGAAGGTGAAGCGGGAGAAATGGGCGCACCAGCGGGTGACCTATATGTTCAGGTTCACGTAAAAGATCACCACATTTTTGAGCGTGACGGCAACAACCTGTACTGTGAGGTGCCAGTAAGCTTTGCTATGGCAGCACTTGGTGGGGAAGTTGAAGTACCGACACTGGATGGTCGAGTGAATCTAAAAGTACCTTCTGAAACACAAACTGGCCGTATGTTCCGTATGCGTGGCAAAGGTGTGAAAGGCGTCCGCGGCGGTGGTATTGGCGACTTAATCGTTAAGTTGGTGGTAGAAACACCAGTGAACCTAAGCTCACGTCAGAAAGAGTTGTTGAAAGAGTTTGAAGAGTCTTGCGGTGGTGAAGCAGCAACGAAGCATAAGCCTAAATCAGAAGGCTTCTTCAATGGCGTTAAAAAGTTCTTCGATGATCTGACGAGCTAAAGCGACCAACAATTAAAGATGACAAAGGCTTGCAGAGATGCAGGCCTTTTTCGTTTTTAACGACTATCAGTTCCAACACGCGTTTGGTGATTCAACATTTGCTGAAGTCAGTGTGATGGTATTCACCCCGGCAGGGAAGCAGCTGTCCCCATCTTGCCCCCGATCAGATTTGGCCGTTGCCGTGATGGTATAAGCCGTAGTGGCGGAACTCACGATAGAAAAAGTAAAGCGATTGCTGTCAGAATCACATATCGCGCAGTGGCCGCCTGGAATAATATGGCTCCAGTCATACCCGTTGTCGTAAGACGTTTCCAATTCTAGCTGGATACGGCTGATATCACTTAGTGCCACTGTTCGGTGCGACTTAATGACATGGTTTGTGTACGAGGGATAAGCGACAGCAGAAATGATTCCGACGATCACGACTGCTATCAGTAATTCGATCAATGTCATCCCGCCTAATCTTATTTTGTAGCTGTTACAACGATAAATTCGAATCATTACGAGTAGTTTCCTTTTCACTTTTCCGACTATTTTTGGCAGGTGATAGCATCTGTGCAAGATGAATTACAGCTAATTAGTTGTTTGCATAGGAATTTGGGAAATGCCTCGCGGGTTTACGTTGTTGGAGCTACTTATTACGGTATCGGTGCTGAGTATTTTGTTGGCGGTTGCGGCTCCGAGTTTTAGTCGTGTTTCTCAAACAGTACAAATGCAAGGCCTTGCAACAGAACTTGTTGGATTTCTTAATCAAAGTAAGTCAGAAGCGGTAATGAGAAATACAAACCTGTATGTGCATTTTACGATGAATAAAAATGACACCATTAATAGGGGAACTTGGTCACTTACGTTGACGGATTCATCGACTGTGGGGGGGAATACCATATTACATTTTTCCGGCTCACCTTATTCTGAGTTGTCGATAAAGCATAACTATGCCACCAAATATATAAGCTTTGAAGAAGTAAGAGGGCGGCCTAGCTCCGGGAATATAGAGTTCTTCTCGACTAACAATCAGAATTCAAAATTGAAAATCAAACTTTCGAATCCACCTGGACGCATCAAGGTTTGTAGCGAGTCTGGAGCAAAGTTATATGATTACCCAAAATGTTCGTAAACGCTTTCAACAAGGCAGTTCTTTAATCGAGTTAATGATCAGTTCGTTAATTGGATTAATTCTATTGGGAGTGATCGGCTCTGTATTTCTTAGCTTGCAAAAAACAGCAAGAGAGAAAAGTTTAGAATTACATCTCCTACAGGCCCTCAACCTAACTTTTTCAGTGGTGAAAGAGGATATTCAACGCGCAGGTTACGATGGTGGTAACGGTCATTCACTTAAGCTATCGGGAGCGACGGATACTATTACCATTAGCGGTGGTTCCTCTATAGGTTTTGTTTACTTCAAAGAAGGCTCTATAGATAACGAAAATTATCGAAACATTAAGTATGAGAAGCGAGATACTCGGCTTGTTATGTGTGAACAAGGAAAGGTCTCTCAAACGCAAATATTAACCTTTAACGCCGTGGGCTCTTGTTATTCTTTATTTGACCAAGATATTTTTCAAGTTACTCAATTTACCGTGAGTTCAGGGACAGTTACGAATGGCAAAAATACAAGTGCATTAACCGACATCCAATTAGGTTTACAAACGGTTGATGGCTCTTTTAGCAAAGTGGAAACAGTCTCAATTAAGCAAAGGAACTGGCAATGAAATTTAAGTCTAACCAATCAGGCTATGTCGCATTATTAGTGACTTCAGTTCTTTTGCTTCTCGCTTTAATCGTGGCACTTGCATCATCAAAAGGTATCTTTTTTCAAATTAAAGTTGCTCAGAATGAGTTAAAAGCTCGACAGGCACATTGGAAAGCCGAAGGTGGGTTGGAATGTGCGTTTTCTAAAGCAAAGCTAGAGAAAGAAATACCTGCGACGGTTAATGACTGCAAGGTGGCAATGGAACTAAATGGACTTACATTTTCTCCAGAAGTATCCAGTGTTGTCACTGCTGAAACTGAAAACACGAAAGTCAAAAAAATCATTAAATTTCCATCCCTTGGCGGAGCTGGAGCCATAAAATCCATTTCTGATCTTGTTATTAATGGTTCTTATACTAGTTCTCCTGATCCCGGTAAAAGTCTCGGGAATAATTCATGGGAATGTACATCGGTACTCTATTTTAATTACTTCTACGCTACAAGCGTGAGCACATATCATCCATATCAACTATCTAAACCTTACGCAAAATTTCCTGATAGCCCGTCTGGTCGGGAGCAAAGATGTGCGGCTACTCATTATAGTTGGGGGCAGAGTGTTGCAGGCTCTAAAAATGACTATCGACAATCTTCAAGCATGGATCCTTTTAAGGATGTATTTGATGTACCAAAAAACGAATGGTTTGACGTGATGTCTGATAACTCACTTTTTGGTTATGTGCCCCTTTCTCTCAACTCGGTCACTTTGGATTCTGAATCTGATTTACCAGCGCCCAGTTTCAACACGAACTGTGCGGAAAGTATCGTAGACAATATTGAAGCAGGTAAAGATCTTATTTGGGTCTACGGTGGATGTGAAATAAATACTGATGACTTCACTAGCATCAAAACTGCTATTGATAATAACTTAAGTGGCAATGGCATTATTTTAGTCGTTCAAGACGGGATCTTATCAACGAGAGGGACTCAGGATTTCACTGGGATGCTCTATCACTTCATTTCACCGCTGTATGCAGATCCGACGACGGGTGTTGCGCCGGACTTTACCGACTGGGAGGCACTTCAGAACAACGCAGATTTAAATGGGGTGATTGCTGCACTAGCTGGTACCGTACCAATGAGCAAGGCAAGAGTTGGTTACTTCCAACATGGCTCTTTCAACCCGTTAGGTGGTTTTGTGATGGATGCTCCAGGCACTTTCGCTCTTTTCAACACTTCATTATCGTTTCATTACAATCGGGATGTGATTAATGAACCGATGAAAAAGCTTAAAAAAGTATATTGGAAAAAAGGTTCTTGGAATGATCTTTAAACAGAAAGGATTTAGTCTGCTCGAAGTATTGATCGCATTTCTCCTTCTCGGCGTTGGGGCGTTGGGGTTAACAAAGCTGAACGTATACTTAGAACGGGAATCGGAATATGCAATCAAAAGTATCGAAGCGCTGCGTCTAGCCGAAAACAAACTCGAATGGTTCCGCACCCGAGGAGCTTCCGCGGCTGTTTCAGCAATGCCAGTTGCTGACTTTGATTCTATCGCTACAGGCTCTTCCACTGCAGGAGCTTACACCCTTCAATGGCAGGTACCACCGGCGACAGTCTCGGGATCGTTAAAGACAATCGTTATTACCTCAAGTTGGGAAGATAGAATGGGGCAAACGCAATCCGTTCAACTGAAAACAATGCTTTCGCGCTACAGCGAATTCGATAATTAAACTGGCTTGAGTTCTTAATCTTCCTTTTCGAAAGCGTTGTGGCCTTTTTCCTACGCTGTTTTCGGCTTTATTTTCATCAGTTAATGGAGGGTTCTTGAACTGTTAACATGAATGATGTGCTACTGTTTTTATTATGTTTAATTGAGATGCTGTTTTTGCAAAATATGTCTCCAAATATGAAAAAAAACGTAGCAGCTTATCCTTTTGCTCTTGGTTTTTACTAGAATGCTTGGTTGATAACAGGCCGTAATAAATTATTCCAAAAGGCTATATTAACAACATCATTCATTATGGAGTTACCATGAGTAACCAAGCAATTGATAAGGCACCATCTTCTAAGCCGAGTGGGATGGATCGCTTTTTAAACTTTATCGAACGTGCAGGTAACAAAATTCCTGATCCTGCGATTCTGTTTTTCTGGGCACTAATTATCACTTGGGCTGCGTCGGCACTTTTGTCGAATGTGACATTCGATCTAGTAAACCCTCGAACGGGTGAAGCTTTAGCGGTCACAAACCTTCTAACTGGTGATGCACTGGCTAGCTTCCTTGCGAATATGGTGACAACATTTACTGGCTTTGCACCACTAGGTATTGTTCTGGTGGCTATGCTAGGTGTGGGTGTTGCAGATTCTTCTGGTTTTATCACGACGGGTCTTAAGAAGATGCTGAGCTTTACACCAGCTAAGCTGCTTACACCAATGCTGATTCTGGTAGCTATTGTATCGCATACAGCAGCGGATGCGGGCTATGTTCTGGTTATCCCTCTGGGTGGTATCATTTTCCATGCTGCAGGCCGTCATCCTTTAGCTGGTATTGCGGCAGCATTTGCTGGTGTTTCGGGGGGCTTCTCAGCAAACTTTATTCCTTCTGGTATTGACCCTCTACTTGCTGGTTTCACTCAGACAGCAGCACAGGTTCTTGACCCTGAATACGTAGTAAACCCATTAGCGAACATTTTCTTTACTGGTATCTCTTCAGTCATCATTGTGGCTATCGGTTGGTATGTTACAGAGAAAATTATCGAACCTCGCTTGGCAAGAACACCAGTAGATGAAGATGCAGAAACGGCTCCTGATCTGGGTTCATTCACTGAGATTGAGTCAAAAGCATTCCGTTATGCTGGCTGGGCAATGCTGGCTGGTATTGCACTTCTTGTGGTGGCGTTGATTCCTGAAAGTTCAGCTCTGCGTTCACCTGAAGGTGAGATCACCGCATTCTCTGCACCGATCATGAAGTCAATTGTTCCGTTGATCTTCATTCTGTTCATCATCCCTGGTTATGTTTACGGTAAAGTTTCTGGCAAGTTCAAGTCTAGTAACGACATTATCAAAGCAATGTCGGACACAATGTCGACCATGGGTGCTTACATTGTGATGTCTTTCTTCTGCGCTCAGTTCTTGTCTGCATTTGCGCAGTCAAACATTGGTACGATGCTGGCGCTATACGGCGCTGAAGGCCTGAAAGCAATGAACTTGCCGGGTGAAGCAACCATCATCGGTATGATTCTGCTTACCGCTTCAGTAAACCTGCTTATTGGCTCTGCATCTGCAAAATGGGCACTAATCGGTCCAATTCTGGTTCCTATGCTAATGGCGGTTGGTATCTCTCCTGAGCTATCTCAGGCGGCGTACCGTGTCGGTGACTCTGTATCAAACATCATCTCACCTCTAATGGTATTCTTCCCGCTTGTGGTGGTGTACTGCCAGCGCTACGTTAAATCTACGGGTATTGGTACGCTTGCTTCACTGATGATGCCATTCTCGATCGCTATGCTGATTGGCTGGTCTATTTTCCTAATCGCATACTGGATGATCGGTATTCCTCTAGGTATTCAAGCACCTTACACTTACACCATGTAGTTAATATACAACGGAAACTTGAAAGCGCAGATCATAAGGTCTGCGCTTTTTTGTTTGAGTCTTTACGAGCGTCATTTCCTAGAGCGACAAAGGAGAGAGCAGGGAATCTCTTCCGTTACTGTAGCGAACAGAGAGTTAGTGATAATATTGCCTCGTTATTCTTTACTAGAGCTATCTGGAGTCCCTTTGTCAGACCTTCAATTCACTTCCCAAGATGAACAATTTATGCGCCGTGCGATGGAACTGGCTGAGATGGCTGAAGCAGAAGGCGAGGTGCCAGTTGGTGCGGTCTTGGTAAAAGATGGAGAGATCATTGCTGAAGGTTGGAATCGGTCTATTTGTGCTCATGACGCTACCGCTCATGCGGAAATTCAGACATTACGTAAAGCTGGGCAAGTGTTAGAGAACTATCGATTGTTAGATACTACGCTTTACGTGACGTTAGAGCCCTGCCCGATGTGTGCCGGGGCACTACTACACAGCCGTGTAAAGCGAGTGGTCTTCGGTGCTCCTGATCTTAAAGCAGGTGCTGCGGGGACGGTATTAAACGTGTTTGAAAGTCAGGCTTCATACCACTACGCAACGGTTGAAAAAGGGTTGCTGGAAGAAGAATGTCGTGATCAGTTGCAAGCATTTTTTAAGCGTCGCCGTAAAGAAATTAAAGCAAAGAAACAGGCAGAAAAAGTGTTGCAGAGTGGGCAGGAAAATCGAAGCGAGTAGGTGAATTTCAGCAAACATCTACGTATAGGTAGATGTTTGCTTCAAGTTCTCAGTGATTCACTAAGTGAACGAAAACACGATGACGCGAACTGATCTTCTTTTTCATGCACGTTAGTTTGCGCTTACGGCGAATTGCAGCCACGGTTTTATTTAAGCGCTTCGACTGCACTTTACGTCTTCTCATATTCGAAACCTCTAGTAGACAAGACTACGAACATCCCTCTTTAAGAAGCTGCATGTTGCAGTGCCTTATTATTCTAAACGTCGATGAACCAAGCTTGTCAGTTCCATCTTTTCGAGCTAAACGTCATACTTATCAACATAATAGCGCATAGCTAGCTATTGGCTGATAAGTCTTCGTTATGCATGGAAAATGACATGACTGATAGAAAGCCGAGCGTAACCAAATTTGAGTTAAATCGTTACGACGTTCTTATCCCGATCTCAGATTAGTTAACAACCATCAGATGACATGCTAATGATCAGCGTTTCATTTAATCGGGAGAGGGTAACCAACCGAGTCTGTCATATTCGAAATATCTAAATAAAGTATTAAATATTAAACGGTTATGGTGTTGGTCAATAAGGTTTGTTTGCACGTACGTTATTATGCTGACCTGACTCGGAACGATCGATTCTAGTGAAGTTTTTTCTTAGACTCAACAAAAAATGACGAGCACGTTGCTCGTCATTTTTTACTAGCTATTCTATGGTATTTTCTGGGGCAGGATCTTCTTCCACAGTACTGTCGGAAGCACTGGAAACCTCTTGGATAACCGTCTCAACTGAGCCTGACACCACTTCATTTACACTCTCTACAGCACCTGAAACATCCGCAGCGACACTCTCTACTGCACCAGATATAATTACGTCCGGATTCAGAGGTGGAATAACTTGCAAGTCATCTGTGTCATCGTCTACCGCTGGTTTTTGGCTAACGTGGCCAATAATAGATTGGTAGTAACGTCGAATATTTTCCACATAGTTACGAGCTTCGTCCCCACGGGCATAACCATAACGTGTTTGGCTGTAGTAACGTTTTTGGCGCAGTAAAGGCAGCCTGTCTTTCACATCGGCCCACGCATTAGGATCACCACCTTGAGATTTCGTCAGTCGTCGCGCATCCAGCATATGACCATAGCCGATGTTGTAAGAGGCAAGAGCAAACCAAATTTTCTCGTGCTCATTTATGGTTTCTGGAACTCGAGCAACGATACGGCGCAGATACTCCACACCACCACGAACAGATTGATCCGGATCCAGACGATTTGTGACACCGACACTTTTCGCTGTAGGTAGAGTCAGCATCATCATACCTCGAACACCAGTGGGAGATTTTGCTTTTGGTTTCCAATGAGACTCTTGATAAGCCAGAGCAGCAATTAAACGCCAGTCAAATTCTTCACTGTATTTTTGGAACAGAGGAGACCACTTAGGCAGTTTATCGTCAAGTGCACGAATGAAAGCACGCGTATCGACATAGTCGAAGGCTTCAATATGGCCGATATATTTCTCTTCCAGCGATGCCAGTTCACCTGACTGTTCAATGTTGCCGAAGAACTCAATCAACATCGCATACAAGCTTTCATCTTCTGAACGGCGAGTAAACCAAGAGACCGGTTGGTCTTCTGTCAACTCAAACGCTAAAGCTAAGTCTGGATAGAGGCGTTGAGCCAGAGATAGCTCAACGGAATCGGTTACAGTAAAGCGCAGTTCTCCGGTTGAGACTTTTTTCAGTAAGTCTCTCGTATCTGCATCACCAATGATTTCAAATTGTAGCTCTGGGTATTGTTTCTTTAATGCCGTCAGTGTCGGAACATATTGGGATTGCTCGACGATTTGCAGAGTTCCAGAACCTGCTGTTGTCTCTTGCTCAGTATCCTCACCTTGTGTCGGTTGATACTTAATTAAGCGTTCGATATCACGTGGTCGTAGTTGTCCCTTTTTGTAGACAACTTGTTGGCTGACATAGTAATAGGCAGGCCCAGGTCGAAAACGTTTTATCGCTTGAGAAGTCTGGTTCAAACCAGTTGCGATAATATCAATGTCGCCTTTTTTAAGAGCAGGGAAAAGATCAGCTTGTCGAAACGCGGGTTTGATCTCAAGCTTTACACCAAGCTCTTCAGCGAACTTGCGTGCAAGTTCGTAATCCAGCCCTGCAGGGCCATCAGGGCCGATGTAATAAGAGAGTTGGTTGTTGAGTGTGCCAACGCGAAGAACACCACGCTCTTGGATTTTTTGGAATTCACTTTTAGGAGCCGACTCAATTTGGCAGGCAGAAAGCAGTAGCACAGAAGCGAAAAGTAGGACGCTGCGCTTAAGTCGGTTGAACTGGCTAATTTGCATTAATTAGTACTTCTCGGAAAATTTCTGATTACCTTTATATCAAAGCGAAGTGGTGGGGCAAAGTGGATTGCACTGGTAGAGTGCGACATTGCGTGTTTTATCGACATTTTGGTGATATACCCAAATGACTTCAATGTGCAGGATTCAGAGCGCTGTCACTGACTCAAGTTCAAGGAAGATAACGCAGCGTAATAGCCAGCTCTTTCCAAGTTATTTGACGCTGAAATTGTGTCAGTGACACGCTCCCGAAGGGCGAGTTGCCTTGGCTTGCATACTTTGTTAACGATTTTTGATTTAGAACCACTAAAACTTCAAATCGTTGCCGCGTCTGCCAGCCAAGTCATTCTCGCTGAACCAAGCACCTTGAGGTTATTTGGGTATAATTCAAATTTGATGAAAAAATTGACGCAAACGGTTGCTTTTGGTGTTACATCACAAAAACAATTACTATATAATGCGCTCGCAAAGGAGAGGTGGAATCGGCATAAGTTCGAGCTTTTGTAGCTAACCGTATGAATTTATTCCAATATCACCTTAATCAATTGCATAAGAGACCTAAGCACATGAGAATTTTGCGTGGCTCCCCAGCTCTTTCTGAGTTCCGTGTAAATAAACTATTGGAACTTTGTCGTGAACAAGATCTGCCTGTAACCGGCATTTACGCCGAGTTCATGCACTTTGCGGATCTAAAATCTGACCTTGATGACCAAGAGTTAGAAAAACTAGAAAAGTTGCTGACTTACGGTCCAACGATCGAAGAGCACGAGCCTGAAGGTCTTCTACTTCTTGTTACGCCTCGTCCTGGTACAATTTCGCCATGGTCTTCTAAATCTACCGATATTGCGAAAAACTGTGGCTTGGCTAAAGTAAAACGTCTTGAGCGTGGTACAGCGTACTATGTTGAAGTTTCGTCTGAACTGTCTCAAGAGCAAGTTGACGTAGTAAAAGGCCTTATCCATGACCGCATGATGGAAACGGTATTTACTGAACTTGAAGCGGCTTCTGCTCTGTTTACAGTAGCTGAGCCTGCACCAGTGGCACACGTTGATGTCTTGGCTGGTGGTCGTCTTGCACTTGAAGAAGCAAACGTTTCACTTGGTTTGGCACTAGCAGAAGACGAAATTGATTACTTGGTGGAGAACTTCACTAAGCTAGGTCGTAATCCTAACGACATTGAGCTGATGATGTTTGCTCAGGCGAATTCAGAGCACTGTCGTCATAAAATCTTTAATGCAGACTGGACTATCGATGGCGTAGACCAAGAGAAGTCTCTGTTTAAGATGATCAAAAATACTTTTGAAACGACACCGGACCACGTTCTGTCTGCGTACAAAGATAACGCTGCGGTAATGACAGGTTCTAAAGTTGGTCGTTTCTTCCCTGATCCGCAAACTCGTCAATACACTTACCATCATGAAGATGCGCACATCTTGATGAAGGTTGAAACTCACAACCACCCAACAGCAATTTCTCCATGGCCAGGTGCATCAACTGGTTCTGGTGGTGAAATCCGTGATGAAGGCGCGACTGGTATCGGCGGTAAACCAAAAGCGGGTCTGGTTGGTTTCACAACGTCTAACTTACGTATTCCTGGCTTTGAGCAGCCATGGGAAACCGACTTTGGTAAACCTGGTCGTATCGTAAACGCACTAGATATCATGCTAGAAGGTCCTCTAGGCGGCGCAGCATTCAACAACGAATTTGGTCGTCCAAACCTACTAGGTTACTTCCGTACTTACGAAGAAAAAGTGACTTCACACGCTGGTGAAGAAGTGCGTGGTTACCACAAGCCAATCATGATTGCTGGTGGTATGGGTAACATTCGTGACGAGCACGTTCAGAAGAAAGAGATCCCAGTTGGTGCGAGCCTAATCGTACTTGGCGGTCCGGCAATGAACATCGGTCTTGGTGGTGGTGCTGCGTCTTCAATGGCATCTGGCCAGTCAGCAGAAGATCTGGACTTCGCTTCAGTACAACGTGAAAACCCAGAGATGGAGCGTCGTTGTCAGGAAGTTATCGACCGTTGTTGGCAGCTAGGTGCAGATAACCCAATCGCATTTATCCACGATGTGGGCGCGGGCGGTATCTCTAACGCACTTCCTGAGCTTTGTGACGACGGCGAGCGTGGTGGTAAATTCCAGCTACGCGATGTACCAAATGATGAATTGAGCATGAGCCCACTGGAAATCTGGTGTAACGAATCTCAGGAACGTTACGTTCTTGCGGTTGCGCCAGAACATATGGAAGCATTTGATGCAATCTGTAAGCGTGAACGTGCGCCATACGCAGTAGTTGGTGTTGCAACAGAAGAACGTCATCTGACTCTGGAAGACTCTCACTTCGATAACACGCCAATTGATATGCCAATGGATATCTTGCTTGGTAAAACACCGAAGATGCATCGTGAAGCAACGACATTGAAAGTAGATAGCCCGGCGATTGCACGCGATGGTATCGAAATCAACGAAGCGGCAGATCGCGTACTTCGTCTTCCAACTGTAGCTGAGAAAACGTTCCTGATTACTATCGGTGACCGCTCGGTAACTGGTTTGGTGGCTCGTGATCAGATGGTTGGTCCTTGGCAGGTTCCTGTGGCTAACTGTGCGGTTACGGCTGCAAGTTACGACACATACCACGGTGAAGCGATGTCAATGGGTGAGCGTACTCCGGTTGCTCTATTAGACTTCGGCGCATCTGCTCGTCTGGCAGTCGGTGAGTCTCTGACTAACATCGCTGCAACCGACATCGGTGATATTAAACGTATTAAGCTGTCTGCGAACTGGATGTCTCCAGCTGGTCACCCAGGTGAAGATGCCGGTCTTTACGAAGCGGTGAAAGCAGTCGGTGAAGAGCTGTGTCCTGCACTTGGTCTGACTATCCCTGTGGGTAAAGACTCAATGTCGATGAAGACCAAATGGGAAGAGAATGGTGAGAGCAAAGAAGTAACTTCACCGCTATCACTAGTAATCACAGCGTTTGGCCGCGTAGAAGACGTACGTAAGACAGTAACGCCTCAGCTTCGCACTCCTGATACCTTGGAAGGACTAGGTGAAACTTCTCTGGTTCTTGTTGACCTGGGCAACGGCAAAAACCGTCTGGGTGCAACAGCACTGGCGCAGGTTTACAAACAGCTAGGTGATAAGCCGGCAGATGTAGACAACGCTGAGCAGCTAAAAGGCTTCTTCGATGCGATGCAAACACTGGTACGTGACGACAAGCTGGTTGCTTACCACGATAAAGGCGACGGCGGTCTATTTGTTACTCTTGCTGAGATGGCATTCGCGGGTCACTGTGGCGTGAAAGCGAACATCGAAGGTCTGGGCGACGATGCACTGGCAGTTCTATTTAACGAAGAGCTAGGTGCAGTTATTCAGGTTAAGAACGAAGAGCTGGACTCTGTATTGGCAACGCTGTCAACGAATGGCCTGGAAGCGTGCTCACACGTGATTGGTTCTGTTGAAGCTTCTGACAACTTTGTTATCACTTCTGGTGATGCTGTTGTGCTTGAGCGTTCACGTACAGACCTACGAGTTATCTGGGCAGAAACGACTCACAAGATGCAGGCGCTACGTGACAACCCAGCATGTGCAAACCAAGAGTTTGAAGCTAAGAAAGACAACTCAGACCCTGGTTTGAACGTCGCTCTAAGCTTTGATGTGAACGAAGATATCGCAGCTCCATACATTGCGAAAGGTGCGAAGCCTAAGATGGCTATCCTTCGCGAGCAAGGCGTTAACTCTCACGTTGAAATGGCAGCTGCATTTGACCGCGCTGGCTTTGAAGCAACCGACATCCATATGAGCGATATTCTGACAGGCCAAGCGGTGCTTGATGAGTACCAAGGTCTAGTTGCTTGTGGTGGTTTCTCTTACGGTGACGTACTAGGTGCAGGTGAAGGTTGGGCTAAGTCTATCCTGTTTAATGCGCAAGCTCGTGAGCAGTTCCAAGCATTCTTCAACCGCGAAGATACCTTCTCTCTAGGTGTATGTAACGGTTGTCAGATGCTATCGAACCTAAAAGAACTTATCCCTGGTGCAGACTTGTGGCCACGCTTTGTTCGCAACGAATCTGAGCGTTTTGAAGCTCGCTTTAGCCTGGTAGAAGTACAGAAATCTGATTCTGTATTCTTTGATGGTATGGCTGGTTCTCGCATGCCTATCGCGGTTTCTCACGGTGAAGGTCGTGTGGAAGTTCGTGGCGGTGAGCACCTAAACGCAATTGAAGCATCAGGTACAGTAGCATTACGTTACGTAGATAATAACGGTAACCCAACGCAACAGTACCCGAATAACCCGAATGGTTCACCAAATGCGATTACCGGTCTGACGACAGCAGACGGTCGTGTAACCATCATGATGCCTCACCCAGAGCGTGTATTCCGTACGGTTGCAAACTCTTGGTCTCCTGAAGGCTGGGGTGAAAACGGTGCTTGGATGCGTATGTTCCAAAACGCACGTAAGAACATCGGTTAATTCTGACTCTTATCCAAAGAGCAAAGCGCAGATCGAAAGGTCTGCGCTTTTTGTTTTTACCAATAAAAATTCTCACCTACAGTTAAAAAAGTCGCGCAAAGACGAAGCAATTATGCTCTAATACCGCGCTTACCAAGGGATGGTGGTTATACAGCTTAATTGAAGTTATCAAGTTGACCGAATCCCTGATTAATCCCTTAGGAATTGAAATAGATGTCTAAAAATCCAAAATTTGCTATCCGTGTAACTGAGAAACGTAACGGCTGGACTGCAGAAATTACTCGTCAAGTAACCTCTCGCAAGACGATTGTCTCAAAACGTGAAACGGCTTTTGAAAGCGAAGAACAAGCACAAGCTTGGGCTGAAAAAGAACTGGCTGGCTTTATTCAAAACCAAGTCGTTCGTAATGAGCGAAAAGCAGTACAGCGCCAAGAGCGTGAAGCTGAACAGCTTGCAGCAAAAGCTCGCAAAGAAGAAGCTCGTCAAGCACGCGACGCTGAAGCTGACGAAGAATAATGGCATGTTTCCGACTTGTGTTTTACTGAGTCGGTGATGCAGCAGAAGCCCTGAAGTTTTCTTCGGGGCTTTTTCGTATTTGTCTGTCAAAAACAGTCAGAGGAGACGGACAGTTTGATTGAGCCTTCTGATGGCGTTGCGAATTGCTGATTGCCCGGTAATAAATCTGGAGAATTAGCATAAACGCGATGTGATGCTTTTACATTGGAAGTATGGATTGGCGGTAAATCGAAATGGTGTAAACCATCAGACAAATCATTGGCTTCGCCATAGTCAAAATCACGAGTGGATGAGGCTTTGTTCTTGACGTAATTGCAGTGCTCTGGTTTTCCATCTTCACGCCATGTTAATCCAGTCGATTTGGCGTCGATGTCTAATTGTTCTGCTACTGGCTGGGCATAGTGATCGTCGTAAGATGACTGCTGGTTTTGCTCTTGCAAATATTGAGCAATGAGATCAGAGGATTGGGCAAAGCTGTACGTAGAGAATACGAAGCCCATAAAAGTAAGAGAAAATGGTTTGTACATAAGGGGAATACAAGCAAAAAAAGAAAACATCATACGGATAAATAAAACGCTGTGCAATTGTGCTGTGAAAGTTCAGTTCTCTCTAGGTAGGAAAATAGGCTGCTCTGAGAGTGACACTAATTTTATCTTTTTGGCTATTTTGATGTCTGATGAAGGCTTGTTTGGAAAGAGAAAGCCCAGCGATACAGTCGCCAGGCTTTGGTGTGATAGCTCAGTCGATTTTACTGAACGTCGAGAGGTATTTGTCCGGTGGTAACAGGATCAACATCAAACTCATTCAATTCTTCAATATAGCTTTCTACGGCTTGTTCTACTTCGTCGTCTCCTTGCTTGAAATAAGCAAGATTGAAAATGGCATCACCTTCATTTACTAGTGGCAATGTCTGCTGACCGATGACCAAACCACCTTTAGGTGCTTTAAGCTCTATCTCAACATGTCCAAGAGGTGAGCTTATATAAGCCAGCGTTTCATCCTGTTCTACTTTATCCCCCAGATTAACGACAGTGCGTAAAATACCATTGCCTGGAGCACGTACCCAACTGGTGGATTTTGCTATCACTGGGTCTGGGAACTTCTTACGGCTCGCTCGTAGCATACCAATCGCCTGCATTACACGCTGAATACCCATTACGCCAGCACTGATTGATAGAGGATCGAAACGTAATGCTTCACCCGCTTCGTAAGTGAGAACCGGAATGTCACATTTCTCTGCTTCGCTACGCAAAGAGCCATCACGTAAAGCGGAGTCAATAATTACTGGCGTCGCGAATGCTTTGGCAATACGCAGTGTTTCTGGGTTACTTAGGTTTGCACGGATTTGTGGCAGGTTCGTTCGGTGTATAGCTCCAGTGTGTAAATCCAGAATATAGTTACAGCGCTTGGCAATGTTATTGAAGAAACCGTGCGCCATTCGAGAAGCGAGAGCACCTTTTTCGCTACCGGGAAAGCAACGGTTTAGATCGCGGCGGTCAGGTAAATAACGTGATTTATGTATCAACCCAAATACGTTGACAATAGGTACTGCTATCACAGTGCCTTTTAGCTTTAGTGGATCTAATTGGTTTATGATCTGACGAACGATTTCCACGCCATTAAGTTCATCTCCATGGATTGCGGCATTCACCATAAGCACCGGACCTTCTTGCTTACCGTGGATGATTTCCACCGGAATTGATAAAGGTGAGTGGGTGTAAAGTTGCGCCGCTTCGAATTCGATCTCTAATCGCTGTCCTGGCTGTATTTGATGCCCGAGTAACTCAAATACTCTATTTCTTTTATTTCTACTTCTAGCCATAAAACATCTCTGTCATATATGTTATCAACAATGTAACAATCGCGTCATAATCACACTAATCTTTCTAATTAAGGATACGACAAAATATTTTAATTAATGAGAATAAAAAATAGTCTCTTGTGAGATTTATGTTGTCAATATTACTTTTATTTTTGGCGTTATACATCGTCACCGCTATAGATGTGGGGGTTAATTATTGTTCAGGTAATTGTTTGAGTCTTAAAAATAATAATGAAACTTTTAGAGACAAAATTGACCTTTTTCCCTCATTTTTAATTCGCTAATATCCGCGACGGATTTTTACTTAATATCTATCTTGAGGTTTTGATGAAAAAGGCAATGACTAAAATCGGCGTAATGACTGCTGTTGCAGTTTCACTTTCTGGCTGTGTGGGCAGTAATGCAGTAACTGGTTATGTAATGGGTTTTAACCTAAAAGCTGTTGATAACCGTTATGCTCGTGGTGGCCTAAACATGCTTATGGCACCAGTATACGGTGTTGCGATCGCAGCAGATTACATCGTATTTAACTCATTGGAATTCTGGACAGGTAAAAACCCACTAAACGGTAAACCACATATTTTCGATTCTAAGGTGGATACTTATATTGATGTTAACCACCAGTTAGATAAATCTCTGACGACTGCACCAATGAGTCCATTAACTAATATCCGTGTTATTGAGCAAGGGCAGATGCAGCAAATTGACGAGAATACGATTCAAATGGACATCACCTACAATAATGGCGACACAGCGAAGCTAATGGGTGTACGTGAAGGTGATTTTGTTACTTACTACATTGATGGTGAAATAGTCGCGAAAACTTCGATGGATGAGTTGTCGGCGTATGCGCAAACTCGTGCGTAATTAGTGCAAGATTCACTGAATAAAAAAGGGTGCCTCGGCGGGCACCCTTTTTTATTATCGAACGGACAGTTATGCTTTCTCAGGGATGGCTTCCAGAAGAGCAACCATTTGATCCCAGAATAGCTGAACAGTATCGATCTTCACTTTCTCATCAGGAGAGTGAGGGAATTTGATCGTCGGGCCGAAGGAAACCATGTCCATATTTGGATAAGGTTCTTTAAACAGACCACATTCCAAGCCTGCGTGAATCACCATGATGTTCGGTTTGTGACCGTAGATACCTTCGTACATATCGCGGAAGATTGCCATGATCTCCGAGTCTGCATCTGGCTTCCATCCAGGGTAAGCGCCAGAAAATACGATTTGGGCATCAGCCAGTTCTGCAACGGAGTTCAGCATACCTTCAACTTGGCTACGTCCTGAATCAATCAGAGAGCGAATTAGACAAAGTACGGTCACTTTATTCTCTTCAGTGGTGATCACACCAACGTTTAGAGACGTTTCAACCACGCCTTCAATTTCGTCACTCATACGCATTACGCCGTTTGGACAAGCATTTAGCGCGGCAATGAAACGTTGTTGGTCTGCAGAAGCAAACGCTTGAGCGTCTGTTACGATCTCTTCGTTGAAGGTAACAATACCGGTTTCTACTTTACCTAGCTCTGCTTTTAGTAGCTCTGTGTAGTAGTTGAACAATTCTGCAAGTTTGTCTTGGTTCTCTGCTGGAAGCGCAACGGTTACGAATGCTTCTCGCGGAATTGCGTTACGTAGGCTGCCACCACGGAACTCAACCAAACGCAGATCCAGTGCACGTGCATGACCAGATAGGAAACGGCCAAGCAGTTTATTCGCGTTACCACGGCCGGTATGAATATCACATCCAGAGTGACCACCTTTCAGACCTTTCAGTGTTAGTTGGCGAGTAACAAAACCGACAGGGATGGCATCTCGAGTGATATCGAATGTCATCGCACCGTCGATACCGCCAGCACAACCCATGTACACTTCACCTTCTTGCTCTGAGTCTGTGTTTAGCAGGATATCACCTTCTAACCAGCCTGATTCGAGCCCGAAAGCACCAGTCATGCCTGCTTCTTCATCAATCGTCAGAAGTACTTCAATTGGACCATGCTTGATCTCAGTAGAAGCAAGAACCGCAAGACAAGACGCCATACCAATGCCGTTGTCTGAGCCAAGGGTGGTGCCTTTTGCGGTAACCCATTCACCATCGATATAAGGCTGAATTGGATCTTTAGTAAAGTCGTGATCTGTCTCTTCGTTCTTTTGCGGCACCATATCGATGTGTGCTTGAAGAACCACGCCTTTTTTGTTTTCCATACCTGGAGTTGCAGGCTTTTTGATGAATACGTTACCGGTAGGATCGCGACTAACATCTAAGCCTTGCTCTGTCGCCCAGTTGATAATGTATTGTGCGAGTGCTTCCTCATGCTTCGATGGATGAGGAATAGAACAAATCTTATCAAAAAAACGCCATAGCAGGGTAGGTGATAAGGTACTGATTTCAGAGTGGAATTCAGACACGTAAAGCTCCTTTTGATCTAATTTACCAAATATCTTATTTGAAAATTGTATATATCCAGTAGAAAATACTAATGATATTTGATAGGAATTAGAGCAAGAATACCATTTGAAGAGTGTGACTAGTAGTCGTCTATATAAGGATTTCTCCCTCTATTGTCACAGTTTATGAACAAGGTGAAAATTGGATGCTACCATTATCATATGCGCAAAAGATGGTCTTATTCATATTTCTGTAATTAAATTACATTAAGGTTGAAAGGTGAGCTTTGTTTGGAATTTTTTGTGATTTAAATCACCAAAAGTGTTGTAATTTAATTTCTTGGTGGTATATTTATAACCATCTTCAGAGAGAAGAATGAAATGCTCAAAGGATGAGTCCGTTTATCGCCTCCAGGGAACCGAGAAATCAACGAATGATTTAAATGATAGAGAAGGTGATAGTTATGAAAGGTTTACCGAGTGCAATGTTCTGGAATAGCAAATCTGTTTATACCGGCAACTTTGTATACCCAACAAGTTTTGGTTACTGATTCATTCTTTGGATGATGACTAGTAGTCAACGCATGTGACTTGAACAGTTTGTTCACCCCTATAATTTGGAATTTTTTTTCAGTAATAGTGCTGACATGATTCGCCGCCACTCAATTTGAGTGGCGTTTTTTTATGTTCATTTCTGTCGTCTGGCTAAATTCTCACCTCTAAGTGCCGATTCCTTTATCGCTTGTCTTTGTTATTCCAATTCTTCACTTATTCCGCTTAAAATTTATCTGAAAAGTCGGTGTTTCCAGCTGAAAGTTTAGTACATCGTTCAGTTTGCACCCTTTAGATATTTTGTATCTAAATTTGCTACTTATTGTTTCTTAATACTTAAATTTACAGTGCATTTGAAATGCTAGCCGACGGGTTTCATATCCTGCAAAAAAATCCCATTAGAGTGAAAAATCTATCTAGAATTTGCTATTTGATAACTTTATAATCCCCACCAATCGATTACGCAACCGTTTACTTTTTACCTTTAACAGGATTCGATCATGCTCGAAAGGCTCTTTAAACTTAGTGAAAATGGCACAAATGTGCGCACTGAGATCATCGCGGGTATTACTACCTTCCTCACCATGGCTTACATCATTTTTGTAAACCCAGCAATCCTCTCTGACACTGGTATGGACCGCGGTGCTATTTTTGTTGCGACCTGTCTTGCAGCAGCTATCGGCTGTTTCATCATGGGCTTAGTTGCAAACTACCCGATCGCACAGGCTCCGGGCATGGGGCTTAACGCATTCTTTACCTATTCTGTTGTGTTGGGTATGGGCTACACATGGCAGGTAGCGCTAGCAGCAGTATTCGTTTCTGGTCTTCTGTTTATTTTATTGAGTATTTTCAAAATTCGTGAGTGGATCATCAACTCAATTCCTCACTCTTTACGTACAGGTATCTCGGCTGGTATCGGTCTATTCCTTGCGTTCATTGCACTCAAAAATGCCGGTATTGTGGTTGATAACCCAGCTACATTGGTTTCTATGGGGCACATTACCTCGCTACCAGCAGTGCTAGCATCGGTTGGTTTTTTCCTGACTATTTCACTTGTTCACCGCAGCGTGAAAGGTGCGGTAATGATTGCGATTCTTACCGTAACTGGTCTAGGCATTGTATTTGGTGATGTTCAGTGGGGCGGTGTTATGTCAACACCTCCAAGCATTGCGCCAACGTTTTTACAACTAGACTTCTCAGGCTTATTTGAAGTTGGCATGATCTCAGTGGTCTTTGCTTTCCTATTTGTTGATTTGTTCGATACAGCAGGCACGCTGGTAGGTGTTTCTCAGAGAGCGGGTTTGACGGACGAAAATGGTAACATCCCTCGTCTGAATAAAGCACTGCTTGCTGACTCAACTGCAACTTCTGTAGGTGCTCTATTAGGTACATCAAACACGACGTCTTACATTGAAAGTGTTGCAGGTGTTGCTGCTGGTGGTCGTACAGGTCTAACAGCAGTTGTTGTTGGTGTTTTGTTTCTGCTGGCTCTGTTCTTCTCACCTCTTGCAGGTATGATTCCAGCGTACGCAACTTCAGGTGCACTATTCTACGTCGCGATTCTAATGCTTTCTGGTCTGGTAAGCATCGACTGGCGTGATTTGACTGAAGCGTCTCCAGTTGTTGTAACATGCCTTGTTATGCCACTAACCTTCTCAATTGCTGAAGGTATCACATTAGGCTTTATCTCTTACGCTGCTATTAAGCTATTTAGTGGTAAAGGTCGTGATGTATCGATGAGTGTTTGGGTCATGTCTGCCATCTTCATCGTGAAATACCTTGTAGGTTAATTCAATTTCGAAAAAGGCCAGTGCGGGCACTCGTTCGCACTGGCCTTTTGTTTTAACGTTGTTCACCGAAATCAATTTTTCTGCATCTTGACGTCATTTGGGTATAAATGTGGAGAAATTTGATATCACCATTGGTATTAAAATTGGCTTTCGGTAGAATAATCGTTTGCGCAGCTAAAAGCCCCGTCTCGTTCAGTTTGAGATGTTAGTTGAATGTATAGCTTAAAGGTCATTCGACTCAATGTTGGGGATGCATATTTTCAAATTATTAGGTTATTACAATGAGTAAAAAATTCATTATCACTTGGGATACGATGCAGACTTACTGTCGTGAACTGGCTGAAAAACAAATGCCAGCTGAGCAATGGAAAGGTATCTGGGCAGTAAGCCGTGGTGGTTTAATTCCTGGCGCTATCCTAGCTCGTGAACTAGGCATTCGTTATGTGGATACTATCTGTATTTCAAGCTACGACCACGACCATCAGCGTGACATGTCTGTGCTTAAAGCTCCAGAAGGTGACGGTGAAGGCTACCTAATCGTTGAAGACCTAGTAGATAGTGGTGATACTGCACGTCAACTACGTGAAATGTACCCGAAAGCAAAATTAATTGCTGTATGTGCGAAGCCATCTGGTAAAGAGTTACTTGACGATTACGTGGTTGATATTGCACAAGATACGTGGATTGAACAGCCATGGGATATGTCAATCCAGTATGTTGAACCTGTAAATCGCAAGCAAAAATAATTGCAGTCAAAAGAATATTGAGAAGTGCCCCTGTTTAGGGGCATTTTTTTTATTATCATTATATCTATTGCAAATAGCCTAGGATTCTTCATATGTCTGAAGATATCAGTAAAAACCTCTCTGAAACTTTGTTTGTGAACCACAAGCAAGCAAAAGAAACCTCTGGACTAACTCAGTACATGCCATCGAGCCAAAAAATCCTCGATGAACGAGAAGAGATGGGCGACCGCGCGTGGTATCGTCATTTGCTACGTCTGCAATGGGCATGGCAAGGTGTACCTCCTATAGAGATAGAAGAGGTGTTATCTAAAATAGCCTCCTCGCCGCACTCTCGCACTAACGATGACTGGCTAGACACCGTAATGGGTTACCACAGTGGTAACTGGACATTCGAGTGGATCAAATTGGGCATGCATCATCAAAAACGCTCTGAGGAGTTACAAGGTGAAGAGGCGGCAGAGCAGCTTTTTAGGGCATCTCTGTGTTTTAGCATTGCGGGTTACCCTCATTTGAAGAATGACAATTTGGCGTTGCAGGCTCAGGTTCTGGCTAACAAAGCGTATTCGGAAGCGGCCGAGAAAACCAAATACACGATCAAGCAGATTGAAGTGCCGTACCAAAATCGCAAAATCATTGCCAACTTACATTTGCCGAGAACGGACAAACAATTGCCCGTTGTTATGGTCAGTGCTGGCCTAGACAGTTTGCAAACGGATATGTGGCGATTGTTCCGAAATCGTTTAGCACCTAGAGATATTGCGATGGTGACCGTCGATATGCCTTCAGTAGGATACAGCTCTCACTGGCCTTTAACCGAAGATACGAGTTGTCTTCACCAGGCGGTTTTAAATGAGCTCTACTCGATTCCTTATGTTGATCATCATAAAGTCGGCTTAGTTGGCTTTCGTTTTGGCGGCAATGCCATGGTGCGCCTCTCATTTATAGAGCAGGAAAAGATCAAAGCGTGTGTGGCTTTGGGAGCACCAGTGCATGATCTGTTTTCCTCGCCTGCGAAACTGCAGAAAATGCCGAAGATGTATCTGGATCTGTTTGCATCGAGATTGGGTAAAAGTGTCGTAGATATCAACAGTATGGCAGGGCAAATGAAAGCGTGGTCGTTGAAAGTTCAAGGCTTTCTAACTAACCGTAGAACTAAGGTGCCAATTCTGGCATTAGGCCTGGAGGGAGATCCGGTCTCACCGTATAGTGATAACCAGTTGGTTGCGCTGTTTAGTCAGTACGGACAGGCGAAAAAAATCAGCGCTAAGTCAATTTCAAAAGGTTATGAGCAATCCCTCGATTTAGCCATAAAGTGGTTAGAAGATGAATTATTAAGATGACAAACCTTGCCATTCAGTTAAAGTGGATACTTGAGCAAAAATTAAGCTCATGAAATTTAAAAATAATAATGATACCCAAATAACCTCGAGATGATTGGTTCAGTGAGAATGACTTGGTTCACAGACGCGACAACGATTTGAAGGTCTAGGGTTCTAAATTAAAAATCGTTAACAAAGTCTGTTAGCCAAGACAACTCGCCCATGGGGAGCGTGTCACTGGCACGATTTCAGCGTCAAATAACTTGGAAATAGCTGGCTATTTCACTGCGTTATTTTCCTCGAACTTGCGCCAGTAACAACGCTCTGAACCCCACATCTTGAAGTCATTTGGGTATAGTCTTGAGTATTCACTATTTATTATGGAAACGGAGATTCATATGTCAGAGACGACTCAGGGGCCAACACACTTTCGCTTAATGTCGAAGCTAAAGGCGATAGGGCCTTATCTACGTGAACCACAATCACAAGAAGGATGTTACTACTTTGATTGTTTATCGGTTTGCGTTGACGATAAGAAATCACCTGAAAAACGTGAGTTTTGGGGCTGGTGGATGGATTTAGAGTCCACTGAAGGGGGCTTTACTGCAAAATACCACATTGGCAAGTACAACAAAGAAGGGCAATGGGAATCCCAAGCATTGCCGAGTAAGACCGTCGAGGAAGTTTACTTGACGCAAAGTACTTTCCATCAAAAGCTAATTGAAACCTTAGAAGAGAACTTCAAATTAGAGGTCGAATACCACACAGAGTCCTTTGACTTCGCTTAATTTGACCCTTTTCTTTTGCTACAAAACAAAAAGGTGCGTTTTCGCACCTTTTCTCTTGTTAAATCCCCATTTGATTGTTAAAACATCCTCTTTATTTGTTTTTCACTTCAGAAGACATCATGACAACGAATCAACAAAATGCAGTTGTTTCGCAACCACAAACTGTCGTTGTGAAACTGGGTACAAGTGTGCTGACAGGCGGTACATTAGCGCTAGATCGTGCTCACATGGTTGAGCTGGCGCGTCAATGTGCAGCGCTTAAGAAACAAGGCCATTCAGTAGTAATAGTTTCGTCTGGTGCAATTGCAGCAGGCCGTGAACACCTTGGATACCCCGCACTGCCCAACGAAATGGCGAGCAAACAGTTGCTTGCTGCAGTAGGGCAAACACGTTTGATTCAAACTTGGGAGTCTTTGTTTAGTATTTACGGCATTAAGATTGGCCAGATGCTGCTGACGCGTGCTGATCTGGAAGATCGTGAACGTTTCCTCAATGCGCGCGATACCATCAATGCTTTGGTCGCGAATGACATTGTGCCTATCGTGAACGAGAACGATGCCGTAGCAACAAGTGAAATTAAAGTTGGCGACAACGACAACCTGTCTGCTCTAGTGGGGATTTTATGTGGTGCAGATAAATTAATGCTCCTCACTGACCAGAAAGGGCTGTTTACTGCGGATCCGCGTAAGGACCCGAATGCAGAGCTGATCAAAGAAGTTAAAACCATTGATGACACACTGCGCAAAATTGCAGGTGGCAGTGGTACAACGCTGGGCACTGGTGGTATGGCAACCAAGCTTCAAGCCGCAGACATTGCTCGTCGCGCAGGTATTGAAGTTATCATTGCTGCGGGTAGTGCAATCAACGTGATTGTGGACTCATTGAGTGAACATCCACAAGGGACGCGTTTCTTACCTTGCTCTGAAGCACTGGAAAACCGTAAGCGCTGGATCTTAGCTGGTCCAACTGCATCGGGCGATATCATTATCGATGATGGTGCTGTGAATGCCGTTGTGGGTACTGGCAGCAGCTTGTTAGCCAAAGGCGTGACGAAAGTAAGTGGTGATTTTGCTCGTGGTGAAGTTGTTCGTGTAACGAACTCCCACGGTAAATTAGTCGCGCGTGGCATTAGCGCCTACTCAAGTGACGATCTGGCAAAAATTTCTGGTAAGCACAGTAAAGATATCATCTTGATCTTGGGCCATGATTACGGTTCAGAAGTTATTCACCGTGATGATCTTGTCGTCATTCAGGAATAGAAATTAAGGAAAGCAAAGTGGATTTAACGAACATGGGTAAAGCTGCTAAAGATGCAGCTTTCGAATTGGCGACAGCGTCAACTTCACAAAAAAACCAAGCTCTGGCCATTATCGCTGATGAGCTGGAACAAAATTCAGCGGCTATTCTGGCGGCTAACGCAAAAGATATTGAACTTGGTCGCGAAGCAGGTCTGACTGATGCGTTATTAGATCGTCTTCTTCTCAATGATGAGCGCCTGACAGGTATTGCGAATGATGTTCGTAACGTGATCAGTCTAAACGATCCTGTTGGCAGTGAAATCGACAGCAAAGTACTAGAAAACGGCATGTCATTGTCTCGTCGTCGTGTCCCTCTAGGTGTAGTCGGCGTGATATATGAAGCGCGTCCAAACGTGACAATTGATATCGCGGCACTGTGCCTGAAAACCGGTAATGCGAGCATCCTACGCGGTGGTAAAGAGACGTTCTTCTCAAACATGGAACTGGTTAAAGTTATTCAGTCTGCGCTTAAAAAAGCGAATCTGCCTGCTGCGTCAGTTCAGTACATTGAAAAGCCAGACCGAGAGCTCGTGTCACAGTTGCTAAAACTGGACGACTACGTGGATATGATCATTCCTCGTGGTGGTGCTGGCCTGCACAAAATGTGCAAAGAAAACAGCACAATTCCTGTCATCATTGGCGGATTTGGTATCAGCCATATTTTTGTTGATGAATCAGCGGATCTTGTGAAATCACTTAGCGTAGTTGAAAACTCAAAAGTTCAGCGTCCATCTGCATGTAACTCACTGGATACGTTGTTGGTACATGAAAAGATTGCGGCTGAATTTCTGCCAATGCTGGTAGAACGCATGAACGATAAAGTAACGTTCGTTGCCGAGCCAAAAGCAAAAGCACTGATGAGTGACGCGAAACAGATTCGCGATGCGGGCGAAGGTGATTTCGATACAGAATGGTTAAGCTACACGTTAGGTGTAAAAGTCGTTACCGATGTGAAAGACGCGATTAATCACATGCGAGTACATAATGCCAGCCACTCTGATGCGATCATGACCAACAGTCTGGAAAACTCTGAATTGTTTATCAATTCGGTGGGTTCTGCAGCAGTATATGTGAATGCGGCTACACGCTTTACTGACGGTGCGCAATTCGGCCTTGGTGCTGAAGTTGCCGTATCAACTCAGAAGTTGCACGCTCGTGGTCCAATGGGCTTAGAAGAGCTGACCAGCTACAAATGGGTAGGTAAAGCAAACTACTTAGCACGTAGCTAACATATTCGACACGATATTGAATGAAAAAGGGGCGATAACGCCCCTTTTTGTTTTCTCTCACATACCAATTCCGCTACACTAGTTTGGCTTTTAAGAGCGCTTTGTTTGGAGGTGATATGCATTGTCCTTTTTGTTCCGAGAACGAAACAAAAGTTATAGATTCTCGCTTGGTTGCGGATGGTCACCAGGTACGTCGTCGTCGCCAGTGTCTAACGTGTAATGAACGTTTTACGACGTTTGAAACCGCTGAGTTGGTCATGCCTAAGGTGATTAAATCGAATGGCAACCGTGAACCGTTTGATGAAGATAAAATGGTTGGTGGTATTCAGCGTGCGTTAGAAAAGCGCCCGGTAAGTGCGGATGCCATAGAGCTAGCGATAAGTATGATTAAATCTCAGCTCCGCGCGACGGGTGAGCGTGAAGTACCTAGCCAGATGATTGGTAATTTAGTGATGGACCAACTGAAAGAGCTGGATAAAGTCGCTTATATCCGCTTTGCTTCGGTTTACCGCAGTTTTGAAGATATCCGTGAATTTGGCGAAGAGATTGCCCGTCTGGAAGACTGAATAAAACATGGTTCAATACACACCTCAGAGCTCATTTTCCCCTCAAGATTATTCCATGATGTCGCGTGCGATTACGCTCGCTCAGCGCGGCATCTATACGACTTCTCCTAACCCTAATGTCGGCTGCGTTATTGTTCGCGATGGACAGATAGTGGGTGAAGGCTATCATCACCGCGCGGGAGAGCCACACGCTGAAGTTCATGCACTACGAATGGCAGGGGATAAAGCAGAAGGCGCAACGGCATATGTCACTCTCGAACCTTGTTCTCATCATGGGCGCACTCCGCCTTGTGCAGAAGGGTTGATAAAAGCGAAAGTGATAAGAGTGGTTTGTGCGATGCAAGACCCCAACCCTAAAGTGGCAGGTCGTGGCATTAAAATGCTGCGTGATGCTGGTATTGAGGTTGAGGTTGGGTTGCTTGAAAACGATGCTTTCGAGCTCAATCGCGGTTTCATCAAGTTTATGCAAACAGGGATGCCTTTCGTTCAGTTGAAAATGGCAGCCAGCCTCGACGGTCAAAGTGCACTCAGCAACGGCAAGAGCCAGTGGATCACCTCCCCACAAGCTCGTCAGGATGTTCAGCGTTTCCGAGCCATCAGTGGCGGTATCCTATCGACCAGTAAAACAGTGATTGATGATAATGCGTCATTGAATGTACGCTGGGATGATTTACCCCAAAGTGTGCAGGTGCAGTATGCGCCGGAAGAGATTCGCCAACCCGCTCGTATTATCTTGGATCGCCAATGCCAATTGTCGGATGAGCTCAAACTGTTTAGTACAGACGGTGATCGCATCATTGTCAGTAAGACCGGAGACACCCCGCCTAGACTGGACGAGGCAGGCCAAGTCGATCTCGTGACAACTCTGAAAGACGTCGCGAGTGAGTATCAAATCCATCATTTATGGGTTGAAGCGGGCGCGACGCTCGCAAGCGCTCTAATTAAGGCTAATCTTGTAGATGAGCTGATCGTTTATCTTGCACCAAAATTAATGGGTAGCGATGGTCGTGGCTTGATTGGCGCGCTTGGTTTAACTGAAATGGCTCAAGTCATCGATTTAAATATTACTGACGTGCGTATGGTGGGCTGCGATATTCGCATTACAGCCACCATTGTGCGCAATGAAATCTAGAAAAGAAGCATTATGTTTACAGGAATTGTAGAAGCAGTAGGCAAACTTGCTGCAATTACGCCGAAAGGCGAAGACATCACGGTGACGGTCGATACGGGTAATTTGGACATGTCTGACGTGAAGTTGGGTGACAGTATCGCTACCAATGGCGTTTGCCTGACTGTTATTGAGTTCGGAAGCAATTATTACAGTGCGGATCTGTCGTTAGAGACACTGAAAATGACGGGTTTTGCACAATATCAAGTTGGTGACAAGGTTAACCTAGAGAAAGCCATGCTGCCAACCACACGTTTTGGTGGGCATATTGTATCTGGTCATGTTGATGGCGTAGGTGAAATTGTTGAACGTAATCAAGTTGGTCGTGCTATTGAGTTTTGGGTAGCGATGCCATCTGAGCTAAGCAAGTATGTCGCAGGAAAAGGCTCGATTACCGTCGACGGAATTAGTCTGACAGTGAATGACTTACGTAAGAATGCATTCAAGCTGACGATTGTGCCTCATACAAGCGAAGAGACCACCATTGATCAATTCCAGGTTGGCCGCAAAGTTAACCTGGAAGTAGATGTGCTAGCTCGTTATATGGAACGTTTGTTACAAGGGCAGCAAGAAGAGAAGCAAGAGTCCCGTATTACAATGGAATTCTTGCAGCAAAACGGTTTTGCTTAATAACGACAACATTCACAGAACATTAGCTGGGCAATTGACTTACCGCATGCAAGGCTCAAACTATGCGTGAGTGACTTGCCATCAGGTTTTAACACTTTGTTGCCGCAAGAATAAATTATTTAGAATAACGGGAAACAGAATATGCCAATCAGTACACCAAAAGAAATTATTGATGATATTCGCGCGGGTAAAATGGTCATCTTGATGGATGACGAAGACCGTGAGAATGAAGGTGACTTGATCATGGCTGCCGAGCATATTACGCCGGAAGCGATCAACTTTATGGCTACTTATGGACGTGGCTTGATTTGTCTGACGATGACAAAAGAGCGTTGTGCAAATTTAGGCTTGCCTCCAATGGTACAAGACAACAATGCGCAATATACCACGAACTTTACTGTTTCTATTGAAGCGGCAGAAGGTGTGACTACGGGCATTTCGGCTGCCGACCGTGCTCGCACTGTTCAAGCAGCAGTCGCGCCTAATGCGAAAGCGGCTGATTTGGTTCAACCGGGTCATATCTTCCCTCTGGCTGCTCAGGACGGTGGCGTGTTAACACGTGCTGGTCATACAGAAGCGGGTTGTGATTTAGCTCGTCTTGCAGGTCTTGAGCCAGCATCGGTTATTGTTGAGATCCTAAACGATGATGGCACCATGGCTCGTCGACCTGATCTTGAAATATTTGGCGAGAAGCACGGTATCAAACTGGGCACCATCGCTGACTTAATTGAATACCGTAACAACACCGAAACCACGATTGAGCGTGTTGCTGAATGTAAGCTGCCGACAGAGTTTGGTGAGTTTAAGTTAGTGACTTACAAAGACACCATCGATAACCAAGTACACTACGCGATGTGTAAGGGCGATTTGAAAGAAAAAACACCGTTAGTGCGTGTGCATCTGCAAGATGTCTTTACTGACCTGCTTCGCAGTGATCGCAATGCTGAGCGTAGCTGGACTCTGGATAAAGCAATGAAACGCATTGGCGAAGAAGGTGGTGTTCTTGTTGTTCTGGGCCATGAGGACTCAAGCGAACTTCTGATCCATCGCGTCAAGATGTTTGAAGCACAGGACAAAGGCGAAGCTCCTACGTTAGCGAAGAAACAGGGCACATCACGTCGAGTTGGTGTCGGTTCGCAAATCTTGGCTGATCTGGGTGTTGGTGATATGCGCCTGCTATCATCAACCAATAAAAAATACCATGCGTTGGGCGGTTTTGGCCTTAACGTAGTTGAATACGTCTGCGAGTAACAACTGAACGATAAGTTCCTGGTCTTGAACGAGCTGATGCCTCTCAAGACCAGGAACTCGTTACTCTCTTCCAATTTCCATTAGATATTGCTCACACAATTGTGCTAGAATCCGGCGATTCTCACTTGATGAACATATTTCACTTAAAAATAGAGTTAAAGGAAAGCTTATGAAAGTGATCGAGGGTGGCTTCCCAGCGCCAAATGCAAAAATTGCTATCGTTATTTCTCGTTTCAACAGTTTTATTAACGAAAGCCTACTATCTGGTGCGATCGATACACTAAAGCGTCACGGACAAGTAAGCGATGACAACATTACGGTTGTTCGTTGTCCAGGTGCCGTAGAACTACCTCTAGTAGCTCAACGTGTTGCTAAAACCGGCAAATTTGACGCTATTGTATCTTTAGGGTCAGTTATTCGCGGTGGAACGCCTCACTTTGACTATGTTTGTAGTGAAATGAATAAAGGTCTGGCACAAGTGTCTATGGAATTTAGCATTCCAGTAGCGTTTGGTGTTTTGACTGTTGATACTATCGATCAAGCGATTGAACGCGCAGGAACCAAGGCTGGTAATAAAGGTGCAGAGGCTGCACTAAGCGCACTTGAAATGATTAATGTACTATCTGAAATTGATTCCTAATGGGGGCCAGTGTGAAACCAGCCGCACGTCGTAATGCACGTCAATTCGCTCTACAAGCGATCTACTCATGGCAAATTACTAAAGAGAATGTTGCCAAGATTGAAGAACAGTTTTTGTCTGGTGACAAATACGATGAAGAAGAACTTCATGCATCAGAACCGGCTCTAGCAGCTCCAGAAACTGACGTAGAGTACTTTCGTGAACTACTAAGCGGTGTTGTACTTAGCCACACTGAATTAGACAGCAAGATTCGTCCATACGTATCACGTCCGATGCAGGATCTGGATATGATGGAACTTGCTCTTCTTCGCCTTGCTATGTACGAAATGACTCGTCGCGAAGATGTTCCTTACAAAGTAGTGATCAACGAAGCGATAGAGCTTGCAAAAGTTTTCGCAGCAGAAGACAGTCACAAATTTGTGAATGGCGTGCTAGATAAAGCAGCGCCTCACGTTCGTAAGAAATAACGATTTCTTCAATAAAAAGGTCAGCACTTGCTGACCTTTTTTGTGTCAAAAGCTTTTACATTAAAAGCTGTTTATATCAAAAGATAGATGAATTATGCCTGGTGAATTTAACCTGATCGACAAGTACTTTGTTGGCCGTCAAAGCCAACGAAAAGATGTTTTCCTTGCGGCAGGGGATGATTGTGCACTGGTCAAAGCACCAGCAAATGTCCAGATTGCGATTAGCACTGATACCTTGGTTGCAGGCACACATTTTCTTCCCGATGCTAACCCAGCCTGGGTTGCTCATAAGGCGTTAGCATCGAACATCAGTGATTTGGCTGCGATGGGGGCGACACCTGCATGGGTGAGTTTCGCGTTAACCATGCCGAAAGCTGATGAGGAGTGGTTAGCACCTTTCTGTGATGCTTTTTTCGAATTGGCTGATTATTTTGGTATTCAGCTCATCGGCGGGGATACGACGAAAGGCCCTCTGAGTTTAACCCTGACAGTACAAGGCTTTGTTCCGGAAGGGAAAGCCTTAATGCGCTCAGGGGCAAAAGTCGGCGATTGGGTCTATGTGACAGGTAATCTGGGCGATGCTAAAGCAGGACTGGATGTCATCTTAGACGAATCACTACGCAGTCGCGTTGGCGCAGATGGTCTGGAAAGAGCCCACTACTTAAGTACTCCCCGTGTATTAGCTGGGCAGGCGTTAGTTGGTTTGGCGTCTTCTGCCATTGATATCTCAGACGGTTTGATCTCTGACATCAAGCATATCTTGAAGCGCTCACAAGTTGGAGTGAGCATCGATGTGTCCCAATTGCCAATATCTTCAGAGCTGGTACAGTTTTTAGATGATAAGGTCAGCGCACAGCAGTATGCTTTAACCAGTGGTGAAGAATATGAGCTGTGTTTTACCATACCAGAGCAAAACCATGGCTCCTTACAAAGTGCTTTATCTCATATCGGGTGTAAAGTGACATGCATTGGTCAGATTAGACCAAATGGTACGTTTGAGCTTCACGATAACAATCAATCTCTCGATTGGGACTTAAGCGGTTTCGACCACTTTAAGTAACTAAGAAAGACATCAAACTCGCAATATAGGTTTAAGGATATGACCAATCCTCTTTCTCTGATTTCATTAAAGAACCCATGGCATTTGCTAGCGACAGGGTTTGGCAGTGGTTTGTCACCAATTGTTCCGGGAACGATGGGGACGTTAGCCTCAGTACCCTTTTTCCTGCTTTTGGCCCAGCTACCTTTTCCAGCATATGTTGTCGTGGTTCTTATCTCATGCGTGGTTGGCGTGAAGATCTGTCAGGTGACCTCTGATGATATGGGCGTTCATGACCATGGTTCGATCGTGTGGGATGAGTTTGCCGGTTTTTGGATTACGATGAGCATTGTGCCTGCGTTGAATATCCCATTAAGCGAATGGAAATGGCTGCTAGCTGGGTTCATCTTGTTCCGCTTCTTCGATATGGTTAAGCCTTGGCCAATCGGCTGGTTGGATAAGCGAGTTCACGGTGGATTAGGCATCATGATTGATGACATTGTGGCTGGCATCATGGCGGGAATCGCACTGTTTTTAGTCGCTCACTATGCAGGCTGGATGAACTAGTAAGCTTTAAACTCAGCAAAATAAAAAGGGATGCGATAGCGCATCCCTTTTTGTATCAGCAGGTTAACTTCTGCGAAGTTACTTCGCCAAGTATTCATTGATGGATTTTTCAATCCCTTTTGCATCCAGGCCAAGTTCTTCGTGCAGTTCTTCTTGAGTACCTTGGTGAATGAATTTATCAGGCAAACCAAGGTTCAGTACTGGTTTGATGATTTTTTCTTTCATCATGAATTCAAGTACGCCCGCACCCGCACCGCCAGCGATGGCGTTCTCTTCAAGAGTGACAAGGACATCGTGCTCTTCGGCTAATTGACGAATCAAAGCTTCATCCAGCGGTTTAACAAAGCGCATATCAGCAACTGTCGCGTTCAACTTGTCCGCAGCTTCTAGTGCGTTCGCCAGGAAGGTACCGAAGCTAAGGATAGCGACTTTTTCACCTTTACGTATGATTCGGCCTTTACCAATTTCCAGCGCAGTAAACTCGCTTTCAATTTCGGTGCCCATGCCGTTGCCACGAGGGTAACGAACCGCACTTGGGCCGGTATGCTTGTGACCGGTGTAAAGCATTTGACGGCATTCATTTTCGTCGCTTGGAGCCATGATCACCATATTCGGAATACAGCGCATAAAGCTCAAGTCAAACGCACCTTGGTGGGTTTGGCCGTCAGCACCTACCAGACCCGCTCGGTCGATAGCGAACATCACGGGTAAATCCATAATAGCGATATCATGGATCAGCTGATCGTAGCCGCGCTGTAGGAAAGTCGAGTAGATAGCGACAATCGGGTTGTTACCAGCGATGGCCATGCCCGTTGCGAGCGTCACAGCGTGCTGCTCTGCGATTGCCACATCAAAGTATTGCTCTGGGTACTCTTTCGAGAAACGAACCATACCTGAGCCTTCACGCATCGCAGGCGTAATTGCCATCAGCTTAGGATCTTGTGCGGCCATATCACACAGGAAGTCACCAAAGATTTTTGAGAACGTCGGTTTACCGCCGCTGCTTTTTGGCAGGCAATCGTGTGACGGGTCAAACTTAGGTACGCCGTGATAGCCAATCGGATCTTTTTCTGCTGGCTCATAACCTTTGCCTTTCTTGGTCATGATGTGCAAGAACTGAGGTCCTTTAAGTTCACGCATATTCTTCAGAGTCTGAACCAGTTCATTGACATCGTGCCCGTCAATAGGACCAATGTAATTAAAGCCGAACTCTTCGAACAGTGTACCCGGCACGACCATGCCTTTAAGGTGTTCTTCAGTGCGGCGAACCAACTCTTTGATCGGTGGTACGCCAGAAAGTACTTTTTTGCCACCTTCTCGAATAGACGTGTACAGACTACCAGACAGCAATTTTGCTAAGTGGTTGTTCAGTGCACCAACGTTTTCTGAAATCGACATTTCATTGTCGTTCAGAATGACCAGCATATCCGAATGAACATCACCAGCATGGTTCATTGCTTCAAAAGCCATACCAGCGGTAATCGCACCGTCACCAATCACGCTGATGACCTTACGTCCTTTACCTTCTTTCTGTGCGCTGATAGCCATGCCAAGTCCAGCACTGATAGAAGTAGAAGAGTGACCCACTGACAGTGTGTCGTACTCACTTTCGGAGCGCCAAGGGAATGGGTGCAATCCACCTTTTTGACGGATCGTCGGCATTTTATCACGGCGTCCAGTCAGGATTTTATGTGGGTAAGCCTGATGGCCAACATCCCAAATCAACTGATCTACTGGAGTGTTATAAACATAATGCAGGGCAACGGTGAGCTCCACTGTGCCTAAGCCAGACGCTAAGTGTCCGCTTGATTGGCTCACTGAATTTAGCAGATACGTTCGAAGTTCATCACACAAAGTTGGTAATGTTTCTTTAGGAAGAAGACGCAATTCTTCCGGTGTATTTGCTAACGCCAGTGTTGGGTACTTTGAAATATCAAGAGTCATATAAATGCGCGCTTATAGTGTTAATTTTTGCGCTCGATGACATATCGGGCGAACTCTTCAAGTAACTGAGTATTGTATGGGATAGCTTCCAATGCCTGAAGTGCTTCCTGTAACAGAGAGTGAGCTTTCTCGATTGCTCCCTCTAAACCCAGCAGGGAAGGGTAAGTACTCTTATTTAGTTCTTGATCAGAACCTTGAGGCTTACCCAATGTTTCTGTGTCACTGATGATATCAAGAATATCGTCTTGAACCTGAAACGCCAAACCAATTGCTTTCGAATAGCGCTCTAAGTGAGGTAAAACTTCGATACCTTTCTCACCAGCAGCCAGCGCGCCTAATTTGACAGCGCAGTCAATCAGGGCTCCGGTTTTTTTTCGATGTATCTCTTCCATTTCTTCAAGAGATATTTGACGATTCTCTGCACCTAAATCCAGCGCTTGTCCAACACACATACCATTAGCTCCAGACGCGTGAGCCAAGGCTTTTATCATATTGATACGCTGTTTTTCTGCCTCTGGATTTAAAGCGCCATCAGCGAGAATGGTGAAAGCCAGGGTTTGCAGTGAATCACCAGTGAGGATTGCTGTCGCTTCATCAAATTTGATGTGGCAAGTTGGCTGACCGCGACGCAGCTCATCATCATCCATAGCTGGAAGATCATCATGAATAAGCGAGTAAGCGTGAATACATTCAATCGCAGCAGCTGGCGTGTCTAGCTCTTCAGGTTCACAACCAAGCATTTGACCTGTGATGTATACAAGAAAGGGGCGAACGCGTTTTCCACCTAACAAAAGGCCATATTTCATTGCCTGAATCAACGGCTGCTCTTGATATGGGAGCTGTTCGAGCCACAAATTCAATTGCTGATTGTTTCTTTGTTGAAAAGACGTCAATGTCTGTTGCATCACATTGCTCACTACTGATTATTATTCTGATTCTGGGGTGAAGTCACTGAGTGGTGCTTCATCATCTTCACTGAGAAGAATACTTACGCGTTGTTCGGCGTCACTTAGCTTTGCTTGACCAGCACGAGCCAGGACGATGCCTCGCTCAAATTTACGTAAGGCATCATCTAGGGCAAGATCGCCATTTTCTAATTGATCAACCAAGCTATCAAGCTCTTCAATGGTTGCTTCGAAGGTCATGTTTTCTGGTTTCTTAACCGCCATCTCTTCTCTGCCTTAATTAAGCCTCTAATAGGATGCACGAAAGTTACCTTAGCCTAGTAACTTGGTCAAATTTAACCTTACATAATTGTCACAAAATTGGCTCTAAATGTGTATTGGCAATGAATGCACCCATTTTACTAAAGGTTGCTGGTATTAATTTGTGATCTACTAGCTAAGATTTTTCTAAAAATTCTCTGCGGGTTGTCGATACAGTGAGTAATTCGCCTGAACAGGCAATCGTTACATAGAGCGAGAGGAGTGCTTCGTGGATTTAGCAACCCTAATAGGTTTGATTGGTGGTATTGCATTCGTCGTGATGGCGATGGTGCTCGGTGGCAGCATCGGTATGTTCGTCGATGTCACATCGATCCTTATCGTTGTCGGCGGCTCAACGTTTGTCGTGCTTATGAAGTTCACAATGGGGCAATTCTTTGGTGCGACAAAAATCGCGGGCAAAGCGTTTATGTTTAAAGCGGACGAGCCGGAAGACTTGATCGCGAAAGTTGTAGAAATGGCGGATGCCGCGCGTAAAGGCGGCTTTCTTGCGTTAGAAGAGATGGATATTAATAACAGCTTCATGCAAAAAGGCATCGACCTTTTGGTGGATGGGCATGATGCAGATGTGGTTCGTGCGGCGCTGCAAAAAGACATTGCTCTGACTGGTGAGCGACATACACAAGGGACTGGGGTTTTCCGTGCTTTTGGAGATGTTGCTCCTGCGATGGGTATGATTGGTACCTTGGTTGGCTTGGTAGCGATGCTTTCTAATATGGATGACCCAAAATCCATCGGTCCGGCAATGGCGGTGGCACTTTTGACCACGCTTTATGGTGCGATTCTGTCTAACATGGTGTTTTTCCCGATTGCCGATAAGCTATCTTTACGTCGTGATCAGGAAACACTAAACCGTCGTCTGATCATGGACGGAGTTCTTGCGATTCAGGACGGTCAAAATCCGAGAGTTATCGACAGCTATCTGAAGAACTATCTCAATGAAGGTAAGCGTGCCCTCGAGATCGATGAGTAGTTAGGAGAGTTGTGATGGATGATGATAACAAATGCGACTGTCCGCCACCTGGTCTCCCATTGTGGATGGGTACTTTTGCTGACTTGATGTCATTGTTGATGTGTTTCTTTGTTCTGCTGCTCTCGTTTTCAGAGATGGATGTGCTCAAATTTAAACAGATCGCAGGCTCAATGAAATTCGCGTTTGGTGTACAAAACCAGCTTGAAGTAAAAGATATTCCGAAAGGAACCAGCATCATCGCACAGGAGTTCAGACCGGGTCGCCCGGAGCCGACGCCGATTGATGTGATTATGCAGCAGACTATGGACATCACTCAGCAGACACTGGAGTTTCATGAAGGTGAATCCGATCGTGCTGGTGGTACCAAGCGAGACCAAGGCAAATTGACCGGTGGTCAGTCACCGGAGACATCGACTCGCACTAATCAGGCAACTGAATCTGACATGCAACAGCAGCAATCTCAAGAGATGTCACAAGAGATGGACACCTTGATGGAGAGCATCAAGAAAGCGCTGGAGCGGGAAATTGAGCAAGGTGCAATTGAAGTTGAAAACTTAGGCCAGCAGATTGTCATTCGTATGCGTGAGAAAGGCGCATTTCCGGAAGGGTCCGCATTTTTGCAGCCTAAATTCCGCCCACTAGTACGGCAGATTGCAGAGCTTGTGAAAGATGTGCCGGGCATTATACGTGTGTCGGGACATACCGATAACCAAGTGCTGGACTCAGAACTGTATCGCTCAAACTGGGATCTCTCTTCTCAGCGCGCGGTATCAGTCGCGCAAGAGATGGAGAAGGTAAGAGGGTTTTCTCATCAGCGTTTGCGAGTGCGGGGAATGGCCGATACTGAGCCGTTGGTTCCAAATGATTCTGATGAGAACCGAGCGCTTAACCGCCGTGTCGAAATCAGCATTATGCAGGGTGAGCCACTCTACAGTGACGAAGTGCCTGTGATTCAATAACGAGCATCATGAGCGATAAAAAGTGATCGAGAGCTCGCTTTTTTTGTCTTTCTAATCGGCTTGGGTGTATAATCTTGCGCCTTTGAAGTGAGCTCAGACAATCTTTTGTGACCAGGACGCGGTTTTACTGCGTATGAAGCATTGAGGTTGAGTATCACTCTTTGTTGATTGCGAAACTAACCTGCGAATTAGACTATGAAATTTATTGTAAAGCCCCATCCAGAAATTTTTGTAAAAAGTGAATCGGTGCGTAAGCGCTTCACAAAGATTTTAGAGTGTAACATTCGTAACATCGTTAAGAGCCGTACGGAATCCGTTGCGGTATTTAACCGTCGTGATCACATTGAAGTGACCTCTGAGAGCGACAAATATTACGCTGAAGTGTTAGAAATCCTGACGCATACTCCTGGTATCCACCACGTGCTTGAAGTGAAGCAGTCTGGGTTTAAAGATTTGCACGACATCTATGAGCAAGTTCTGGAACTAAACGGTCCACTGATTGAAAACAAAACCTTTGTGGTACGTGCCAAGCGTCGAGGTAAGCATGACTTTACTTCAATCGAGCTTGAACGTTATGTAGGCGGTGGTCTGAACCAGGCAGTAGAAAGCGCAAGTGTGAAACTGCAAAACCCGGATGTGACGGTAAAAGTCGAAGTTTCGGATGACAAGCTAAACCAGATCCTGGCGCGTCACAAAGGTCTGGGCGGTTTCCCTCTGGGTACCCAAGAAGATCTGCTTAGCCTGATCTCTGGTGGTTTTGACTCTGGCGTATCAAGCTACTTACACATTAAACGTGGCTCAAAAGTACATTACTGTTTCTTTAATCTAGGTGGTCCTGCACACGAAATCGGAGTTAAACAGGTTTCTTACTACCTATGGAATAAATACGGTTCTTCGGCAAAAGTACGCTTTATCTCGGTAGATTTTGAGCCTGTAGTGGCAGAAATCCTTGAGAAAGTGGATGACGGCCAAATGGGCGTAATCCTGAAACGTATGTTTATGCGTGCAGCAGGTATGATCGCTGAAAAGTTCAAGATTGAAGCTTTGGTTACTGGTGAGGCTCTGGGTCAGGTTTCCAGCCAGACGCTAACTAACCTTCGCCATATCGATAATGTGACAGATACACTTATCCTGCGTCCACTGATTAACTGGGACAAAGAAGATATCATCAATCTGGCTCGTGAGATCGGTACGGAAGACTTTGCTAAAACCATGCCTGAGTACTGTGGTGTTATTTCTAAGAAGCCAACAGTAAAAGCAGTGAAAGCGAAGCTAGAAGCAGAAGAAGAGAAGTTCGATTTCGGCATTCTGGAAAATGTCGTGAGAGAAGCTCGCGTCATGGATATTCGAGATATCGCGAAAGAATCTGAGAAAGCGGCACCTGAAGTTGAGCAAGTTCAAGCCGTAGAAGAGCACGCAATTGTTCTTGATATCCGCAGCCCTGAAGAGGAAGACGATAAGCCGCTAGAAATTGATGGTGTTGATGTAAAACATATTCCTTTCTACAAGCTTGGCACTCAGTTTGGTGACTTAGACCAATCTAAGACTTACCTACTGTACTGTGACCGTGGTGTAATGAGCCGCCTACAAGCACTTTACCTGCAAGAGCAAGGCTTTAACAACGTGAAAGTTTACCGCCCTTAATCATCTGGTGAATGAACAATACAGAAGCGCAAACTGAGCGATCAGTTTGCGCTTTTTTTATGTCTCGATTCGCCGACATTTGTTCAAATTGGCTGGCTATATTGGAGAGTCTCGCAGACTTTTGGGCTTGCGTTGATATAACGATAGTTAATCCGAAATGCGGCAGAGCAGTGAGAGCGATTCCATAAATAAATCTGACTTGATTCTATGGAGGATTGATATGGATATATTTCTCTGGAGCCAGTACTGTTTGAAATCAGAGTGATATTTTTGTTGAGAAATGTTGGTTTTGTGTTGTTGTGTGTTAAAAGGTTTTGAGGTGGAATTGTAGTGAATATCACTATAATTAAATAATAGGGTGGTGTGTTGTTTTGCTAAGGTTATTTTCGATAGATAAAAAAACACCGCCTAAAAAAGGCGGTGTAAGAAATTTGACAGACAGGTCAAAAATAAATACAGGAAGTATTTGTTTTGCCTCAGGGATTGTAGACAAAACATCACGGTAGAAATCTACCTAACTCGAAAAACGAGTTTGCAAACACAACATCGCAACAACAAAGCCAATTGATTTCTAAGGAAATCAAGCCGTTCAGGCTCGTGTTGCGGGGTGAAATATAGAATTTATCTGGCTGTTCGACAACGGACATTTTATAATGTTTCAGATAAAAAAAACTAATCCCATTTGAGGTCCCCTATGTCTCGCAGATTGCCTCCTTTAAATTCTCTTCGAGTCTTTGAAGCTGCAGCACGCCACCTTAGTTTTACTCGCGCAGCAGAAGAACTGTTTGTTACTCAAGCCGCAGTCAGTCACCAGATCAAAGCGCTGGAAGAGTTTTTATCGCTTAAGTTGTTCCGTCGTCGAAACCGTTCTTTGTTATTGACCGAAGAAGGGCAAAGTTATTTTTTAGACATTAAAGACATCTTTACTTCAATCGCGGAAGCGACCGATAAGGTACTGGAACGTAGTGAAAAAGGCGCACTTACCATCAGCTTACCGCCAAGCTTTGCGATACAGTGGCTAGTACCTCGTCTGGCGGACTTTAATGCCCAAGAGCCAGATATTGATGTGCGAATTAAAGCAGTGGATATGGAAGAGGGCTCACTGACTGACGACGTGGATGTCGCTATCTATTATGGTCGTGGCAATTGGCCGGGTTTGCGCGCAGACAAATTATATCAAGAGTTTTTAATCCCACTTTGCTCCCCTTCGCTACTGTTAGGGAGCAAGCCGCTGGAGTCCCTAAACGACCTCAGATTACACACTTTGTTACATGATACATCTCGTAAAGACTGGAAGCAGTTTACTCGTCACTACAACATCGAAGGCATCAATGTGAACCATGGTCCGATATTCAGTCATTCGACGATGGTTCTGCAGGCGGCAGTGCACGGGCAAGGTGTAGCATTAGGTAATAACGTCTTAGCTCAGCCAGAAATGGAAGCAGGACGCCTTATCGCGCCATTTGATGAGGTATTGATCTCTAAAAATGCTTTCTATGTAGTGTGTCATGAGCAGCAAGCAGATATGGGACGCATCGCAACATTCAGAGACTGGATGCTAGCAACGGCAAGAAAAGAACAAGAGGAAGTATTAGATGAGCCAGTGGATAGTTGACGGGCCTGAGAACGGTCCACTGTTTATTTTTGCACACGGTGCAGGGGCAGGCATGGAGCATGACTTCATGTCTGCCGTCGCTAAAGGATTAGTTGAGAACGGGATTCGAGTCGTGCGTTTTAATTTTCCTTATATGGTTAAGCGTGCAGAAGATGGCAAGAAGCGTCCGCCAGATCGTGCGCCTAAATTGCTTGAAGCCTATAGCGAAGTGATCACTCACTTCACTGATAAACCGGTTGTTATTGGTGGTAAATCCATGGGTGGTCGTATGTCGAGTTTGTTAGCCAATAACGAGCTGGTGTCGGGAATTGCCTGTTTAGGTTTTCCATTTCATCCACCGGGTAAGCCGGAAAAATACAAAGGTGAGCATCTGGCGACGCTTGAAAAACCGACGCTGATTCTTCAGGGTGAAAGAGATACCTTCGGTAAGCGAGAAGAGTTTGAGCTCTTTACCTTATCGGATCAGGTTACGGTGACTTTTATTCCAGATGGCGACCATAGTTTTAAACCGCGCAAGAGCTCTGGTTACACGGAAGCGGAAAACATTGCGCTGGCTGTTGAACACTTAGCTGGCTTTATTAAGGATATTAATAGTGAAAAGTAAGTGGTTACTCTCATTTACCGGATTGTCTGGTCTGGTTTCTGTGGCGCTGGGAGCATTTGCTGCTCATGGTTTAAAAGCGAAGTTAGCGCCTTATCTTCTTGATGTATTTGAGACTGGTGTGTTGTACCAGTTCATCCATACTTTGGCTGTCGCATTTTGTGCCATTCTACTGGTGATGAATTTGGGACAAAAAGCACAAAAGTATTTTTTCATCGCTGCGATTTGCTTTATCATCGGCATCTTTTGTTTTAGCGGCAGTCTATACGCGCTGGCGCTGACGGGCATTAAGTGGTTTGGACCAATCACTCCGATGGGAGGGTTAATGTTCATGATCGGTTGGTGTCTGTTCTTTTTTGCTGCGTTTAATATCAAAGAGGTCTCCAAGTGAAACAACTAATGCTCTATTGCCGTTCAGGCTTTGAGAAAGAGTGTGCTGGTGAAATTCAGGACAAAGCGACACAGTTGGAAGTGTATGGCTTCCCTCGTGTGAAGAAAAACTCAGGTTACGTTGTCTTCGAGTGTTACCAGGATGGAGACGCAGACAAACTTGTACAAGGTCTGGACTTCAGTTCGTTGATTTTTGCGCGCCAAATGTTTGCCGTCGCAGCGGAGCTTGAGTCACTACCAAGTGAAGACCGAATTAGCCCAATCCTTGCTGAATTGTCTGAGGTGGAAGATTTTCCTCGTTGTGGCGATCTGCGTATTGAAACGCCAGATACAAATGAAGCAAAAGAGTTACTGAAATTCTGCCGTAAATTTACGGTGCCAATGCGTCAGGCTCTGCGTGGCAAAGGCCTGATGTGGGATAAAGACAATGCGAAGAAGCCAGTACTGCATATCTGTTTTGTCGCGCCGGGTCATTGTTACGTGGGTTACTCGTTCCCGGGTAACAACTCGCAGTTCTTCATGGGGATCCCTCGTCTGAAGTTCCCGGCAGATGCACCAAGCCGTTCAACACTGAAACTTGAAGAAGCGTTTCACGTATTCATTCCACGTGAAGAGTGGGACGAGCGTCTTGCACCTGGCATGTGGGGTGTCGATCTGGGTGCGTGTCCGGGCGGCTGGACTTACCAATTGGTGAAGCGTTCGATGTTTGTTCACTGTGTTGATAATGGCATGATGGCGGACAGTCTGATGGAAACTGGCCAGATCAAGCACCATATGGTGGATGGCTTCAAGTTTGAACCAGACCGTAAGAACGTAACCTGGATTGTGTGTGATATGGTCGAGAAACCAGCGCGCGTTGCGCACCTGATGGGACAGTGGCTACTTAAAGGTTGGGCGAAAGAGGCTATCTTTAACTTAAAACTGCCGATGAAAGGTCGTTACGACGAGGTTTTGCAAGATCTTGAGAACTTAAAAACGTTCCTGATTGAGAACAAAGTAAAGTTTAAGCTGCAAGCGAAGCACCTTTACCACGACCGTGAAGAGATCACGATTCACATTCAGTGCCTGTCAAACATCTCTCCGCACTAATCGTGTCACGAATTTGAAAAAGCTCCTCTTATCAGGAGCTTTTTTATTGGCTTTCACTTTGGCGAGTACGCTCAGTTAATCGTCTTTGTTGGGACCAGTAAAGCGAATGTCTTGTAGATTGAAACCAAGCTCAATATCGCATTTTAGGGCGGCGACTTGCTTACATAAACGAGCTGATTCGATATGTTCGTCCAGCTTTTTACGATACTTTGGTGCTAGTTCATCGCTGGCGTAAGCGGCTTCAATATCTTCAAATTGGGTTAGGATCTCTTTCGCCGCTTTAGGACCAATGCCCGGTATACCCGGTACCTGGCTGGAGCTGATGCCAGCCAGTCCCCAGTAATCCGCAAGCTGACTCGGCTTAACCCCAAACTCTTGTTCAATAAAGGGTTCATCCAGCCAGCGATGCTGGAAGTAGTCACGAATTTGCAACGTCGGTGAGAGCAGTTGGCAGTACCCTTTATCGGTAGAAACGATGGTCACCTTTTCACCGTGACCGGCGACTTTGGTTGCCAGCGTTGCGACCAAATCATCTGCTTCATCACCTTCAGACAGTAATGAATCAATACCTTGTTGCCACCAAGCTTGCTGAATAGCATCGAGACCTTGCATCAAAGGCTCTGGCATAGGTTTTCGATTCTGTTTGTAGTCGGGAAGTATCTGCGCTCTCCAACCTCGGTCTTGTTCATGATGATCAAATACCGCAATGATATGGGTAGGTTTAGCTTCTGAAAGGATGCGAGTCAGAGTTCTTTGTGTGGTGGAGATGGTTCTTGCTATGTCGCTAGGGTCGGGTTGAGCGGAGTGCACTCGACGGATCAGGTTTAGGGCATCAATAATAACAAGATGAATAGACATAATGACTTAGCAATAAAAAAGGGGCGTAATGCCCCTAGTGTAACGAATGCTAGCCTGACTATCGACCTACAATTTCCGGATGAGCGATTCGGTAACAAGGTTCATACGCGGAACCATCAGGTAATTTCATACGATGCTGGTCAACAAAATCTTGCAGCACTTTGTCGAGTTTTCTCATCAATACAGGATCCCCATGGATGGTAAATGGACCTCTGCATTCGATTTCGCGAATGCCCTCGGCCTTAACGTTACCTGCAACGATACCAGAGAATGCCTGACGTAAGTTTGCTGCCAACACTTGGGGCTCCTGACCGAAGTGCAGATCCAGTTGTTCCATCGCATCATGGTTTGGTGTAAATGGTAGCTGGAATTGAGGGTCGATTTTTAATGACCAGTTAAAACTGTATGCATCGCCTTTTTCTTTGCGATGTGCACGAACATCATCCATCGAACGTTTCATTATCCGGGCAACTTCTGCAGGGTTATCAATCACGATCTGATAATGTTTTTGACCCTCTTCGCCGAGTGTATCGCGAATAAATTCGTCGATAGATTGGAAATATTCCTCACTCTCTTTAGGACCCGTCAATACGATCGGCATCGGCTGATCCGCATTTTCAGGGTGCATCATAATCCCCAGAACATAAAGCAGTTCCTCGGCGGTACCCGGACCACCCGGGAATATCACAATGCCATGTGCCATACGGACAAATGCTTCCAGACGTTTTTCTATGTCTGGCATAATCACCAATTCATTCACGATTGGGTTTGGCGGCTCAGCAGCGATGATTGATGGCTCCGTTAGGCCAAGGTAACGTTGCTCAGTATAACGCTGTTTTGCATGGCCGATTGCCGCTCCTTTCATCGGTCCTTCCATTGCTCCGGGACCGCAACCGGTGCAAATGTTGAGTTCACGCAAGCCGAGTTCGTTTCCGACTTCACGGGTGTATTGATACTCTGCCGCATTGATAGAGTGACCACCCCAGCAAACCACCAGATTGGGAGCAATACCCGGAGTTAGGGCACCTGCATTACGTAAGATGCCAAAAACCAGGTTGGTAATATGAGTAGGATTAGTCAGATTAAGACGCTGGCTATCGGCCAGATGCATGTTCACATACACGATATCGCGTAGCACTGAAAATAGGTGTTCTTGTATCCCTTTAATGATTTCTCCGTCGACAAAGGCATGTTCTGGCGGATCGGTCAGTTCTAATTTGATGCCACGCTCACGGCGAAGCACTTCCACATCGAACGATTGGTAGCGGTCTAACAGTTCTTTCGAGTTATCAGTGTGACTGCCTGAGTTCAATACCGCTAACGTACAGTTACGATAAAGCTGGTAAAGGTCGCTCGCAGCGGTTTTCTTTAAACGCTCAACTTCCAGTTGGGATAGCAATTCCATGCTACCTGCGGGGCTTATATGGGTAATCATAACGCCTCCTTGTTGTGGTTATTATGAGGGAAAGTACTACATCACCTTTTGGTTTATACGTGTTGTTTGAGGTAGGTGACTGGTAGGTTGGATAATAGAAGCTTAGCAGACTACAAAAGGATAAATGTGATAACTCATTGAAAATTGGTGAATATAAGCATTATAAAAGGATGAAATCTGTTTGTTTGCTTGTTTTTTGAACGAATTAGCTCCAGTTGAGCTGGTTCGTACCGAGTTTTTTAGTTTCTCGCAACATCTTTCCAAGACGATTAAGAACGTATTCTGGCGTGTCGGATTCTCTGAATGAAGTCGATACTGCAGTCAGCGTGATCATGATACTTTGATCACGGAACTTAAATGGTAGTTGGCCGATGTCGCGTTGGATGCTTTTCATCAACTCCAGCGTGTATTCTTCCGATTGTTCTGGAATCAGTAAGATGAATTCTTCGCCACCGAAACGAGCAACAGTCTCTAATTCTGACGCCCGTTTGCTAATGGTACGAGCAATGATATTCAACGCTTTGTCTCCGGCCGTATAGCCGTAGCTGTCATTCACCGTCTTGAAGTTATCAACATCAAACATCACCAGACGCAGATTTCTCTGAGAGCGAATCCAGCGACGATATTCCAGTTCCAGGCGGTCGTTAAACGCAGCGCGGTTATAGACCTTAGTCAGTGGATCAAGCAACATACGCTGCGTTTGGTCTTCGAGACGACGGCGATAGTCTTGAGTGGTCTCAAAGACCTCTTCCAGTTGATTTTTACTGTAACTCATTCGCTCTTGCAGGGCCTGTTCTCGTGACTCGAACATCTGTAAACGCTCGGTCAATGAGGCCATTTGCGCAAGTAGCGGTGACATCTCTTTTTTGAGTTCGGATAAGTCCTGAGCCTGAGTCAACGAGCGTTGGCTCCGCTCAACCAAAGTATTCATTTCAGCATTCAGATCTTGGCGATGCTCAAAGTAAGTTTGATGTTGTTCTGCGTTTTGATGAATGGTTTTTACGTTACTTGCAATCGCTGTGTTTAACTGTTCGAGGAACTTACTTGATGCTTCTCGCTCGGATTTCGTCGCTTCAACAACGAGTTTTAGCGTGGTTAATGTCAGCTCAATCAATGACTCTGCATTAACTCCCAAGAGTAGCTTGGTTCTGATATCGAGCAGTTTTTCTCCGAATTCACCGACAAAATCTAATTCAGTAATCGTGTACTGTAAGTCGCTAGCCAGGAAGTCTAGTTGAGATTTGTCTGGATGATTGTCGAATCCTGTGAGATGTAAGCGGGAATTCGCAGTGATGATCTTTAGCGCACGCTCGTATATGCTGAGCAGTTTGGTAGCTTGGGCCACGGTTGTTTCCGAATGAACTTCAGAAAAACTTATCAGATCTCGTAACTCACGCTTGAGTTGGGCTGGTAATCCGGTCACACGCTGTAATGTTTCACCACTGCGTCTGACTTGTTCGCACAAGTGTTCACTCTGTTTTTCCGATGTTTTAGCCTGCTGTTTGAGCATTCTCTCCAGCACCGCTAAACGCGGGATCAAAGCACTAATGTCAGTTTGATGTTGCAGCTCTTGCTGAATTTCATACAGATAGTTGGATAATTGAGAATCACATCCATAACAAGCTGCGGACAATGATGCCACAACGCGTTTGAGGATTTGTTGTTCACGCTTAAATTTCAGAGAGCTATCACGGTGAGTCAGCTTGAGCTGGTCAAGTTGACAACTTAGCTGATGAAGCTGAGCCTGAATATCGGATTCCAAGATTCCCATGAAACGACTGTGTTTAAATCCATATAAGATTGACGATCACCTGATAATAACAAAAAACCTTATAGCGTCATCTGTTATTAATTCTAAGTGCCAGTTAATTACCCATTTTTTAATATTTTCTTGATGTCATCCTCATTCTTATATGAAGAGTGAATCTTGATTAGTCCTTGATTGATGGCGTGTTGGCATGCCTTTCTTATATCACCCGTTGCAAAGCTGGCCGCTGGCGCATTATCTATCGCTTTCAGGAATACCCAGTGGCTTTGCTTATCTTTCAGACTGATTTCACGCGCGATATGAGTTGCAAGCAGTAACAGATCCAGTAACTCTGCATCATTTATTGCCGTGTACGCTCGTGGTAAAAACGGGTAATCACTGATACCCATACGAACTGTACGACTAACATTGTGCTGTCTCGCGAACTCATCTACCCAGGTTTGGAACTTATCAAACATTAATTCCGCTGATGAATCTCGATCTGCGTTTGGCTCGATATAAAGCAAATTTGCGTCAGAGAAATGATACAAACGGGCTGGCTTCTGGACTTTTTCTGCTAGGAATTCGCCAAAGGCCCGCTCTAACTCTAGCCCGGCTTTATAGCCGTTCTGAACATACATACTGCGTAGGAAAGGCAGGTCAATCATCACAAAGCGCAAACGGTCATTAAGCGGTTCGTGGATTAACTCGCCCAATTGCCATTGTTCGAAAGTATCGCTCGATTTCTTCAATGATCGTGACAGCTTCACATTAAGCATACGCAAGTTGTTCAATCGCGAGCGAGAGTGGGTAAATAAATCATTGCGTAACTTGTCGATTTGGTTGGCTTGACGTTGAATGATTACGCCACGGCGCATGATGAACAGAAACATGATCAATACGGTGATGAACAGTGCAAAGGAAATCTTCTGGAACTTACGATGCTCCAGTTCCACTTGAGCCAGGCGATCGGTCAATCCCACATAGTGAATCGTTTGTTCAGCAAACTCTTTTTGTTGGCGGAAAGCATCTTCACTGATTTGGTTTAACTGGATCTGCTCCAGTTTCACCAGGCGGGTATATTGCTTATGTGCCTCCAGAGAGAGTTGATATTCACCCGCCAGTTCGTAGCCAAGTCCGAGATAAAGGTAAGATTGTTGCTTGATGAAATTGTTTTTTTCTGGCGATGATTCGATGAACGTGAGTGCTTTTGTCGCATTTTCAATCACGCTCGTACTGTCGTTCTGGTGATAAGCAAGGCCTGATTGAAGCAGGGCTGCCTTCGCTTTTAATTCTGGAAGGTCAGCATATTCCAATAGTTCGGTCGAGCTATCTAAGTATTGCTCGGCAAGAGCGTAGTTGAAAAGCTGCAGATAAGTTGCGGCAAGGCTCAAGCGAATCTGGATCATGCGATTAATGCTTTTACTTGTGCTCTCGTGATCCAACACGTTGAAGTAGTGGACCAGAGCGAGATTAAATTTGCCTTGATAAAAGTAAACGTCGCCCATTTGCTCAAGTACGTCAGCTAAGATTGGTGAGTTTGGATAAGCATCGTAAAAATCCGCAGCCTGCGATAAGTACTCCATGGCTTTGTCGTATACACGTCGCTCTTGGAACAGTCTTGCCAGCAGACGATTTACTTTTGCCAGTCTGGTTCCACTGTCACTTTCAATCGACTGCCAGTAACCGTATAAAAGCTCTGAAAGTGCCAGGTTGTACTTTTTATCGTTAAGGTAAAACTCGCCGACTGTGGTGTAGTAATCGATCAGTGCTAAGTCAGAGCGATTTTTTTCCAGCATTTCCTTCGCTTGTGTATAAAAGCGTTCTGCGCTTACCGTATCACCGCGATAAGATTCTAATAATGCACGTTGCATGACCAATCGATATCGGATGCTGTCCATTCGTTGCAATACGGCATCAGCTTGGTTCAGTTCTTGTTCAATTTGATTAAGATTTTCTTCTGCCGCTGCGTAGTTTTTATTGCCCATCCATATCATCTGGTTACGAATAAGCTTTACATCCAAATTCAGGTAAGGCAGCTCGAATTTTTGGGCTAATAGCTGGGCTTCATTGAGGTTTTTAATCGCTGAGCTTACATCGCCCATCGCGTAGTTCGCTTGGGCAATGATTTTATAGGCTTCTATGGTACTGCTGGGTGTGCGAATACTGCGGTCGGTTTCTTCACGAGACATTGCAGAAGGGCTATCGCTTTCATTTCGCTCTATTAGCTCTCTCTGCATCAGGTAGTTTGTCGCAGCTTGCCTCGCTTTCGAAGGGTCGATTTCAGCCAGTTGTTGGGCTTCATTGAGCAAAGCGGAAGATAAAATGGTCGCGTGAAGCGGCTGTGCTAGTAACAAGCAGAAAAAGCCCAACAATCTGGATAGACGCGATCTGTCCCAAAACATCCTTTCGTTCCCTCGAACTGGTTTAGATTTAGCTGATTATTCCCAAGTCACCTTGAGATGTTTGGGTATAGTATCATGCTTGGCCAATAAAAAGTTCAGCAATCCAATAGATTGCTGAACCTATACAGGCTAATTGACTACTCGTTTATTGACGAGCCATACGATGGTTATGAGATGGCTTATCTTGCTCTGTCGAACGGTATGGGTTGATGTCCAAACCGCCACGGCGTGTGTAACGAGCAAACACAGTTAGCTTGTTTGGTTGGCAATATTTCATCAGGTCGGTGAAAATACGCTCCACACACTGTTCATGGAACTCGTTGTGTTCACGGAATGAAACCAGATAACGCAGCAGTTTCTCTCGGTCAATCTTAGCACCTTTATAGCGGATTTCGACGCTGCCCCAGTCTGGCTGGTTGGTGATCAAACAGTTTGATTTTAGCAAGTGGCTGTGAAGTGTCTCTTCAACTTGCTCTTCACCAGCGGCACCTTCAAGAAGCGTTGCATCAAAGTCGTAACTGTTGATTTCAATATCTTGATCGTCAATACACTCGCCTTCCATCGTGACGATAGGCTGGTTGGTGTAATGTGATACTGGGTTTACTTCTACCGAAACTTGTTCACCAGCACATGCTGAAAGGTCTTGTGTTAAACGCTCTGCCACTTCTTCCCAGTTAGTAAAACGGGTTTGGTTGTAACTGTTCAGGTACAGCTTAAATGACTTCGATTCAATCAGGTTTGCACTGGTTGCCGGAATGTACACTTCTCCAACGGCAACTTGTGGTAGGCCTTTGACATTCAGCCACGACAGTTCATATAACGTCCAAATGTCATGGCCCATGAACGGCAGGGTTTCACCCAGTTCAAGGTCATCGCGGTTCAGGCTACGAGGAACCGGCTGCAGCAGACTTGCGTCGTATTGGTTAGCGTACTCGGTCTTTTTGCCCAGAGTCAGGCCTGCAAGCTCTTTAGCGTCAGAATATTTGCTCATACTTTGTGGTCATTTTCGATTAGAATGACAAGAATTTTACTGAATCCGCTGATTAATTGCTATCCGGCAAACATTACAATCTAACAAACCTGCTATCTGACAAATAAGGAATGAGGAGACCTTCATGACCCACACCGTTACTCAGGCGCTACAAGACTTCAGCCTGCGCTACCAACAAGCTTGGCAAAATAAGCATAACGAATTGCCTTGCAGCGAAGAGCTGGCAGATCTTGTTTCTCCTTGTGTTGAAGAGAAACGTGATGGGGTGGTGTTATGGAAAGCTTTCCCACGTGAAGACATGGCGGATTTTACTAACGTAGAGAACGCTATTGAGTTGACGTTACACGATGACATTAAGGCTTTCTATGGTTCGCAATACAGTGCAGATATGGAAGGCACCTGGAAGGGTAATGCACTGACATTGCTACAGGTATGGAGCGACGACGATTTCGAACGTCTGCAGGAAAACATTCTTGGTCATCTGGTGACTCAGCGTCGTCTTAAGCTAAAACCGACGGTATTTATTGCCGTGACCGACGCAGAGCTGGATGTGATCTCGATTTGTAACTTGACGGGTAACGTGATTCTTGAACGTCTGGGGACGTCTCAGCGTGATGTGCTTGCAGATAATGTGAGTGAGTTTCTGACCAACCTAGAGGCAGCGGTGTAAGCATGTACGTTGTTGAGTTACAGTTTGAATGCTTTGATAACACCACAGTCAGCGCGGTAGATAAGGCCATCAATGGTTTGATGGATGCGCTCCGCTATAACGGGCAGGTGCTTGGTCGTGAATTTCCTATTGTGATGGGAGATGGCGAGTTCTTTGTTCGTGTGGTTTGCCCTGAGCAAGACAGTTTGCATCCGCGTTACCATTCTGATTTTGTCAAAGTGTGCATGAATCGGCTGTCGGATGCGTCTTTACTCGCTCCAAAAATGCGCATGCTTGGCCGTGACCTGAACTCGGAGCAAGCGGCAGAGGATGAAGCACCAAGCTGGCAAGTGCTGTATACGACTTATGTGCATACCTGTTCACCTCTGCGCAGTGGTGAAACTTTGTTGCCAATCCCTCTGTACCGCAACGAACCAACGCTAAACGGTGACCACAAAGCGGTCATTAAGTGGCAAACAGAATGGCAAGCGTGCGATGAAATCCAAATGGCGGGCGGATGCCGAGCTGAGCATGCGGCCCTGCATGAAATCTGTGACGTTGACAGCGTGCTGTTCCGTCGAGGCTGGGATTTACGTGGCCGTATTGAATACATCACTAAAATCCCGACTTACTACTACCAGTATCGTGTGGGCGGTCAGTCTCTTGAGAGTGAAAAAGCGCGTAAGTGTCCAAAGTGTGGAGGGGAGTGGCTACTGGACGAACCATTGCATGACATCTTCTACTTTAAGTGCGATGACTGCCGAATTGTCTCGAATATTTCCTGGGACCATCTTAAGTAAGGATTTTGTTTAACTTGCTGACTTTTGTTTAACTTGCTGAATAGTAAAAGGGCTGATGTTTTCACATCAGCCCTTTTGTTGGTGCGTACTTTCAGCAGAGTTGGATTACCAACCTTTTACTACGCCGCCTTTGAATAGCTCTTTCGCTGCTTCGTAAACTTCTTCAGTTTGGTAAGCTTTTACGAAGTTTTGTACATTTTCAGCGTTAACGTTATTTTCACGCGCTACGATTAGGTTTACGTATGGAGACTCTTTGTCTTCAACAAATACACCGTCACGCTCTGGAGACAGATCGATAGAGCTTGCGTATGTTGTGTTGATGATAGACAGCGTTACGTCATCCAGTGAACGAGGAAGTTGTGGTGCTTCAAGCTCAATGATTTCGATGTTTTTAGGGTTGCCAACGACGTCACGTACTGTTGCAAGCAGACCAACACCTTCACGTAGCTCAATCAAACCTTGTTGTTGTAGAAGAAGCAGTGAACGACCTAGGTTAGTTGGATCGTTTGGTACCGCGATACGTGCGCCATCTTGGATTTCGTCAACAGATTTAATTTGTTTTGAGTAACCAGCAATTGGGTAAACGAACGTGTTACCAGCGATAGCCAGTTTGTAGCCACGGTCTTGGATTTGCTGATCCAGGTATGGTTTGTGTTGGAATGCGTTTGCATCAACAGAACCGTCGTCTAGTGCTGCGTTTGGTGTTACGTAATCAGTAAAAGTAACCAGCTCAACATCTAGGTTGTATTTCTCTTTTGCGATTTTTGCTGCAACTTCAGCAACTTGTGCTTCAGCACCAGCGATAACGCCGACTTTTACTTTGCTTACATCCACTTCTTTTTCACCACAACCAGTAAGTGCTAGCGCAGAAGCAGCTGTTACGACAGTCAAAAGACCTTTAAGGCTAAATTTCATCTGTATCTCCTTATAATTTATTGCTTATCTGTGATCTACACGGCGTACCACTGCGTCGCCGATAGATTGAATAATTTGTACTAGAACAATCAGCATAACCACGGTTACAGCCATGATGGTCACATCGTAGCGGTGAAAACCGTATCGAATCGCAACGTCACCAAGGCCACCACCACCAACCGTACCTGCCATTGCTGAGTAGCTTACTAGCGTCACTAGTGTAATCGTTACTGAGTTAACAATAGTCGGCATTGCCTCAGGTAGCAGAACTTTTGTGATGATTTGTACAGGTGTTGCACCCATTGACTGCGCCGCTTCCACCAGACCTGTTGGTACTTCAAGCAAGGCACCTTCGATTAGGCGCGCTACAAAAGGGATTGCGCCAATGGTAAGCGGTACGATTGCTGCGGTTGTGCCGATAAAGGTACCAACCAGCATTTTTGTTACCGGGATAATCGCAACCATTAGCACCAGGAAAGGTACTGAACGGCCAACGTTAACAATGGCACCGAGAATGCTGTTGAGCTTAGTATTCTCTAACAGACCACCTTTCTTGGTTGTGTGCAAAATGACACCTAATGGGATACCGATGGCGAAGCCAACAATGCCGGCAACCGCTACCATGTATAAGGTTTCCCAAGTTGCACCCAGAAGAAGAGAGCTATTTAGGCTCAGCCATTCAGATACAGTATTAAAGGACATAGCCAAGTACCTCTACTTTCACGTTGTGCTCACGCAGGTATTCGATGGCTGCGTTATCGTCTTCTTCATTACCAAACAGTTCTGCGACCATCATGCCGAACTTTACACCGCCAGCGTAGTCAAGATCAGAACTCAGGATGCTCACATCAATATTGTATATACGTGAAATGTGAGACATTAACGGTGCGTCAACAGTCGCGCCAGTGAATTCCATTCGAATCAGTGGGTAGCTGCCTTCAACGCGATTTGATTGAAGTCGAACTTGGTAATCTTCTGGAATCGAAAGATCCAGCGTCGAACGAATAAATTCGTGCGCAAGCTCAGTTTTAGGGTGAGCGAAAATCTCACCAACTGTGCCTTTCTCAACCAGTTCACCACCGCCAATGATAGCCACTTCATGACAGATGCTTTTCACCACTTCCATTTCATGAGTGATCAGCAAAATAGTAATGTCGAGCTTGCGGTTGATCTTTTTTAATAGTTCAAGAATCGATTGAGTTGTTGCAGGATCCAGAGCGCTGGTGGCTTCATCACACAGCAGAACGCTTGGATCGGACGCCAGTGCACGGGCAATTGCCACACGTTGCTTTTGACCACCGCTCAGGTTCGCAGGGTAGCTTTCGTGTTTGTCTTCCAGGCCGACTAATTTAAGCAGTTCGGTTACTTTTGCACTGATGTGCGATTTATCTTTACCTGCAAGTTCAAGAGGTAGTGCGACGTTATCGAAAACGGTACGAGACGACAGCAGGTTAAAGTGCTGGAAGATCATGCCGATGTTACGACGTGTTTCTACCAATTGTGATTTGCTTAGTTTAGTCAGGTCAACGCCATCTACGATGATGGAGCCAGAAGTCGGTGCTTCTAGCATGTTCACACAGCGGATCAGAGTACTTTTACCAGCACCCGAAGAGCCGATCACCCCAAAGATGGTGCCCTTGGCGATATGTAGGTTAATGTCTTTCAGGGCAAGGATTTCTTTATTGCCTTGGTAGAACACTTTATTGACGTTTTTTATTTCTATCATGTTTCAACCTGCATAGAGATATGGGGAACTTCGTTGTCAAAAACGGCTTTTGACAGAACTTAATGTTGAGCTCTATCTCAATTTACAGTTGATGCTATGGGGTAACTTGATTTAAGTCAATAGATATTTTTACGTCTAGACGTCTAAATGTGCAAACGTTCTGATATGAGAAAGAGGTGGTTTTTATCCCGTGTTATCTGATAACCGGGTGAGACCTCCTAATTTCAACGATTCTTATCCAACAGCTCGGCGCATTTGTGGGAGTGTCAACCTAAATAGATAGTGTTGAAGCTTATAAGGTATGTAATAATCTGCTTAAACCGAGTTAATAGAGAAATACGTTTTGGCAAAACCAGCTGTTTTTATCGATCGTGATGGCGTAATTAACGTTGATCATGGTTACGTTCACGACGAACATGATTTTGAGTACATTGACGGTGTGTTTGAGGCGACGAAAGCGCTGAAGGACCAGGGGTACTTATTGGTGCTCGTCACTAACCAGTCAGGTATCGCGCGTGGTAAATTCAGTGAAGACCGTTTCTTGTCCCTGACTCAGTGGATGGACTGGAACTTCGTTGACCACGGCGTTGAGTTCGATGGCTTTTATTACTGCCCACATCACCCTGAACATGGTATCGGTGAATACAAACAAGATTGTGATTGCCGCAAGCCAAAACCGGGCATGTTCATTTCTGCACGCGACTTCTTGAAGATCGACATGGAAAAGTCTGTGATGGTTGGCGATAAAGCGGAAGACATGTTGGCAGCAGAAGCCGCTGGAGTAGGAACTAAGATTCTAGTGCGTACTGGCAAACCTATCACTGAGCAAGGTGAAGCACTAGCGACAGTCGTGCTGGATAGCATTGCTGACGTCCCTGCATATTTAAAGAAGTAACATCATAGCCAAATTTTAAAGGGAAGCGCTTGCTTCCCTTTTCTATGTTTGCTGTTAAAGTTCAATAACCTAAATTACTGTTCACTTTAGTTTGTCACCTATGAGCAAAAAACTCACCATTCTTGATATCGCAAAATTGGCTGGCGTTGGCAAGTCGACGGTTAGCCGTGTGCTCACTAACGATCCGAAAGTAAAGCCAGAAACGCGTGAGAAGGTTGAAAATATCATTCGTGATTCAGGCTATGTACCTTCCAAGTCTGCTCAGTCGATGCGGGGTGGCAGTCAAAAGGTGGTGGGCGTGATCATTTCTCGTTTGGATTCTCCATCAGAAAACCAAGCCGTGGGCACTATGCTTAAAGAGTTATATTCTGCTGGGTATGACGTAGTGATCATGGAGAGCCAGTTTGATCGTGTAAAAACCATTGATCACTTGGAAGTGCTAAGACGGCGTAATGTCGATGGCGTTATTGTGTTTGGTTTTACCGGGTGTGATGAACAAGCACTCGCGGAGTGGGGCAATCGCATTGTGGTCATTGCCATGGACACGAGTGACGTGTCCTCAATTAATTACGATAACCAGGGTGTGATTGATATGGCTCTGTCCCATTTAGAGCAACAATCGCTTTCTCGAATTGCGTATATTGGCGTGGACTCTGACGACAGAACAACGGGATTCGCGCGTTTGAATGCTTACCAGTTGTGGTGCCAGAGCAGAAATATCTCGCCTTGCTTTAAGACCGGAGCGCTTAGCCATGAGAGTGCTTATCAGTTGGTCGATCACGTATTACAAGAGGACACCCAAGCCATTGTGTGTGCCAGTGACACGCTCGCGCTGGGCGTCATCAAGCGCTTACAAGAATTAGGCCGCGAAGATGTCGTCGTAACTGGCGTTGGTGGCAATGAACTTCTCTCTTTTCTCTTCCCAAAAGTATTCAGTGTTGATCCCGGTTATGCCCATGCTGGTAAAAAAGCCGCTAACATGCTGATTAACCAGTTGAATGGCAACCATTCTTTACTGCACTTCACCCAGAAACCTGTCAGCCACTAGTGATAAAACCATATGCCATAGTCGCATAATGGGTGTCCTGCCCTAGACTTAGTTTGTGATCCTTTTCAATTAATGGGACTGTTCCCATTTTGTTTTTTATCTTCAGGTGGCAATATAAAACCACTTCGTGGGAATGTTCCCATTAATAATAAATACAATGAAAAGTTAAACATATCCAATACAGGGTGGACAAAGTTATGAGTAAGATTGCGCGTAAAGATGTACAGCGTCTTATTGAGTTGGTCGGAGGCTCTGACAACATTGCTAGTGTGAGCCACTGCTTAACTCGTTTACGTTTTGTACTGAATAAGACTGAGCAGGCCGATATTAAGCAGTTAGAAGCACTGCCAATAGTAAAAGGCTGTTTTACTAACGCAGGTCAATTCCAAGTCGTCATCGGCACTGAAGTCGATGAAGTTTATAAGGTATTGATCGAGATGACGGGGAAAAGCGAAGCCAGCAAAGACGAGTCAAAAAATGCGGCGCGTCAGAACATGAATATCGTTGAGCGTGGCATCTCTCACCTTGCAGAAATCTTTGTTCCTCTGTTACCAGCCATCATCACTGGTGGTCTGATCCTTGGTTTCCGTAACGTGATTGGCGACATCAAGATGTTTGATGGTCAGACATTGACTGAAATCAGTCAGTTCTGGGCGACAGTGCATTCGTTCTTATGGCTGATTGGCGAAGCAATATTCTTCTTCCTGCCAGTTGGCGTATGTTGGTCAACGGTCAAAAAACTTGGTGGTACGCCGATTCTCGGTATCACGCTGGGTGTAACGCTGGTCTCTCCACAATTAATGAACGCTTATTTGATCGGTAAGCAAGCGCCGGAAGTATGGGACTTCGGTTGGTTTGTGATTGAGAAAGTGGGTTACCAGGCGCAGGTGATTCCTGCAATGCTCGCGGGTGTGGTTCTGGCGTACATTGAGAAATACCTAAAACGCATCACCCCATCTTACCTGTATCTGGTCATCGTGCCGTTTGTCTCCATCATTGTCTCTGTGATTCTCGCGCACTCTATAATCGGCCCATTTGGCCGCATGTTAGGTAATGGTGTGGCATTCGCAGCCAAGGCCGCTATGACGGGTGATTTTGCGGTAATTGGCTCAACGATTTTCGGTTTCCTTTACGCGCCACTAGTTATCACAGGTATACATCACACCACTAACGCAGTGGATCTCCAACTCATGCAAGAGCTTGGTGGCACGCCAATTTGGCCTTTGATTGCACTGTCAAACATTGCTCAGGCATCAGCGGTTATCGGCATCATTATTATTAGTAAGAAGCAAGACGAGCGAGAAATCTCCGTTCCGGCTGCAATCTCTGCTTATCTGGGCGTTACTGAACCGGCGATGTACGGTATCAACCTGAAATACAAGTTCCCAATGCTGAGTGCAATGATAGGCAGTGCATGTGCGGCGGCTGTGTGTGGCAGTGCTGGCGTGATGGCGAACGGTATCGGTGTGGGTGGTTTGCCTGGCATCTTATCTATCCAGCCTCAGTTCTGGGGTGTGTTTGCCTTGGCAATGTTAGTGGCGATAGTGGTACCTGCTGGATTGACGCTGATTCTTTATAAACGTGCAAAAGCCAAAGGCGAGCTTGAGACGGCAAGCGCGTAATGGGCTTAACGAAGCGATGGTCAAAAAATCATTGCTTCGTTTCTCTAAACTTTAAAACTGTCATTTCAGAGTCGAGGAACGAGATGTCTGGAGTCTCGCATTTAAAGATTCCCTGCTATACCCCTTCGTTGCTCTTAAGAATGACCAGTATTTGGCCATGATTGTCATGGCGACCTTTTTTGAATTTAATGGTAAGTGAGTGTTAGAAATGGCTATGACCAAGCAAGATGAGAGCTGGTGGAAAACCGCAACGATCTACCAAATTTACCCGAAAAGTTTTTGCGATAGTGGCAGCAAAGGCACCGGAGATATTAACGGGATCATTTCTAAACTGGATTATTTGAAGCACCTTGGTGTGGATGCGATTTGGTTAACGCCGGTCTACCAGTCGCCAATGATCGACAACGGTTACGATATCTCTGATTATTATTCTATCAATCCAGACTTTGGCACCATGGAAGACTTTGATTCTTTGCTGGTGGAGGCTCACCAGCTTGGTATCCGAATCATCATGGACATTGTCGTCAACCATACCTCAACTGAGCACAAATGGTTCCAGTCAGCATTGGGCGACAAAAACAGCCCTTATCGTGACTACTACATCTGGAAAGATCCTGTAAACGGGGCTGAGCCAAACAACTGGCAGTCTAAGTTTGGCGGTAACGCATGGGAACTGGATGAAGCCACTGGTCAGTACTACTTACACCTGTTTGCGAAAGAACAAGCGGACTTAAACTGGGAGAATCCGGTCGTTCGCGAAGAAGTTAAAGACGTGATCAGCTTTTGGGCAGAGAAAGGCGTGGACGGATTCCGTCTGGATGTCATTAACCTGATTTCCAAACAGCAAGATTTTCCGAGCGATGATATTGGCGATGGTCGTCGTTTTTATACCGATGGCCCACGGGTGCATGAGTACCTGCAAGAGATAAGTAACGCGGTATTTCAAAAATACGGCAGTGTGACCGTAGGAGAGATGTCTTCGACCACTCTTGAGCACTGTCAGCAATATTCGTCTTTAGATGGCAAAGAGCTTTCTATGGTGTTTAACTTCCACCACTTAAAAGTCGATTACCCCAATGGTGAAAAGTGGACCAAAGCACCGTTTGATTTTCTTCAGCTCAAACAGATCTTCAATCATTGGCAAACCGGTTTGAATGGTAAAGGTTGGGGCGCATTGTTTTGGTGTAATCATGATCAGCCACGAGTCGTGAGCCGACTAGGTGATGATCAACAATACCGTGTGGAGTCGGCTAAGATGTTGGCAGCATCGGTTCACATGATGCAGGGCACGCCTTATGTTTATCAAGGTGAAGAGATCGGCATGACTAATCCGGGTTATACGGAGATCAGTCAGTATCGTGATGTGGAGAGTACTAACATGTACGACATCATGGTGAATCGTGATGGGGTGACGCATCAGGAAATGATGGCTATTCTGGCTCAGAAATCACGAGATAATTCCCGTACACCGATGCAGTGGAACAGCCAAACTCATGCTGGCTTTACCGAGGGAACACCGTGGTTAGAGGTGGCGCAGAACTATCCTGAGATCAATGCGGAGTCTGCAGTAGCGGATTTAAATTCCGTGTTTTACTTCTACAAGCGTTTGATTGAGCTGCGCAAACAGATCCCGGTAATCACCGACGGCAGCTATGAGGACTTGCTTCCGGAACATTCTCGTATATTTGCTTACGCTCGCCAGAATGAAACGCAGACGCTTTTGTGTATCAATAACTACTATGGTGAGGACGTGGAATGTGTGTTCCCAGAACACTTTGAGATGACGAAAGCGAAGTGTTTGCTGTCCAATTACCAGAATTCGGCCAGTTCAGTGGCCTCTCGTCATCAAACACTGCGCCCGTATGAAACGCGAATTTTGTTGATCGAAGAGTAACTTAACCTCTCATTTACGATGTCATCCCCACTAAAGGCTTTGGAATGCTCCCCAAAGCCTTTTTCTTTTTCGTCGAGGTTATTAAGAGCCGTAGGTAACGGAGTAGCGATGTGGCTTGTGGTTCATGGCGAGTACCAGGTTAAGTGCGAATGCGCCTAAAGCGGACAACGCGATAATCCAAGGTGAAACGAAGAACATGGATGCTAATACAATACACACATCAATCGCCATTTGGCTCTTGCCGACTGATATTCCGAATTTATCCTGGATAACCAGGCACAATACGTTAAAGCCGCCCAGGCTAGAACGGTGACGGAATAAGATCAGCATACCTAATCCCATCAGTAGCCCGCCTGCAACAGCGCAGTAGATTTCGTTTACAGACTCTAGCGAGATCAGTAAATAAAGATGATCGGCAAAAATTGAGACTAAAGCACCAGAAATGACACTGTTGATTGCAAAGTGACGCCCAAAACGTTTCCAAGCTAACAAATAAAAAGGAGTGTTAATCAAAAAGTACAGCACACCAAAGGTAAAAGGTGTAAATTGGCTAATAAGCAAAGCCAATCCCGTTGTTCCTCCAGTAAGGAGTTGTGCGGATTGGAGAAAGAAAACGCCTTGAGCAACCAAAAAGGTTCCCGTGAGAATCGCTATCCAGTCTTCTTTTAGTGAGTGTTTTTCCATCAAAGTTTCAGTCATCGGTGAGAAACAAGGCTGGCATCATAGTAAAAAGATGATCTTTTCGGTAGCTAGAGGGTAAAATTTGCGGTAAACCTATGTAATTGCTGTTTTACAGGGTGTAAAGCACAAAATTGACAGTAATGACTGTTGTTCAAATGATTGCAACTTCGACATGATATTTATTACTAGTCATCATGAAAAAACTGCATGAGAAAAATTTAAATTTTCTCTTTATGACACAGATCAAATTATGTAGAATGCGCGCCATTAGGGTGACGAAAACGTTTGCGCTCGGTCATTAAACAGTTTTTTTGCCAATTTCAGTACTAATCTGAGTCAGGAGATACAGATGCTTAAGCGTGATATGAACATCGCAGATTACGATGCGGAACTGTTCGCAGCTATCCAGGAAGAAACTCTTCGCCAGGAAGAACACATTGAACTTATCGCTTCTGAAAACTACACAAGCCCACGTGTAATGGAAGCTCAAGGTTCTCAGCTAACGAACAAATATGCTGAAGGCTACCCAGGCAAGCGTTACTACGGCGGTTGTGAGTACGTAGATAAAGCGGAACAATTAGCTATCGATCGTGCATGCAAACTATTTGGTTGTGAGTACGCGAACGTACAGCCTCACTCAGGTTCTCAAGCAAACAGCGCAGTTTACATGGCGCTTCTAAACCCGGGCGACACAGTACTAGGCATGAGTCTGGCGCACGGTGGTCACCTGACTCACGGTTCACCAGTAAACTTCTCTGGTAAGCACTACAACGTTATCCCTTACGGTATCGATGACGCTGGCCAAATCAACTACGACGAGATGGAAGCTCTAGCGCTTGAGCACAAGCCTAAGATGATCATCGGTGGTTTCTCTGCTTACTCTCAAATTGTTGATTGGAAGCGCATGCGTGAAATCGCAGACAAAGTTGATGCTTACCTATTCGTAGATATGGCGCACGTAGCAGGTCTTATCGCTGCAGGTGTTTACCCAACTCCAGTACCATATGCTCACGTAGTAACAACTACGACGCACAAAACACTAGCAGGTCCACGCGGTGGTCTTATCCTGTCTAACGCTGGCGAAGAGATGTACAAAAAGCTGAACTCAGCTGTCTTCCCTGGTGGTCAAGGTGGCCCTCTAATGCACGTTATCGCTGGTAAAGCAGTAGCGTTCAAAGAAGCGATGGAACCTGAATTTAAAGCATACCAAGCTCGCGTAGTTGAAAACGCGAAAGCAATGGTTGCTCAGTTCCAAGAGCGCGGTTACAAAATCGTTTCTAATGGTACAGAAAACCACCTGTTCCTGGTTGATCTAATCGACAAGAACATCACTGGTAAAGAAGCTGACGCAGCACTAGGTGCAGCGAACATCACCGTAAACAAAAACTCAGTACCAAATGACCCACGTAGCCCATTCGTAACGTCTGGTATCCGTGTTGGTACTCCAGCGATCACTCGTCGTGGCTTCACTGTAGAAGACGCAAAAGAGCTAGCGAACTGGATGTGTGATGTTCTTGATAACATCGACAACGAAGAAGTTATCGAAGCTACTAAGCAAAAAGTGCTAGATATCTGTAAGCGTCTACCAGTTTACGCATAATTGTTCTTCATAGAGTGAGCCGATTTCGGTGTCGAACATACTCATTTGCTCGCGCAAATTCCGTGTGTTCTCCTAGAACTCGACTCATCTATTTTGAAAATTGATATATTCAAGGTCCTCAATTGAGGGCCTTTTTGTTTGTCTGGCGTTTGGAATGGGTTCGGTATTCCCTACAAGCTAGGAATGAGCGTAGTAGGGAATCTCTTTTCTCTGAGCTATAGATACAAAAAAGGTTGGCGTAGTGCCAACCTTTTCAGTGAGTTATCTCGAGTTACTTACTTAATCTCAAGACCTTGAGCCTGCATGTCGGCATGGTATGAAGAGCGAACAAATGGACCACATGCTGCATGCGTGAAGCCTAGTTCTAGTGCGATTTCTTTTAGCTCGTCAAACTCTGATGGCGGAACGTAACGTTCGACTGGCAAGTGGTGACGGCTTGGCGCCAGGTACTGACCAAGTGTCAGCATTGTTACGCCATGCTCGCGCAGATCTTTCAGTACTTCGATGATCTCTTCTTTTGTCTCACCTAGTCCCATCATCAGACCCGATTTAGTCGGTACGTTTGGATGCTGCTCTTTGAATTTCTTCAATAGTTGTAGAGACCACTTATAGTTCGCACCAGGGCGAGCTTTACGGTACAGACGTGGTGCAGTTTCCAGGTTGTGGTTGAATACATCTGGCGGGTTATCTTTCATCAGATCCAGCGCTACGTCCATACGACCACGGAAGTCAGGAACCAGAGTTTCAATCTTAATGTCAGGGTTCAGCACACGAATCTCGCGGTTACAGTCAGCAAAGTGCTGTGCACCACCATCACGTAGATCGTCACGGTCTACTGACGTGATTACCACATACTTCAGTTTCATGTCAGCGATGGTTCTTGCCAGTTTTTGTGGCTCTTCTGCTTCTGGAGGCAGTGGACGACCATGAGCAACGTCACAGAAAGGGCAACGACGAGTACAAATTGCGCCAAGGATCATAAAGGTCGCAGTACCGTGGTTAAAACACTCAGCCAGGTTAGGGCAAGACGCTTCTTCACATACTGAGTGAAGCTTGTTCTTACGCATTGCTGCTTTGATGTCTTGAATTCGTTGGCTATCGGCTGGTAGCTTGATCTTCATCCAATCAGGCTTACGCAGCACTTGTTTCTGCTCTGTAGGCATGTTCTTTACTGGAATCAATGCCATTTTGTCGGCGTCACGATATTTAACGCCTTTTTCCATCTGGATTGGTTTGCTCATGCTTTATTACCTTGAGAAGGTGCTTCTGTGCTGAATTCTACTTGCTCGTAATTGAGCAAAGTAACAAGTTCTTGTACGAGTTGTTTTTCTACGGCTTCTACATTGTCTGGTCCGCCTAATTGGCTAACCTGAACCATTTCCATGCCTTCATAGCCGCAAGGGTTGATACGTAGGAATGGTGTCAAATCCATATTTACGTTCAAGGCGAGACCATGAAAGGAGCATCCTTTGCGAATGCGTAGACCGAGAGAACATATTTTCTTGCCATCGACATACACGCCCGGAGCGTCTGGTCGTGCTGCAGAGTCGATATTGTATGCTTTTAGCGTGTTGATCACGAGGTTCTCGATGTTGGTAACGAGATCTCGTACACCTAATTTTTTGCGACGCAGGTTAATCAGGAAGTAGGCCACGAGTTGACCCGGACCATGATAGGTCACTTGACCTCCGCGGTCGCTTTGTACGACAGGAATGTCTCCAGTGTTGATAAGGTGTTCAGCTTTGCCGGCCTGACCTTGGGTAAATACTGGGTGATGCTCTACCAGCCAAACTTCATCAGGTGTTTCTTCTGTGCGTTTGTCGGTGAACTCATGCATTGCCTTCCATACCGGCTCATAGTCCTGGCGGCCAAGTCGTTTCACAACAAGTTGGTGTTGCATGGCATTTCCTGTCGCTATTTTATAAAGTGTTCGGATTATAAACTGGATAATCCATCTACTCTACCGTTGAGTAACAGTTTTTTAACTCAAAGGTGAATGATTTTTTACTATCCTGTTGATAAATAAAAAGAAAGCAGCCGTAGCTGCTTTCAAAAAAAATTTAAAATATCAAATAATTACAGAACCATGCGAACAATCTCGATTTCGCCCAGTTCTTTGTAAAGGATCTCAACCTGCTCGATTGAGGTCGCAGTAATATTGATAGACACCGAGTGGTAGTTGCCCTTAGCACTTGGTTTTACTGATGGGCTGTAGTCACCTGGAGCATGGCGCTGGATTACTTCAAGAACAAGTTCTGGAAGCTCAGGCTTTGCATGACCCATTACCTTGTAAGTAAAAGAACAAGGGAACTCAAGCAGGTCTTTTAATTTTGCATCAGAGTTGATGGTTAGCATATCGGTAACTCCAGTTGGTATTCGTTGCGGTGCGAAATAGTACAGTCAATTTAAGGTGAACTCAAGGTTAGGCTCACAAACTTAAAAAGCCGCTATGGTAGGCGGCTTTATGAATCGGTTTGTTAATCTTTAGCTGTTTTTAGAAGAAGCTCTTAACTAACAATACGATGTAATCCCACATGCGGCTAAACAGGCTGCCTTGTTCTACTGTTTCAAGTGCCATCAATGGGTATTCGGCAATATCTTGACCATCGATTTGATAGTATAGTTTACCAACTACATCACCTTTATTAATTGGGGCTTCTAGCTCTTTTTCAAGTACGAAGCTTGCTTTTAGGTTTTTCGCTTCACCGCGCGGTAGGGTGACGTACGTATCTTTATCCAGACCCAGTGCAACCGTGTCTTTGTTACCCATCCACACTTTCTCTTCTACGAACGTTTCGCCAGCTTTGTGTGGAGCAACGGTTTCGAAGAAGCGGAAGCCGTAGCTCAGCAGCTTTTTGCTTTCTGATTTACGTGCGTTCGCATCTTTAGTGCCCATTACTACTGCAACCAGACGCATCTGGCCTTCAGTCGCTGAGCTTACCAGGCTGTAGCCTGCGTTGCTTGTGTGGCCCGTTTTGATACCGTCAACGTTCATGCTCTTATCCCAAAGCAAGCCGTTACGGTTGTATTGAGTGATGCCGTTGTAGGTGAATTTCTTCTCAGAGTAAACACGGTACTCATTTGGTACATCGCGGATAAGCGCTTTACCAAGCAGAGCCATGTCGTATGGTGTTGAGTACAATTCTGGGCTATCTAAGCCATGAACGTTGGCAAAGTGTGAGTTGGTCATACCCAGCGTATTTGCCCATGCGTTCATCAGATCGACAAAAGCATCCTCAGAACCTGCGATGTGTTCTGCCATTGCCACACATGCATCGTTACCAGACTGGATGATGATGCCGCGGTTCAGGTCTCTTACTTTTACTGTCGTACCAACTTCGACGAACATTTTTGAAGAGTCCGGGAAGTTTTTCGCCCATGCGTTTTTACTGATGGTTACGTCATCATCTTCTGAAATATTACCACGTGCTAGCTCTTGGCCAATGACGTAGCTGGTCATCATTTTCGTCAGACTCGCAGGAGACAATTGTGTGTTCATCTCTTTTTCTGCCAGTACTTTACCTGAATGGTAATCCATCAAAACGTAGCCTTTCGCTGCGATTTGAGGGGAATCTGGTACCACGATAGGTGAGGCTAGAGCTGATTGAGCGAAGGTTGCAGAAAGGGCAACCGATGAGACGAAAATAGATTTCACAAACTTATTTTTATTCATGGTAATTCAAATTTTTGGGTTTAACTGCGGATATCTTATCAGAATCACCAGTGATATTCAGAGGGGATTCAATGAGAAATCGATGAACCTACGTCATTTGGCAGTGTTGTGTTTTTTAATAAAGGCAGACGGATAGCCAAGCAACTTTACTTTATCCAGTGTGGCTTGCGTCAGTGAATAGTCACTAAACGGGCCTAATAACAAGCGATACGACTCTTTCGCATTTTCAAGGAAAGTTTCCGTATCCAGCTTTTGACCGAGTTCTGTCCCTAAAGTTCGGGCGCTATTTTCATTTTTTGAAGATGCGACCTGAATTACGTATTTAGGGTGGTTGTCTAATGACTTTTTATCTGTTGGTTTGTCTACACTAATGACTTCTATTTTGACATTCGCTGTACCTGTTTTAATGACGCCCAGCTTATGAGCTGCGGCATAGCTCAAATCAATGATTCGGCCATCGTGGAATGGACCTCGGTCATTCACACGTACAACCGTTGTTTTGCCATTATCGGTATTTGTTACTTTCACATAGCTCGGCAGCGGAAGCGTTTTGTGTGCCGCTGTCATAGAGTACATGTCGTAAATTTCGCCGTTTGAGGTCAAATGTCCCTGAAATTTTTTACCATACCAGGACGCGCGGCCTTTTTCTGAAAAACCTTTCGCATCACGAACTATTTGATAGTTCTTACCTCGCAGGTAGTAATCTCTATTACCCCCTAAGCTATAAGGCTCATATTTTGGGTAGGCATCTTCGATATGATCAACCGACAGCGGTGCATCAGGTGCGACATCGGACTCGAGTTCGTAACGACCATCCTGTTTTTTCTGGCTGGTTGATGAACAGCCAGCCAAAATGATCGCAGAAAAAACTAAGGAATATAAAGCGCGTTTTTGCATGTCTAGGTCGCCTTAGAGAATGCTTTCCGGTGCGTGTGGATCGACATTAATATGCCAAACCCTGCCATCAGTGTCACCATAGAGGTGCCGCCGTAACTAATTAAAGGTAGTGGTACACCTACAACAGGTAGGATGCCACTTACCATACCGATATTTACAAAAATGTACACGAAGAAGCTGAGTACAATACTGCCCGCCATCATTCGTCCAAAAGCAGTCTGTGCCTGACTAGCAAGGTAGAGGCCTCGACCAATAATAAAGAGATAGATGGCTAATAAGCATAGAAAGCCAATCATACCCCATTCTTCAGCAATTACTGCAAAGATAAAGTCAGTGTGTCGCTCAGGAAGAAATTCCAGTTGCGACTGTGTACCATGTAACCAACCTTTACCAGAGATGCCACCGGAGCCAATCGCAATTTTACTCTGGATAATATGATAGCCCGCCCCTAAAGGATCGGACTCAGGGTTAAATAGCGTTCGTACTCGAGTTTTCTGATACTCACGCATCAGGAAAAACCACAGTACTGGAATAAATCCGCCCAGAGCGACAGCCGCTGCAGCAATGATTTTCCAGCTGATACCGGCAAGGAAGATAACAAAGATACCCGAAGCCGCGATCAGGATGGATGTTCCCAAGTCAGGCTGCTTGGCAATTAATATTGTGGGTACGCACACCATAACCAGTGCGATTGTCAGCGTCTTAAAGCTTGGCGGAAGCGGTTGACGACCAATGTAGCGTGCAACCATTAACGGCACCGCAAGTTTCAGCAACTCAGATGGCTGGAACCGAACGAATCCGAGGTTGAGCCATCGCTGTGCACCTTTGGATGCTTCACCAAAAAACAACACGCCAAACAATAAGATAACGCCGGCAGCAAACATCATAGGCGCTAAGCTCTCGTAGGTTCGCGGTGAAAGCTGAGCAAGTACTATCATCACGACCAGCGATAGCACCATACGCATCGCCTGGCGATCCATCATCGTCAAGCTTTTACCGCTAGCGCTATACATGATCACCAAACCAAACGCCATCAGTGCCAGTATGCCCAGCAGCAGCGGCAAGTCGATATGGAAGCGTTCAAACAGGGCGCGGTTTTTTCCTGTAGAGGGATCCATTTTCATTATTGTGTTGCCTCTTTTTTCTCGTTGGCAATATCTTCTTCAGGCTTAATTTCTTCAGGGCCAAGTACTACTCGGTCAAAGATTTTTCTCGCCACTGGCGCACCATTACTGGAGCCACCGCCCGCGTTTTCAAGTACCACAGTCACGATAACTTTTGGCTCATCAAACGGAGCAAAACCTGTGAATAAGGCATGGTCACGCAAATGCTCGGCAACTTGGTCGGCTTTGTACACTTCGTCTTCAGCCAGACCAAATACTTGCGCCGTACCGGATTTACCTGCAGTTTCATAGCTCATGTCGGTAAAGGAACGACGTGCTGTGCCTCGTACTCCATGGTTGACTCTGTGCATCCCTTCTTTTGCCATGTCCCAGTATTTTTTCGGTACATTCCTAATCGGCGGATAGGTTACGAACTCTTCAGTGTGTTGCTCATCAAATTCGCCGCCATTATTGATAGAGGCTTTAAGTAAGTGAGGTGCGGTGACGTTGCCGTCGTTAACGAGTACAGAGGTTGCTTTGGCAATTTGCATTGGTGTTGCTGTCCAGTAACCCTGACCGATACCGACAGGGATGGTATCGCCTTTATACCAAGGTGTTTTATGGCGAGATAACTTCCAGTCACGTGTTGGCATATTGGCTTTACTTTCTTCGTAAATGTCGATGCCGGTGTAATCGCCAAATCCGAACATCATCATCCAATTTGAAATACGGTCAATACCCATGTCGTAGGCGACTTGATAAAAGAAGGTATCCACCGATTCTTCAATGGATTTGATGACATCGACGCGGCCATGGCCCCAACGCAACCAGTCGCGGAACGGACGAGTATCTGAGTTAGGAATGCGCCAGTAGCCAGGGTCACTACGTGTTGTTTTCGGCGTGATAACCCCTTCTTGTAATGCTGCTACCGCCATAAATGGTTTGATGGTGGAGGCGGGCGGATAAATACCTAATGTAGCTCGGTTAACCAGCGGGCGGTTTTTATCGTTGAGTAAGTCTCGGTACGCTTTTCCTGAGATACCATGCACGAAAGCATTAGGATCGTAGCTCGGGCTTGAGACCATGGCTAATATGCCGTTGTCTCTTGGGTCGAGTACCACCGCGCTACCGCGTCTGCCGTCGAGTAACTGATGGACATACAACTGCAAATTAATGTCGAGATTTAAGACAATGTCTTTACCCGGGATAGGTGGTACGAATTTCAGAGTGCGGATCACGCGTCCACGGCTGTTGACTTCGACCTCTTGGTAACCCGCCGTCCCGTGTAACAGATCCTCGTAGTATTTTTCGATACCCAACTTACCAATGTCACGAGTGGCTTGGTAGTTTGAATCTTTTTCTTCACGGACCAGACGCTGTATATCGCGATCGTTAATACGAGAAACGTAGCCAATCACGTGAGTAAGAACTTCACTAAATGGATAGTAGCGTTTGAGCGTCGCGCTGATTTCTACACCCGGAAAGCGGTATTGGTTAACTGAGAATACAGCAACTTGTTTTTCATCGAGTTGGGTAAGTAGAGGCACAGATTTAAAGCGACGAGTGCGCTTTTGCTCACGATGGAAGCGTTCAATTTGTTCTGGAGTGACTTCCAGAATGGTTTGTAGCTCTTCGATGGTCTTGTCGATGTCTTTTACTTTTTCTGGAATCAGCTCCAGGTTAAAGACTGGGCGGTTTTCAGCCAGCAAGACACCGTTCCGATCATAAATGAGCCCTCGATTAGGCGCGATCGGAACGATCTTAATACGGTTGTCATTTGAGCGAGTCTGATAATCTTGGAACTGGTTAACCTGAATGTTGTACATATTGGCTACCAGCAATCCCATTAAAACGACGATGCCGACAAATGAAACGATAGCACGGCTGGCAAACAGACGTGCTTCGGCTTGGTAATCTCGAATTTGAGTGCGGCGTTTACGAATCATTAACGCTTGTCTCTGAGTTTAAATGGCGATTATTCGCGGTGATAAGGGTGGTTAGCAGTAATGCTCCACGCTCGGTATAAGCTTTCAGCCATTACAATACGTACCAAAGGATGTGGTAACGTTAATGCTGATAAGGACCAGCTTTGATCTGCAGCTGCTTTACACGCAGGTGCCAGACCCTCAGGACCGCCAATTAAGATCGACACGTCACGAGCATCCAGTTTCCAGGCTTCCAATTGCTCCGCCAATTGCGGGGTGTCCCACTTTTTACCAGGGATATCTAACGTGACGATGCGGTTTCCTTTTGGCACGGCTGCCAGCATCGCTTCACCTTCTTTTTGCAAAATACGGGCGATATCGGCATTTTTACCGCGTTTGCCTGCTGAGATCTCTACCAACTCAAGTGGCATGTCATGTGGGAAACGACGACGGTATTCCTGGAACCCTTCCTCGACCCATTTAGGCATTTTTGTCCCAACGGCAATTAATTGAATTTTCAAAAGATTAGCCCCAGAGTTTTTCTAGCTGGTAGAGTGCTCGGTGTTCTTCCTGCATTACGTGAAGCATGGCATCACCCATATCCAGAACCACCCATTCACCTTCGTTCTCACCTTCCATGCCAAGAGGTACAAGACCTGCTTTTTTCACTTCAGACGCAACGTGATCAGCGATGGATGAAACGTGGCGCTTAGACGTGCCCGTACAGATGATCATGTAATCTGTCACACTCGATTTGTCTTCCACATTCAGGATAATAATATCTTCCGCTTTCATGTCGTCGGCTTTATCAGCTAAAAAGTCTTTCAGTTCTTCGCGAAGCACTCTGTTTTCCTCGGTTTGTATCTTGTATCTGACCTATTTTGCTTGGTTATCGGCAAAATAGGCTGCGCACTATACCACGCTTTGATTTTTAAATTGCCAGCTTAATATCAGGAGAGCAGGTTTCCAGACTCAATTGATGAATAGTTGGCCATACAGATTCTTCATATTGGGTTTTGGCTTTAATCTCGGCCTGTGTCAAGAGCGATAGAAGTTTATATATTCGGCTGGCTGTCAATCGAGTTAACGCAGCGTTATACAGTGGACGCTTATTCTGCCACACCCGGTGTTTTTCAAACACTTGACTGATGCTCATTTGAGTCAAATCCTGATGCATGTTCAGAAGTTGGCTGAACTCTTTTTGTACGCTGCGGATGAGAATGACCGCCTCGACGCCTTCAGCTTCGAGTTGCCTCAGAATTCGTTGAGCACGATTTGCTTTTCCTGCCAATAAAGCATCAATCCAGTTGAAGGCCGTAAAGTGGTTGTGGCGACTTAAGGCTTCTTCTAAGCGCACGATGGTAAGCTCACCATCGGGATAGATCAGCGCCAGTTTCTCTAAGCTTTGCGACAGTGCGAAAAGGTTTCCTTCATGCCACTGCGCTAACATTTGTAACGATTGTTGGTCAGGTTTTAACCCCAGAGTTCGACAGCGAGCCTGAATAAACATCGGCAGGCGTTGAAGCTCTGGCGTCAGGCAGCTTACCCAGTCGCCTTTTGCGCTCAGCGCTTTAAACCATTTACTGTTTTCCTGAGCTTTGTTCAGTTTGCTGCCAATAATGACAAGCATGATGTCGTCATGCATCATCTCAGACAGAGTTTGTAGCTCTTTGCTAACGGTGGTCGTGATGCCGCTTTCCGGTATTTCGAGCTCAATCAACTGACGACTTGAGAACAAACTGAGCGCCTGGAAGCAATCATAAACCTGATTCCAGTCGATGCTTGAATCCACGGCAAAGCGGTGCTTTTCTTCGAAGCCGTGTTGCAGTGCGGTTTTTTGGATTGCCTGACGGCTCTCTTGGATTAACAGCGGCTCATTACCAAAGATCAGGTAAATAGGCTTGATGTGTTTGGCTAAATGTTCCGCCAGCTTGTCAGCATAAACTCGCATGTTAATTAAGAATTCGTATTAGTGATTGGCTCGTTAATTTCGCCTGATTCGTATTCTGCACGGACGCGACCTAACTGACGCATCATCTGCTTAGCGGCTTGTAAGTGCATTTCATCTTTAATCACATCGCGTTCTACAGACTTCGCCAATGCGGTCAGTGGGTTATCCAGGTAGTTACGGTTTACGGTTGTTGTATAGTTTTTCGAACCATGTCCCGGAATGGTGACGCGATACTGCACGATATAAGTCAGCTCTTTCTCTGCCGCTCGGCTGTTTTGATATAGCGATAGCGTGCGCTCGTCGAGAGTCGTTTCAATTAAATGCAGATTTGGTACGGTTGATGATGGCTCAACCAAGTCAACTTTGTTCAGCTTTAGTTGTGAGCGCACATAACGCGTTAGCTGGTTATATTCATCGTAGCTTGTGAATGACATTGTGTGCAGCTCTTCCGGTACGGAATACTCGCCACGGAGGTGAAAACCACAGGCAGAAAGAAGGCCAGTTAATACCAATACCACAGGTAGTTTAATCAAAGAGAAAAAGCGCATTGATTGTATTCATCCTAAATTGAAGATGGGGTTATTTACCTCAACCCACTTAAGAGCAAATGGGTTGAGGTAAATAAACAGGGTGATTGCTCACCCTGTTTAATGACTCATATTTAGCGAATTAGTTCGCTAAGCATAGAGAAATTGCAATCTGTGATTAGTTTGCAACGATGTTTAGAAGCTTACCTGGAACGTAAATTACTTTACGGATGGTTAGGCCATCGGTGAACTTAGTAACGTTCTCATCACTTAGACCAAGCTCTTCAACTTGCTCTTTCGTTGCGTCTGCCGCTACGGTCAGTTTTGCACGTAGTTTACCGTTTACTTGAACAACGACAGTTTTCTCGTCTTCAACCAGTGCTTTCTCATCGTAAGTTGGCCACGTTGCGTTGTCGATGTCTGATTGACCAAGCGCAGCCCATAGTTCGTATGAAATGTGCGGAGTGATCGGGTAAAGCATTACAATTACCGCTTTCAGAGCTTCATCAAGAATTGCGCGATCTTGCGCTGATTCTTGTGGCGCTTTACCTAACTTGTTCATCACTTCCATGATTGCTGCGATAGCCGTGTTGAAAGTCTGACGACGAGCCACATCATCGGTTACTTTAGCGATGGTCTTATGAACGTCACGACGAAGCGCTTTTTGATCAGCAGAAAGTACAGCAGCGTCAACCGCTTCTGCAGCTCCTTTTGATGTGTGCTCATTCACTAGTTTCCAAACACGTTTCAGGAAGCGGTTCGCACCTTCTACGCCAGACTCTTGCCATTCAAGTGTCATGTCTGCTGGAGAGGCAAACATCATGAACAGACGAACGGTATCTGCACCGTATTTGTCTACCATTTCTTGAGGGTCGATACCGTTGTTTTTCGACTTAGACATTTTGATCATGCCTGAGTGCTCAACGTTGCGACCTTCGCTATCGATAGCTGAAGTGATGCGACCTTTACCGTCACGCTCAACTTTCACGTCAGTAGGAGCAACCCACTCTTTACCGCCTTTTTCGTTCTCGAAGTAGAACGCATCAGCCAGCACCATGCCTTGACATAGTAGTTGCTTGAATGGTTCATCAGACGTTACGTAGCCAGCATCACGGAGAAGTTTGTGGAAGAAACGTGAGTACAGTAGGTGCATACAAGCGTGCTCGATACCACCGATGTACTGGTCTACTGGTAGCCAGTAGTTTGCTTTTTCAGGATCCAGGATGTCGTCCGCTTGTGGTGAACAGTAGCGTGCGTAGTACCAAGAAGATTCCATGAACGTATCGAACGTGTCAGTCTCACGTAGAGCTGGTTCGCCGTTGAATGTTGTCTTCGCCCACTCTGGATCGGCTTTGATTGGGCTTGTTACGCCATCCATAACCACGTCTTCTGGAAGAATCACTGGTAGCTGGTCTGCTGGTACCGGGTGAACTACGCCATCTTCAGTGGTTACCATTGGGATTGGTGCACCCCAGTAACGCTGACGCGATACGCCCCAGTCACGTAGACGGAAGTTAACCGTCTTAGTGCCTTTACCTTCAGCTTCTAGCTTGGCTGCGATTGCATCGAATGCAGCCTGGAATTCCAGACCGTCGAACTCGCCTGAATCAAATAGAACGCCTTTCTCGGTGTACGCTGCTTCAGAGATGTCCAGTTCGCTGCCGTCAACTGGCTTGATGACAGGAACGATGTCCAGGCCGTATTTGGTTGCGAATTCAAAGTCACGTTGGTCGTGAGCTGGTACTGCCATAACAGCTCCTGTACCGTAATCCATCAATACGAAGTTAGCGACGTATACTGGTACTTCACGGCCATTCAATGGATGAATTGCAATAAGGCCAGTAGCCATACCTTTTTTCTCCATTGTTGCAAGCTCAGCTTCTGCCACTTTCGTGTTCTTACATTCTTCGATGAATGCAGCAAGATCAGGGTTACTTTGCGCTGCCATTGTAGCTAGAGGGTGACCTGCTGCGATACCAACATAAGTCACACCCATTAGAGTGTCAGGGCGAGTCGTGTAAACTTCCAGGTCTTGAGCTTGGTCTTTTACTTGGAACTTAAGTTCAACACCTTCAGAGCGACCAATCCAGTTACGCTGCATGGTTTTCACCATTTCAGGCCAACCTTCAAGATTGTCTAGATCGTCTAGTAGCTCTTGTGCGTACTCAGTGATCTTGATGAACCACTGAGGGATCTCTTTTTGCTCTACCGGTGTGTCACAACGCCAGCAGCAGCCATCTTCAACCTGCTCGTTAGCCAGTACAGTTTGGTCGTTTGGACACCAGTTAACTGATGAAGTCTTCTTGTAAACCAAGCCTTTTTCGTAAAGCTTAGTGAAGAACCCTTGTTCCCAACGGTAGTATTCAGGTGTACAAGTTGCGAATTCGCGATTCCAGTCGTAGCCAAAACCTAGCAATTTAAGCTGGTTTTTCATGTACTCAATGTTTTCGTAAGTCCATGGTGCTGGCGCTGTCTTGTTTTTTACCGCTGCGTTTTCAGCAGGCAGACCGAACGCATCCCAACCAATCGGTTGCATAACGTTTTTGCCTTGTAGGCGTTGGAAACGAGATACTACGTCACCGATGGTGTAGTTACGCACGTGACCCATGTGCAGTCGACCACTTGGGTATGGGAACATAGATAGACAGTAGAATTTTTCTTTATTTGGGTCTTCACTTACAACAAAGGTCTTGTTGTCATCCCAGTGCTTTTGAACTTTCTGTTCAATGTCTTGTGGGTTGTATTGCTCTTGCATCGATGATATCCGGTTATCTTGGAATTTGTGAGTTCGGTTAGAACAGACTTAAATAGATCGTCATAGAATACCTAAAGCTAGGGATCACAACAATAGCCAATCTGTACCCTTGCGTACTCAAGTCACGCAGGCAGGAGAAAGATGGAGGTCAGTTATGCCTAAACGTAAAACAGGTTATGAGGAAATGCTTGAGGATGTGATTGAAACCTTGAAGCACAGTCCCGAAGAAGTTAACAAAGCGATAGAGACGTCAGGCAAAGTGGTGGAGGCCGCTAATGACCTGACCAAAGATGAGTTGGCTTTAATTAAAGCGTACGTTAAATCTGATTTAAAAGAGTTTTCAGAAAGTTACGAAGAGAGCAAAAGTGGACCTTTCTACTTAACTGTCGCAGATACTATTTGGCAAGGATTGTTAGAGATCACCGACAGAACTAAAGTTGAGTGGGTTGAGTTGTTTGATGATCTTGAACATCAAGGCCTGTATGAGGCTGGCGAGGTGATAGGTTTAGGCACTTTGGTTTGCGATGAATGTGGCCATAAAACGACGTACAATCACCCAACCATTATCATTCCTTGTATCAAGTGCGGTCATACCGGCTTTAGTCGACACTCTTTAAAGCCTTAACAAGAAAGGAAAAAGAGGCTACAACGCCTCTTTTTTTATTGGTTACTTTTTCTTTCTTGTCAGCCACCATCCAAGCATCAAGCTCAACGCGACCCAGATATACAATGGCCACGTTCCAAGGATGCGGTAAGGCGTTTGCCCATCGGTAGGCGTCAGCTCAGCACGCAGCACTGCCGTTTCAAATTGAGGCACTTGTTCAACGATCTTTCCTTTGTGGTCAGTTACTGCTGTTAAGCCGTTATTCGTAGAACGAATCAGAGGCTTGCCCAGTTCCAGAGCACGCATACGGGCAATTTCCATATGCTGAAGCGGACCGATTGAGTGACCAAACCATGCATCGTTAGAAAGTGTCAGAATGAAGTCAGTTTCGTCATTCACGTTTTGGCGCACTTGCTCGTTAAAGATGATTTCATAGCACAGTGCTGGTGCCATATGCATACCATTAGCAACAATATTTGGCTGGATGAATGCACCACGGCTGAATGAGGACATCGGCAAGTTAAAGAAGGGCGCAAGTGGACGCAAGATGTTCTCAAACGGTACAAATTCACCAAATGGCAGTAAATGGTGCTTGTGGTAGCGCTCATTCAAATCAAAGCTGTAATCACCGTATGGTGTGACGCCTAGCGAAAGAATGCTGTTGTAGAACTGGCGATCTTCTCCTTGATTCACAACGCCTGTAATGACGGCGCTGTGGTTCATTTTTGCTGCACTGTCTAAATTTTGCAGGAATGAAGGCACTTCAATTTCAAAAGCAGGTATAGCGGCTTCAGGCCATACAATAATGTCAGCATCCCAGTTTTCACGAGTTAAATCGGTGTACTTCATAATGGTCGGCCAGCGCTGAGTTGGTAACCATTTCAGTTTCTGGTCAACATTGCCTTGGATTAACGCGACTTTAGTCACGTCTTGTGGGCGAGGCGTAACCCAGTCGTATTGACGAATACCATAGCCTGTACTCAGCAATACTGCAGGAATTACAACCATTAACCACTGCTTATGAATCCAGGCGTAAGCGAGTGCTCCTGCAGAAATCAGAATCAACAAAGTAAGAAGTTCTACGCCACCGATAGGGGCAAAACTTGCAAATGGTGCATCGATCTGACTGTATCCAAGCCATAACCAGGGGAAGCCCGTCATGACCCAGCCACGCAGCCAATCGGTGATCAGCCAAAGCGCAGGAGCCGCAAGGAGTACTTTGCTTAAGGTAAATTGAGGGAAGAATTTGTTATTTAACCAGGCAAACAGACCTGAATAGACCGCCAAATAGGCGACTAATAGACCCATCAAAAATAGATTGGCAATCAGCGGCATGCCGCCAAAACCAGAAATACTGACGTAAACCCAGCTGACGCCGGTAGCAAATTGGCCAAGACCCCATGAATAACCGATCCAAAGTGCGCGTTTAGGTGCTTGATTGGCAAGAAGGATGAACAGTATCGCAGGGCTAAGAATAGCGATAGGCCATAGTTGATAAGGAGCAAAAGCTAGGGTAGTGGAAGCGCCAACAAAAGCGGCCATTAGAGGCCGCTTGAGGCGATGAAAGAGTACATTCATCATTATATTTTTCTGATATTCCCGGTAGGGTATCGCGTTACTCTTGAGTGGCTTCAACCAGTGTCTCTTCGTCTGGAATAGTCACTTGGAGTTGAATGACACGACGGTTATCGGCAGCGGTGACTTTGAAGTTATAACCTTCAATTTCAACCAGTTCACCGCGAGAAGGTAAGTGGCCAAAGGCAGTCATTACCATACCGCCGACAGTATCCACCTCTTCATCGCTGAAGTTGGTGCCGAATGTCTCATTAAACTCTTCAATCGTTGTCAGAGCTCTGACAGCAAACGTGTGTTTGCTTAGTTTACGAATGTCTGTCTCTTCAGATTCGTCGAACTCATCTTCAATATCGCCGACGATCTCTTCGAGGATATCTTCAATGGTCACCAGACCAGAAACACCGCCGAATTCATCAACAACAATCGCCATATGATAGCGTTCTTCACGAAACTCTTTTAGCAGGCGGTCAACTCGTTTACTTTCCGGAACCACAACTGCAGGTCGAATTACTTCTTCAATATCAAATGGGTTGCTGCCTGAGCCTAAGTATTTAAGTAAGTCCTTCGCTAATAGAATGCCTTCCACATGGTCTTTGTCTTCGCTGATCACTGGGTAGCGAGAGTGTTGAGCATCCGTAATTAGTGCGATTAACGTATCTAAATCGAAAGTGCGTTCAACAGTAACCATTTGCGAGCGCGGGATCATGATGTCACGTACACGCATTTCGGAGATTTCCATAACACCTTCGAGCATATCGCGGGTGTCATGGTCAATCAGGTCATTTTCCTCTGAGTCGCGGATAACATCCACAAGCTCTTGGCGGTCTTTAGGATCGCCTTGAAATAGTTGACCTAGACGTTCAAAGAAGGACTTTCTACTCGGACCTTCTGCCTTTTCTTTTTTACCTTCGCTAGAAGAGGGAGAATTATCTTCGTTCATTGTTTCTCTAATAAGTAACGCTATCAGATGTGTGATAGCTCACATAGAAAGGCGACCATGAGGGTATTTTAAGTGATTCGCCTTTCCCAGTTGAGCAACCAGCGGTTACTCCTTTTCAGCAATATATGGATCTTCATAACCCATACCTTGCATGATTTCTGTTTCGAGGGACTCCATCTCTTCGGCTTCGTCATCCTCGATATGATCATAACCTAACAGATGCAAGCTGCCATGTACAACCATATGAGCCCAATGTGCTAAAAGCGGTTTGTTCTGCTCTATGGCCTCTTTTTCAACTACTTGGCGACAGATAACTAAATCACCAAGCAGATCCATTTCCATACCCGGAGGCACTTCAAATGGAAAAGAGAGCACATTCGTTGGCTTGTCTTTACCACGATACTCATGGTTGAGCGTATGGCTTTCTTGCTCATCGACAATGCGAATGGTCAGTTCTGCCTGAGGCTGGAACAGAGGGATCGTCTTATCCAGCCATAATTGAAAGTCTTCTCTTGAAGGTAATCCTTCTTCACTTTCGACTGCCAGTTGAAGGTCAAGTTCAATCGCCATTATTATTCCTTAGCTGCCGCTACTTGAGCGCTTAATTCTGCTTTTGCTGCCTCGAGCAGTTTGGCATCTCGTTCATCTCGACGACGCTTTTCAAACTCTTTACGCTCTTTCTGGTCTTGCGCTTCCCATTTCTCGTAAGCGTTAACAATACGAGCAACGACAGGGTGGCGTACCACGTCGTCTGCCTGGAAGAAGTTGAAACTGATGTCTTCAACTTCGTTCAGTACTTCGATGGCATGACGCAGGCCTGATTTCGCACCACGCGGCAAGTCAATCTGAGTCACGTCACCAGTAATAACAGCACGCGAGTTAAAGCCAATACGTGTTAAGAACATTTTCATTTGTTCTACCGTCGTGTTTTGACTTTCATCCAGAATGATAAATGCATCGTTCAGGGTACGGCCACGCATGTACGCCAGCGGTGCCACTTCAATAACGTTTCGCTCGATAAGCTTTTCAACTCTTTCAAAGCCTAGCATTTCGAACAAAGCGTCGTATAGTGGACGAAGGTATGGGTCTACCTTTTGGCTCAAGTCGCCAGGTAGAAAGCCCAGTTTTTCACCGGCTTCAACGGCAGGGCGAGTCAAAAGGATACGACGGATTTCTTGACGTTCCAGAGCGTCAACAGCTGCCGCTACCGCCAGATAGGTTTTACCTGTACCAGCAGGACCAACACCAAAAGAGATATCGTGTGTCACCATGTTAACCAAGTACTGAGCCTGGTTTGGTGTACGTGGCTTAATCACGCCTTTTTTGGTTTTAACGAAAACTTCTTTACCGTGTGCAATATTGGACTCGGTGTTTTGTTCCAGAACACCTGACTCTTTGATAGCTAAATGGATCTGTTCAGGTTCGATATCTGGGATCTCACCACGCACTGGTGCGGTATCGACATAAAGAGTTTTCAGGATATCCAGCGCAGCTGCTGAGGTGTGAGGTTGACCAACAATGGTGAAATGGTCACTACGGTGGTTGATTTCAACGCCCAAACGGCGTTCTAAATGCTTGATGTTGTCATCGAAAGGACCGCACAGGCTAGCAAGTCGGCGGTTGTCTGAAGGTTCTAGGTTAATTTCTAGAGTTACGATTTTATTGCTCAATGTTGCCTCTCATTTTTGCCACTTTGTGAGAGCCTGATAACGACCAGGCTCTCTATGGCTATCTATACGAGCTTATGGCGTAAAAGTAGCTACACCCAGCTCATCTTCGCGACGTGTTTTCGCCATCATTTGCGTTGGTGAAATCACACTACGAAGGTCCATGTCTTTTTCAGTACGTACTAGCTCACCACGCAATGAGTTTGCAAATACGTCTACGATCTTCACGTCAACGAACTGACCAATTAGGTCTGCGCTACCTTCAAAGTTTACTACACGGTTGTTTTCTGTACGAGCGCGCAGTTCCATTAGGTTTTTCTTAGAAGGGCCTTCAACCAGTACACGTTGCTCTGTGCCAAGCATTAAGCGAGAGTAACGCATAGCTTGTGCGTTGATGGTTTGCTGTAGTTCGTACAGACGTTCTTTCTTCTCTTGTTCAGACACATCACATGGGTAATCCGCTGCTGGCGTACCAGGACGTGGAGAGAAGATAAAGCTGAAGCTCATGTCAAAGTCTACGTCTTTGATCAGCTTCATCGTGTCTTGGAAGTCTTTGTCTGTTTCACCTGGGAAACCAACGATAAAGTCTGAACTGATCTGAATATCAGGACGCGCTTTACGAAGTTTACGGATGATAGACTTGTACTCGATGCCTGTATGTGGACGCTTCATCATCGTTAGGATACGGTCACTACCACTTTGTACTGGTAAGTGCAGGAAGCTTACTAGCTCAGGAGTATCTTCGTAAACGGCAATGATGTCGTCTGTGAACTCTAGCGGGTGGCTAGTGGTGAAACGAATACGATCGATACCGTCGATAGACGCAACCAAACGAAGCAGGTCTGCAAATGAGCAGATCTCACCGTCGTGCATTGGACCACGGTACGCGTTTACGTTTTGACCTAGTAGGTTTACTTCACGTACGCCTTGTTCTGCAAGTTGCGCGATTTCGAACAGTACGTCATCCATTGGACGGCTAACTTCTTCACCACGTGTGTAAGGCACTACGCAGTAAGTACAGTATTTAGAACAGCCTTCCATAATCGATACGAATGCTGTTGCACCTTCAGCGCGTGGCTCAGGCAGGCTGTCGAACTTTTCGATCTCTGGGAACGAAATATCCATCACAGGCGCATCGTTAGTCTGAGACTGTTTAATCATCTCTGGTAGGCGGTGCAGAGTTTGTGGGCCAAAGATTACGTCTACGTATGGTGCACGCTCACGAATATGGTCGCCTTCTTGCGTTGCTACACAACCACCTACGCCGATAACTACGCCAGGTTTTTTATCTTTTAGTGTTTTCCAACGGCCTAGCTGGTGGAAAACTTTTTCTTGCGCTTTTTCACGGATCGAACAGGTGTTAAGTAGAAGTACGTCTGCTTCCTCTGGCTCTTCCGTCAGCTCATAGCCGTTTGCAGCATTAAGCAGGTCGGCCATTTTTGATGAATCGTATTCGTTCATCTGGCAGCCCCAGGTTTTAATTAGCAGTTTCTTACTCATCTCACTTTCGCTCGTTCAGTTGTACTTAAATCGGAGAGCTATTGCTCAAATTATAGCCGCCATCTCGGCGGTAAGCGGCGTATTGTACTGCTTTAAAAAGCACCTGACTAGTGATCTGGCCAATTCTCTGCAAAGCCTGATGAAATCTAGGCTTTTGCCTTATATTGAACAAGGTTTTAATGTTCGATAACTAGGCACAAAACGCAGTTTTAAAAGGGGTAAATTGTGCAGGCTACGCATCTTTGGGAAGCGAAGGGATAAACTGTTTTGTAAATGGAATGGCTGAACGTACAATTCGAATTGCCATTTAATCGAAGTAATGAAGAATAAAAATGAACAGATATGATATCGCCGTGGTTGGCGGAGGTATGGTTGGTGCTGCAATCGCGATAGGTTTTGCACAACAGGGCAGAAGTGTCGTTGTTGTTGAGGGTGCTGAGCCCAAGGCATTTGATGCATCACAAGCAATGGATATTCGCGTATCCGCCATCTCGCATCAATCGGTTCAATTACTTGAGTCACTTGGTGCCTGGGCATCGATTCAAGCGATGCGTGTCTGTCCTTACCGCCGTTTGGAAACGTGGGAACATCCAGAATGTCGCACTCGATTCCACTCAGATGAGTTGTCGCTTGAACAACTCGGCTATATTGTCGAAAACCGTTTAATTCAATTGGGTTTATGGCAAGCCTTTGAAGAATACGACAACCTTGCTCTGGAATGTCCGGACCGTTTGGAAACCATCGAATTTGGCGACGTTAACCGCGTGACGTTAGAAAGCGGTAAGCAGTTTGAAGCGCAATGGGTCATCGGCGCTGACGGTGCAAATTCAAAAGTACGCGAACTTGCCGGGATAGGGATCACGGCTTGGGATTATCGCCAGCACTGTATGTTGATCAATGTTAAGACCGAATTACCGCAACAAGATATTACTTGGCAGCAGTTTACCCCAAGTGGTCCTCGCTCTTTCTTACCACTGTGTTCGTTATATGAAGAAGGTCAGGAAGTCGGGCAAGGTTCACTAGTTTGGTATGACTCACCAAAACGTATTAAACAGCTGTGTGCAATGACTAAGCCTCAATTGAGAGAAGAGATACTACGTCATTTTCCGAATGAGTTAGGTGACATAGAAGTGCTTCAGTTTGGATCTTTTCCTTTGACTCGTCGTCATGCGCAGTCGTATTCGAATAAAGGCTGTGTACTTGTTGGAGATTCTGCCCATACAATCAATCCATTAGCTGGCCAGGGCGTGAACTTAGGTTTTAAAGACGTTGATGTATTGCTGGCAGTAACGCAGGGGCAAGATGAACTCACTGATGCGCTATTGGCGAAATATGAGCGTGCTCGCCGTCCTGATAATCTGTTAATGCAGACGGGTATGGACTTCTTCTATAAAGGCTTTAGTAATGATCTTGGCCCATTGAAGTTTGCGCGAAATGCCGCTTTAAAGTTGGCAGAACATTCAGGGCCAATTAAAGCTCAAGTGTTGAAGTACGCGTTGGGGATGTAATTTGACGCAAATAACAGATAGAAAAAAAGCGAGCATCAAGCTCGCTTTTTTAATCCGATAAATCTAATGATCTACCGAGTCCAGAAAAAGAAAAAACCCAGCGAACTTAATGCTGGGTTTTTCAATGATGGTGCGGAAGGAGAGACTCGAACTCTCACACCTTGCGGCGCCAGAACCTAAATCTGGTGCGTCTACCAATTTCGCCACTTCCGCAACTTTATCTATAGATATCAAGATTATTGGTAAAATCTCAATACCATTTTGTAATGGCAGGGCTACCTGGATTCGAACCAGGGAATGGCGGCATCAAAAGCCGCTGCCTTACCGCTTGGCGATAGCCCTACAGGTATAGTCATTAGAGACTATGTCTTTCTTTCTCAAGAAAGAATGGTGCGGAAAGAGAGACTTGAACTCTCACACCTTACGGCGCCAGAACCTAAATCTGGTGCGTCTACCAATTCCGCCATTTCCGCAAGTTTTGATATTGTAGATTAATTTAAGATGGTGCGGAAGGAGAGACTCGAACTCTCACACCTCGCGGCGCCAGAACCTAAATCTGGTGCGTCTACCAATTTCGCCACTTCCGCAACTTAAATCTACTTGACTGTCAGCCTGAACTGGCAATCTAATCAATGGTGGCTACGACGGGATTCGAACCTGTGACCCCATCATTATGAGTGATGTGCTCTAACCAGCTGAGCTACGTAGCCAACTCAAATTTGTCTAAATCAAGAATGGTGCGGAAGGAGAGACTCGAACTCTCACACCTCGCGGCGCCAGAACCTAAATCTGGTGCGTCTACCAATTTCGCCACTTCCGCAACTTGATCTATAGATATCAAGATTATTGGCTTAATCTCAATATCATTTTCCTATATTTCAAGGAACTTTTATTTCAAAGAAATATGGCAGGTCTACCTGGATTCGAACCAGGGAATGGCGGCATCAAAAGCCGCTGCCTTACCGCTTGGCGATAGACCTGCAGGCAGTAGTTATAAACTACTTAAAACATGGTGCGGAAGGAGAGACTCGAACTCTCACACCTTGCGGCGCCAGAACCTAAATCTGGTGCGTCTACCAATTTCGCCACTTCCGCAACTTATTTTGTAGTTATTCAGATTATTGGTAAAACCTAAATAACGTTATTAATGGTGGCTACGACGGGATTCGAACCTGTGACCCCATCATTATGAGTGATGTGCTCTAACCAGCTGAGCTACGTAGCCAACTCAAATTTGTCTAAATCAAGAATGGTGCGGAAGGAGAGACTCGAACTCTCACACCTCGCGGCGCCAGAACCTAAATCTGGTGCGTCTACCAATTTCGCCACTTCCGCAACTTGATCTATAGATATCAAGATTATTGGTTTAATCTCAATATCATTCCTCTATTTCAAGGAACTTTTATTTCAAAGAAATATGGCAGGGCTACCTGGATTCGAACCAGGGAATGGCGGCATCAAAAGCCGCTGCCTTACCGCTTGGCGATAGCCCTACAGGTATAGTCAGGAGACTATGTCTTTCTTATAAAGAAAGAATGGTGCGGAAGGAGAGACTCGAACTCTCACACCTTGCGGCGCCAGAACCTAAATCTGGTGCGTCTACCAATTTCGCCACTTCCGCAACTTATTTTGTCGATGAAAAGGTAATTGGTATAACCTCAACATCGTTCCTATATTTCAAGGAGAATAATGGCAGGTCTACCTGGATTCGAACCAGGGAATGGCGGCATCAAAAGCCGCTGCCTTACCGCTTGGCGATAGACCTGCAGGCAGTAGTTATAAAACCACTTAAAACATGGTGCGGAAGGAGAGACTCGAACTCTCACACCTTGCGGCGCCAGAACCTAAATCTGGTGCGTCTACCAATTTCGCCACTTCCGCATAATTACTGAGTACACTCAATAATTGAAATAATGGCAGGTCTACCTGGATTCGAACCAGGGAATGGCGGCATCAAAAGCCGCTGCCTTACCGCTTGGCGATAGACCTGCAGGCAGTAGTTATAAAACTACTTAAAACATGGTGCGGAAAGAGAGACTTGAACTCTCACACCTTGCGGCGCCAGAACCTAAATCTGGTGCGTCTACCAATTCCGCCATTTCCGCATGTTTTCTTTAATAGAGTTAAATCAAGATGGTGCGGAAGGAGAGACTCGAACTCTCACACCTTGCGGCGCCAGAACCTAAATCTGGTGCGTCTACCAATTTCGCCACTTCCGCGTCTTGAACTCTATAAACCATCAGTTAATTGGTAAAAACTGAAAGTTATTTTTCTTTATCACAAAGATAGTTCTTTCATAAAGAAAGAATGGTGGCTACGACGGGATTCGAACCTGTGACCCCATCATTATGAGTGATGTGCTCTAACCAGCTGAGCTACGTAGCCATCTTTTGGAGCGAGACAATATAAACCTTCGCGCTCTAAGTGACAACCCCTTTATAAAGGAATCTCCACTTTGAATAATGGCAGGTCTACCTGGATTCGAACCAGGGAATGGCGGCATCAAAAGCCGCTGCCTTACCGCTTGGCGATAGACCTGCAGGCAGTAGTTATAAAACCACTTAAAACATGGTGCGGAAGGAGAGACTCGAACTCTCACACCTTGCGGCGCCAGAACCTAAATCTGGTGCGTCTACCAATTTCGCCACTTCCGCATCTATTCCTAACTACTCTTCAACAGAGTGTTTAGGAATGGTGGCTACGACGGGATTCGAACCTGTGACCCCATCATTATGAGTGATGTGCTCTAACCAGCTGAGCTACGTAGCCAAAACCATGTTTTTCGCTCTCAACACCTTGTTGCCTTGTTGTCGGGAACGGCGCGCATTATGCGAAGTTGAGTGAGATCCGTCAACAGTTTTTTTAAATAAATCCCGGAAAAAACCTCGTTCGCTTCCTTTTTAAACAAAGAGGTGTGTTTATGATCTAAAACTGGAAATAAATTAGCTTGCAGCGGGGTAGTTAACTTTAGGTAGTTTGTTGAAGGTATAAAAAAAGCCAGCATGGTAGCTGGCTCTTTATGTAAATGAAGTGTTTAAAATTCATTCATTTAATTAAACGTTGAAGCGGAAGTGTACAACATCACCGTCTTTCACGATGTATTCTTTACCTTCTAGGCGCCATTTACCCGCGTCTTTCGCACCACTTTCACCTTTGTATTCAATGAAATCGTCGTAACCAACAACTTCTGCACGAATGAAGCCTTTTTCAAAGTCAGTGTGGATCTTCGCTGCAGCTTTTGGTGCCGTTGCACCTACAGGGATTGTCCATGCACGAACTTCTTTCACGCCTGCGGTGAAGTAAGTTTGAAGGTTTAGCAGTTCGTAACCCGCGCGGATCACGCGGTTTAGACCAGGTTCTTCGATACCTAGATCTGCCAGAAACTCTTGACGTTCATCATCTTCTAGTTCGGCCATTTCTGACTCAATCGCTGCACAAACAGGTACAACAACGTTGTTTTCTTTTGCCGCGAATTCACGTACCGCATCTAGGTATTCGTTGTCTTCAAAACCATCTTCGTTCACGTTAGCGATGTACATTGTTGGTTTTAGAGTCAGGAAGTTCAGGTAACCAACGGCTTCTAGCTCTTCTTTTGAAAGCTCAACGGTACGAGCAGAACCACCTTCTGTCAGTACTGGCAGAAGCTTTTCAAGTACAGTCAATTCGAATTTCGCGTCTTTGTCGCCGCCTTTTGCTTTCTTAGCGTTACGCTGGATAGCGCGTTCACAAGAATCAAGGTCAGCCAGTGCAAGCTCTAGGTTGATTACTTCAATATCTTCAATCGGAGATACTTTACCTGATACGTGCACGATGTTGTCGTTTTCAAAACAACGCACTACGTGACCGATTGCGTCAGTTTCACGGATGTTTGCCAGGAATTTGTTACCAAGTCCTTCACCACGTGATGCACCCGCAACCAGACCAGCGATGTCTACAAATTCCATTGTAGTAGGCAGCACTTTCTGTGGGTTAACGATCTTTGCTAGAGCATCTAGACGTAGATCTGGCACAGGAACTACACCAGTGTTTGGTTCAATGGTACAGAACGGGAAGTTTGCTGCTTCGATGCCTGCTTTAGTTAGTGCGTTGAACAGAGTTGATTTACCAACGTTTGGAAGACCAACGATGCCACATTTAAAACCCATGATAGTAACCTTATTCAGCTTTGAACGTGTGGAGGCGATTTTGTGCTTTTGATAGGCCATCCTTAATCAGAATGTCCAGACAACGCACCGATTCATCGGTTGCAGCGTCTAAAAGCTCTTGTTCTTTTTCCGGAGCTTTACCCAGTACAAAACCTGCCACTTTATCTTTGTGTCCCGGATGGCCAATGCCAATACGGAGACGATAAAAATCTTTGTTGTTGCTTAGTTTGCTAATTGTGTCACGCAGGCCATTGTGCCCGCCGTGACCACCACCTTTTTTAAACTTAGCGACACCTGGCGGTAAGTCTAGCTCGTCATGAGCAACCATGATCTCTTCTGGCTTAATTTGGTAAAACTTCGCTAAAGCAGCGATAGATTTGCCAGATAGATTCATGAAAGTGGTTGGAATGAGCAAACGGAGATCCTGTCCGTTGACCATGATGCGTCCAGTCAGACCAAAGAACTTTGGTTCGTTCTTTAGGGTAATTTTATGAACGCGTGCTAATTCTTCTACAACCCAAGCCCCCGCATTATGGCGAGTTTTGGCATATTCTGGTCCCGGATTAGCAAGACCAACGAGAAGTTTGATTTGTTGACTCAAGGTTAGGATCTCTCTGGAATCTCAAAAAGCGCAGTATGATAGCACAGAATATTGGCAGTGGGTGAACTAGGGTGAGATAGATCTTTTGAGTTAAATCAGTCTCAACGCGTAACATCTCCCTTTATCCTGCGCACAAATAAAAAACACCCCAAGTAGGGGTGTTTTAAAAATCAGTGTAACTGAAATGTCCGAATTAGTTGAACATTGCAGAAATTGACTCTTCGTTGCTGATACGACGGATCGCTTCAGCAAGCATGCGAGATAGACTTAGTGTGGTTACTTTACCTGTCGCAGCCATCTCTTTAGATAGAGAGATAGAGTCAGTTACGATAACTTGGTCAAGAACAGACTTCTTGATGTTGTCTGCTGCGTTGCCAGAGAATACTGCGTGAGTTGCGTAAGCGAATACACGCTTTGCACCGCGCTCTTTAAGAGCTTCAGCCGCTTTACACAGAGTACCACCGGTATCGATCATGTCATCAACGATCACACAGTCGCGACCTTCAACATCACCGATAAGGTTCATAACTTCAGAAACGTTTGCACGTGGACGACGCTTATCTACGATAGCGATGTCGATATCACCTAGTGCTTTAGCTGTTGCACGAGCACGAACAACACCACCTAAGTCAGGAGAAACCACTACTGGGTTGTCCAGACCACGAGCTTGCATGTCTTCAAGCAGTACTGGTGTACCGAAGATGTTGTCTACAGGTACATCGAAGAAGCCTTGGATTTGCTCTGCGTGTAGGTCGATAGTTAGAACGCGGTCAACACCAACGTTAGATAGGAAATCAGCAACAACTTTTGCAGTGATTGGCACACGAGCAGAACGTACACGACGATCCTGACGAGCGTAGCCAAAGTAAGGGATAACTGCAGTGATACGGCCTGCTGAAGCACGGCGCATTGCATCAATCATAACAACCAATTCCATTAGGTTGTCGTTAGTCGGTGCACAAGTGGATTGAATGATGAAAACATCGCTACCACGAACATTCTCATTGATTTGAACTGCAACTTCGCCATCAGAAAAGCGAGAAACAGATGCATCACCAAGAGAAATGTAAAGACGATCAGCAATACGTTGGGCTAGTTCAGGTGTTGCGTTACCAGCAAATAGCTTCATATCAGGCACGGTGGAAACCTCGGGTTTGCGTCCAGTTTTAATTAGGTCGGTGTGAGGCTGATTGGTATTCAGCCAAAGTCTCTTTTAGTGGCGAAATATTGCGCCCTTGAGCGACAAATGCCGAGACATCATCAGAGAGTTGTGCAAGGAGAGTTTCTGCTTCTGATTTGCTCGAAAATTCGGCAAAAACGCAAGATCCTGTCCCAGTCAATCTTGACGGCGCATATTGTAGCAGCCATGAAAGTTGCTTATCAACCTCTGGGTAAAGCATTCGTACAATTTTTTCGCAATCGTTTACGTTTGGGGTGTTTAAAAGTGTGGCTAGATCTCGTTTTGGGGTGTTTCTTGTGAGATCTGGATGACGAAATACGTCAACTGTCGCGATAGAGACGTTTGGTCTGACGACGAGATACCACTTTTCTTCCGGATAAGCTGGAGAGAGTTTTTCACCCACGCCCTCTGCAAATGCGGCGAATCCACGTACAAATACTGGCACGTCTGCGCCAAGTTTCAAGCCAATCTCAGCGAGTTCATCGTCACTGATATTCAGTTGCCAGAGGTAATTAAGCGCGACTAACGCGGTCGCAGCATTTGAAGAACCACCGCCGATACCGCCACCCATAGGCAAAACTTTATTAAGATCAATGTGGGCACCCAGTGGGCAGTCAGCATATTTTTGTAGCGCGGTTGCAGCTTTCCAAATTAAATTATCATGAAGAGGGACACCTTCAATCTCAGGAGAAAGGGTGACTTCTCCTGAATGATTGGCTTGGATCGTGAGTTCATCACCATGATCAACGAATTGGAAAAGAGTCTGTAGTTCGTGATAACCGTTTTCAGTACGACCATTAATATATAGAAAGAGATTCAATTTCGCAGGTGAAGGCCAACGGGTTGAAATGTCGATCATTGAGTGATGTTCCATTTGGTGATCAGTAGATTTATTTTTACGTCCGACGTAGACAGCTTCAGTTTGTTAGGCAGTGGCAGGGTCTGTTTATGCCATTGAACATCGCTGTAACGTTGGTAGGCAATGTTCCAATCGTTTTGGCCAATCTGTTTGTTCAATGCTTGTAATGTATTGGCTGGAGAGAGTTGGAATGTGTCTGCATCGGTTGGTAAACCGAGTAACCAGTCTGGCATATGTTCAACAGGCATCATTAAGCCTGTGAGTCGGTAGATCAGTTGATTGGCATGACGCGCAGAGAGTACTTGGTCATCGTAGGTCTCTACCGTGGCACCTTGTGGCGTGATGGTGAGGTTTAATGCTGTCTGACCAAGAATCGTCGTTAAGCGAAGTTGGCTGAAGGCTGCTGAATGTTTCCAGAAAAAATTCAGGTTTTGTCGTTGGTCTGGGCCTATATAACCGAGTTTGCCGGTAACCTGAAAATCTTGAATGGTTTCAAGTTTTTTCTCATGAGTTTGCCATTCCACACTGGTGATGCTTTCCGGAACAGAGGTACAGCCAGCAAGCAGCAGACTCGACAAGACAAAAATAATAAAGGGGCGTAAGGTCATGTTTGATGGCTTATTAATCAGTTTCATCGGCGTTCGCTCACAACTATAGCATTGAAAAGACGGACTTAGGAAAACAAATCCGGCTTGCCCTTTCAATAAATGCGTGCTTACAGTAAAATTCTGAACCTATTTAATATTCGATCTCAGAGATACCACGTTAGATGTCCTTGCTTGCTATTGGAATCAATCACAATACAGCGTCTGTCGACTTGCGCGAGAAAGTGGCGTTTGGACCTGATAAACTCGGGCCAGCCCTCAAGCAACTTAGAGAGCACGAAGCGGTTAACGGCAGTGTTATTGTTTCAACCTGTAACCGAACTGAACTGTACTGCGACGTGAAGCAAGGCGCGCGAAACAAGTTAATCGATTGGCTTGTGCAGTTTCATCAGGTGAGTCGTGAAGAGCTGATGCCGAGTTTGTACGTGCATGAAGAGCAATCCGCGATCAAACATCTGATGCGGGTGTCATGTGGTCTCGATTCTCTGGTTTTAGGTGAACCTCAAATTTTGGGGCAGGTAAAACAGTCTTTTTCCGACTCACGTGAACATCAGACGGTGGATGCATCGATTGATAAACTGTTCCAAAAGACCTTTTCTGTCGCGAAACGTGTTCGTACTGAAACTGATATTGGTGGTAATGCGGTGTCCGTGGCCTATGCTGCATGTACGCTGGCTAAACATATTTTTGAATCACTATCTGACTCCACAGTACTCTTGGTCGGAGCTGGTGAAACCATTGAACTGGTTGCCAAGCACTTAGCCTCGAACGGCTGCACAAAAATGATTGTGGCTAACCGCACGAAAGAGCGGGCACAAGTTCTTGCTGAGCAGTTCGGTGCAGAAGTGATTAGCTTAAATGAAATACCTGACCATCTTGCTAGAGCTGATATTGTGATTAGCTCAACAGCAAGTCCGTTACCTATTATTGGTAAAGGGATGGTCGAAACGGCGCTGAAAAAACGTCGTCATCAACCTATCTTATTAGTTGATATTGCTGTCCCTCGAGACGTAGAGCCTCAAGTCGGTGAACTGAATGATGCTTACTTGTACTCAGTAGATGACCTGCAGTCGATAATCGACAGCAACATTGAGCAACGTAAAGTAGAAGCGATTCAGGCAGAGGCGATTGTCAGTGAGGAAAGTGCTGCGTTTATGACGTGGCTACGTTCACTGCAAGCGGTAGACAGTATTCGCGATTATCGCGAGTCAGCAAACAATATACGTGAAGAGTTATTGAGCAAAAGTCTGCAATCATTAGCGGCTGGCACAGACCCTGAGAAAGTGCTGCGCGAGCTCAGTAATAAACTTACCAACAAACTGATTCACGCCCCAACACGAGCACTGCAAAGTGCAGCGGAGCAAGGCGAACCAGCAAAATTAACGGTCATCCGACAAACTCTTGGTTTGGATGATCTGTAACTCACGCTTTTTTATTAAGAAAACGACACTATGAAAGCCTCTATTCTGACTAAGCTAGAAACGCTAGTAGAACGTTACGAAGAAGTTCAACATCTTCTTGGTGATCCTGATGTAATCGGCGATCAGGACAAATTCCGTGCTCTATCTAAAGAGTACTCTCAGCTAGAGGAAGTAACTAAGTGCTTCCAAGCTTATCAACAAGCGCAAGACGATCTTGCAGCCGCTGAAGAGATGGCAAAAGAAGACGACGAAGAAATGCGTGAAATGGCGCAGGAAGAAATGAAAGAAGCCAAAGCCGCGATTGAGCGTCTTGCTGATGAACTGCAAATTCTTCTTCTGCCAAAAAATCCAAACGATGATCGCAACTGTTTCCTGGAAATCCGCGCAGGTGCGGGTGGTGATGAAGCGGGCATCTTTGCTGGTGATCTATTCCGTATGTACAGTAAGTACGCGGAGAAGAAAGGCTGGCGTATTGAAGTGATGTCTTCAAATGAAGCAGAGCACGGCGGTTACAAAGAGATGATTGCAAAAGTAAGCGGTGATGGCGCTTACGGTGTATTGAAATTCGAGTCAGGCGGTCACCGCGTACAACGCGTACCTGCAACTGAATCTCAAGGTCGTGTTCACACTTCAGCTTGTACCGTTGCTGTTATGGCGGAAGTACCAGAAGCTGAGATTCCAGAAATCAAAGCGGCGGACCTTAAAATTGATACTTTCCGTTCATCAGGCGCGGGTGGTCAGCACGTTAACACCACGGATTCTGCAATCCGTATTACTCACTTGCCAACGGGTACTGTCGTAGAGTGTCAGGACGAGCGTTCACAGCATAAAAACAAAGCGAAAGCGATGGCTGTTCTTGCTGCACGTATTATTCAGGCAGAAGAAGCTAAGCGAGCGGCAGAGGTATCAGACACGCGTCGTAACCTGCTAGGTTCTGGTGATCGTAGCGACCGTATTCGTACTTACAACTACCCACAAGGCCGAGTTTCCGACCACCGCATCAACCTTACGGTTTACCGTTTGAATGAAGTGATGGAAGGTGAACTACAAAGCTTGATCGATCCTGTTGTTCAAGAGCACCAAGCAGACCAACTAGCGGCGCTAGCTGAGAACGCTTAATCGATGAGCCAGGTTCAATCTATTGAGCAAGCACTGAAAAGTGCCACGGCAAAACTGACAGAAGGCGGCAAAGAGTCGCCTTCTCTTGATGCAGCTGTCCTTCTTTGTCATGTTCTTGGAAAGCCAAGAACATATCTTCTTACCTGGCCAGAGAAAGCACTGGAACAAGAACAGCAAACTCAATTTGAAACCTTACTTGAAAGACGACTGACTGGAGAGCCAGTCGCTTACATAGTCGGTGAACGTGAGTTCTGGTCGTTACCACTGAAAGTTTCTCCTTCTACTTTGATCCCAAGACCGGATACCGAGCGCCTGGTCGAAGTCGCTTTGGACAAAACCTACGAGCAGACTGGGCCTATCTTAGATTTGGGCACAGGTACTGGTGCAATCGCGTTAGCGCTGGCATCTGAACTGCCGAAGCGTCAGGTGATGGGTGTTGATCTAAAACAAGAGGCCAAGGAGCTGGCTGAGTTCAATGCTGCTCAGTTAAACATCAAAAATGTGATATTTAACCAAGGTAGCTGGTTCGAACCTATCGCTCCGGGAACAAAGTTTGCTCTAATCGTTTCTAATCCACCGTATATCGATGAAAAAGATCCGCACTTAGCTCAAGGTGATGTTCGCTTCGAACCAAAATCGGCACTTGTAGCCGATGAAGGCGGTCTGGCAGATATTCGTCATATTTCGGATCTTGCTCGTCAGTATCTCGAAGAGGGTGGTTGGCTTGTGTTTGAGCACGGTTATGATCAGGGACAAGCAGTGAGAGACATCATGAATAACTTTGGTTATCAGCAAGTCGTCACTGAAAAAGATTATGGTGGTAACGATCGAGTAACGCTCGGTTGTTTTGCCTTAGAACAATAACGAGTCAGTCAGCAGTCATTCATTAAAAGAGAAGAAAAATGTACGTAGCTCTAAAACATATTCACCTCGTAACCATCGCGCTAAGTGCCACTTTGTTGTCGATCCGATTTGCGTTGATGATGATGAACTCTCCAAAACGCAACAGTCGTATTCTTAAAGTGTTCCCACACATTGTTGATACTGCGTTGCTGGTATCAGGTATCGCTCTTATCTTCGTAACGGGCTTTATTCCGTTTACTGACGCAGCTCCATGGTTAACCAACAAGATCACCTGTGTGTTAGCGTACATTGCTTTGGGCTTCTTCGCTTTGAAGTTGGCTAAAAATAAATTGCTGCAAATTTTCGGCTTCTTTGGAGCGCTTGGCTGGCTGGTTATGGCGGCTAATATTGCAGTTTCTAAGAGTCCAACTTTATTTGGGTAAACGTCATGCTTGATTTTTTTGACGAAGATTTTGACAACATGGCGCTGGTGGAAGGCGCTTTAGAACTGAACAAGTCTGTTGACTCGGAGACCAATGTTCATTGGGCAAAACAAGAGCTGGAACGTCTGTATCAAGAAGCGGAAGCCGCTTTAGTATATGAAAGCGATGAAGAGCAACGCTTTGATTCATTCCTGCGTCTTTTTTTCCATGAGTGGGGCTTTAAGGGCGATGACCAAGAGTACTTTAACTCTGACAACAGCTTTATTGACAAAGTGTTGGAGCGTAAAAAAGGTATTCCAGTGAGTCTGGGCGCAATCATGTTGTATTTGGGTAACAAGCTTGGGTTCCCACTAAAAGGCATCTCCTTCCCAACACAGTTCTTGCTCAAAGTGGATTGGATGCATAAGAAGCCTGACTATATCAACCCGTTTAATGGCGAATATGTTGGCGAAAGGATTCTTCAGGCTTGGTTAATTGGTCAGGAAGGTCCGTTAGCTCAGCTCAAACCAGAGCATTTCGCAGAAGCGGACAACCCAACAATCATTGGTCGCTGGCTTGCTCTGATCAAAAGTGCCATGCTACGTGAGGAGAGATATACTCTCGCGCTGCGCTGTACCAATCTGGCTCTTACGTTTGTACCCGATGACCCATATGAAATACGAGACCGCGGTTTTATCTTCCAGCAGTTAGAGTGTCATCAAGTTGCCGCGTCTGATTTCCAATACTTTATTGACCAGTGCCCTGATGACCCGGCATCTGAGCTACTAAAATCACAAGTAAACGTGATGAGTGAAAAACACGTCACGCTTCACTAATGTTATCGATAAGCCGGATAAGGCTTATCGTAGATAGAAAAAGAGAATCAAAATGGAACAGAAAATCGTTAATATTGGCGACATTCAGGTTGCTAACGACAAGCCATTCACCCTATTTGCAGGTATGAACGTTCTTGAGTCTCGTGATCTTGCTATGCAGATCTGTGAGCACTATGTAAAAGTAACGGACAAATTGGGCATTCCTTACGTATTTAAGGCGTCGTTCGATAAAGCTAACCGCAGTTCTGTTCATTCATACCGTGGTCCTGGTCTTGAAGAAGGTATGAAGATCTTCCAAGAGCTAAAAGACACTTTTGGCGTGAAAATCATCACGGATGTTCACACAGAAGCACAGGCACAGCCAGTGGCAGATGTGGTAGATGTTATTCAGCTTCCTGCGTTCCTTGCACGTCAGACCGACCTTGTTGAGGCAATGGCGAAAACAGGTGCAGTTATCAACGTGAAGAAACCTCAGTTCATGAGCCCTGGTCAAGTGGGTAACATCGTTGAGAAGTTTGCTGAGTGTGGCAATGATAAAATCATTCTGTGTGAGCGCGGATCTTGCCACGGTTACGACAACCTAGTGGTAGACATGCTAGGTTTCGGCGTAATGAAGAAGGCATCAAAAGGTAGCCCAATCATTTTTGACGTTACTCATTCACTACAAATGCGTGACCCGTCAGGTGCAGCTTCAGGTGGTCGTCGCGAGCAGACGGTTGAGCTGGCAAAAGCAGGCCTGGCAACGGGTATTGCTGGTCTGTTTATTGAAGCGCATCCAAATCCAGATCAAGCACGTTGTGACGGTCCATCAGCATTGCCACTAGACAAGCTAGAGCCGTTCCTGGCGCAAATGAAAGCGTTAGACGACTTAATTAAGAGCTTTGCGGACATCGATATTAAATAATCGAAGTTCATTTCAAACTGATAAATAGCCAACCGTGTGTTGGCTATTTTTTTATCCGAAAGAACGAAGTTCTCAAACTGGGATTGATGAGTTTGAGATTCGAAGACAATCGACCATAATTAAGAAATCAATGGCTTAGGATGTTCTTCCTCGCTTGAATGAGGTGGTCTACGAGCATCTTTCAAATGCAAAGCAGCAAATCAATAAAAGAAAAAGGTAAAACAATGAAGCAGCGTCTGATGGTAAAAACCGCGTTGAGTGCGGTCATCCTGGCTACTCTTGCCGGATGTGCAACTCAACCTATCCCTCAATGGAATAAAGATACGACTTATCGATTAACTGTGTTGCATACCAACGATCACCATGGTCGTTTTTGGCAGAACAAATATGAAGAATATGGTATGGCTGCGCGTAAAACGCTGATTGATGATGTGCGTGAAGAGGTGGAAGCACAGGGAGGAAGTGTGTTGCTTCTTTCTGGTGGTGACATTAATACCGGAGTTCCAGAATCCGATCTACAGGATGCAGAGCCTGACTTTAAAGGCATGAGCAAAATTGGTTACGATGCGATGGCGTTAGGTAATCATGAGTTTGACAACCCGTTAGACGTTTTGTTTAAGCAGCAAGAGTGGGCAACTTTCCCGATGCTGTCTGCCAACATCTACTCCAAAAAAACGGGTGATCGCATGTTTCAGCCATATGCCATGTTTAATAAGCAAGGCATCAAAATAGCTGTTATTGGCCTCACCACGGAAGACACGGCAAAATTAGGTAACCCTGAATTTATCAGTCAAATAGACTTTCGTGATCCAAAGGAAGAAGCGAAAAAGCTAATCGCAGAGCTGAAAAAGACCGAGTATCCGGACCTGATTTTTGCTGTTACCCACATGGGACATTATGAAAATGGTAAGCGGGGTATCAATGCTCCAGGTGACGTGGCGTTGGCGCGTTACTTAGGCACTGGAGATTTGGACATGATTGTTGGTGGCCATTCACAAGAGCCGGTTTGTATGGAAGGTCCAAACGTTGTGACGAAAAACTTCCAACCGGGTGATGAGTGTCAACCAGACCAGCAGAACGGCACCTATATTGTTCAAGCCCATGAGTGGGGCAAGTATGTTGGGCGTGCCGATTACGAGTTCCACAATGGTGAGCTTTCGATGGTGAGTTATGATCTCATCCCAGTCAACTTGAAGAAAAAAGTGGAAATAAACGGACAGTCACAGCACATTCTTGTTGAAGATGAAATAGCTCAGGATAATGCCATGCTTGATTTCCTGCGTCCGTATCAAGAAAAAGGCCAGGGGAAACTCAACGTTAAAATTGCTGAGTCAAATGGCAAGCTGGAAGGTGATCGTGATGTGGTTCGCTTTAAGCAGACTAATCTTGGCCGCTTGATCGCTACGGCTCATATGGAGCGTGCTAAAGCCGATTTTGCTGTGATGAATTCAGGTGGTGTTCGCGACTCTATTGAAAAAGGGGATATTACCTACAAAGATGTTCTGACGGTTCAGCCATTTGGCAATATGGTGTCGTATGTGGATATGTCGGGCCAAGAGGTTCTTGATTATCTGAATGTTGTGGCAACTAAGCCCGTGGATTCTGGTGCTTATGCTCAATTTGCTGGCATTGCAATGAGTATTGAAAATGGCAAAGTCACGAATGTCTTTATTGGGGATAAACAACTTCGTTTAGATGGTAGCTACCGCTTTACCGTACCAAGCTATAACGCAGCGGGTGGTGATGGTTATCCAAAAATTGATACTCATGCGGGCTACGTGAATACGGGATTTACCGATGCTGAAGTATTAAAAGATTATCTCGAGTCTCACAGTCCGATTGATGTCAATCGTTATGCACCTACGGGTCAAATCAAATACGCAACTGACACGGTTATTTATCAGTAGAGCCTCATAGTGAAAAAGCGATTGACTCAATCTCGCTGATATCATTAACTAAAAGTGCAGCTCCCATTAGACGGGAGCTGCGTTTTTTATTTTTATAAGGAGAATCTTGATGACTCCGGCCATTAACCTTGCGAAAAAGAAGAAAGTCCCACACACCATTCATCAGTATGAGCACGACCCGAGAGCAGAAAGCTATGGACTAGAAGCTGCAGAGGTGTTGGGGCAAGATCCAAAAAAAGTATTTAAAACTTTGCTGTTTTGTTTAAATGGCGAACCGAAAAACCTTGCGGTAGCCATCATCCCAGTTGATCAAAAATTGAATCTCAAGCTGGCAGCAAAAGCCGCAAAGGGAAAGAAAGCTGATATGGCTGACCCTGATATTGCTCAGAAAACAACGGGCTATGTAGTAGGGGGCATCAGTCCGCTTGGCCAAAAGAAAGCACTGCCCACTTTTTTACATGAAAGTGCTATGGAACAAGACACTATTTGTGTGAGTGCCGGCAAACGAGGGCTGGAAATTGAACTCGCTCCTCAGGATCTGCTGACCTTAACTCGTGGTCAGTTTGCGCCTTTGTGTCTATAAGTTTGCAACTTCAGAACCAACAAGTTTGCGACCTATGAGTCAATAAGCTGCAGATAAAGGAAAAGGACGCATTGGCGTCCTTTTCTTTGTTTATTTTTTCAGGCTAAGTGTCCCGCTGCTGCGCTTCACTGGCTTAGATGGTTTTGCCGCATTTGGGTTGTCGTAACGAACTTTTGGTTTGTTTGGTTTACGATCGGAATCCTGTGCTTTCGCCTTGAAGTGCTCTTTTGATGGACGAGCATTATCGTCATCGTGCTGACGTCTTTTTTGTTGGCCTTTTTTCGAGTTAGGCGCGTGACGGAACTCATCTGCGTTGTTACCGCGGAATGTACGTGCTTTTTGATTACGTCGAGCGGTAGAGCCTTGGTTCTCTTCACGGCTATCAAACAGTTTAGCGTCTGTTGCTTTACGGATATTACGCCCTTTAGAATCCACTTGAGAAGCTTCTTCGGTGCCGACAGAACCATCGCACATTGCCATAATTTCTGCCACTTCATCGTCAGTGAGGTAACGCCATTTTCCGTTTGGAATACCATCTAGGGAGATGTTCATAATACGCACACGACGTAGCTTAAACACTTCGTAACCCAGTGCTTCACACATACGACGGATCTGACGGTTGAGGCCCTGAGTAAGTACGATTCGGAAAGAAAACTTAGTTTCTTTCGTCACTTTACAAGGAAGAGTGACGGTATCGAGGATTTTCACACCGCTCGACATTTGTTTCAGAAACTCGCCAGTGATCGGTTTATCAACACGCACCACGTACTCTTTTTCGTGGTTATTGCCTGCGCGAAGGATTTTGTTGACGATGTCACCATCGTTAGTCAAAAAGATAAGACCATCAGAAGGCTTGTCCAGACGACCGATAGGGAAGATACGTTTTTTATGACCAATAAAATCAACAATATTGCCGGGGATATCACGCTCTGTCGTACAAGTAATACCGGTAGGTTTGTTCAATGCGATGTAGATAGGCTTTTCTTTTACCGAAACAGGCTTGTCATCGACTCGTACGTCATCGCCAGGTAAAACTTTAGTGCCCATTTCTGGTTGTTTACCATTAATGGTGACACGACCTTGTTCGATCAGTCTGTCAGCTTCTCGACGAGAGCAAAATCCTGTTTCACTAATGAACTTATTTAAGCGCTTCGCGTTATCTTGTGACATGTTGTTGTACTCCTAACGTTTCACAACGGCGGTGAATAGATAATCCCTTCAAGCGTCAGTGAAGGGAAATAATAAAGTCGCGCATTCTAGCACCGGGACGAAACTTAACCTAACCGTTTTTGATGTCGTTCTCGGTTTTCCAGCTTCTTATCTGTGCTCTTTCTGAGTAATACATAGACAGCGCCACTGCCGCCATGAAAACGCTGGGCTGTGTGAACACACTGTACTTCTTGAATCTGCTGCAGCCAACTGCTTACAAAGCTCTTCATTAAAGCGGGTGGATTCGATCGTTCGCCCCGGCCATGAACAATCACAACAGTACGTATATCCATCGAGATACATTGTTTAAGAAATTTAACGACTTCATCGCGCGCTTCTTTGAGTGTTTTTCGGTGTAAGTCTAAACGCGCCTGAATTGGGTATTTACCAAGACGCAGTTTTCTATATACGCCATCTTGCACGCCATCACGCTTGAACTCGACAAAATCATCTGGTTTGAGCATTTCTGCATGATCGAGAGAGAGGTATTCAGGGTCGTCTTCTGTTAACCATATTGCCGCTTCGCGCTTCGCAAGCTGGGCATCTGTCACCTGATGAACTTTTTTGAGTTCGGCGGTGTCTTGAGTGATGGGTTTAACATCTCCCATCATTTGTTGGAAGAGTTCAAAATCGTCATCGTGAGACATAGTGGCTATCTCATTAAGAGCTGGGTAGGTCGATTATACCAACGAGAGGTGGGGAAAGATCAATAAAAAACCGGAGTAGGCAAGTAACCAACTCCGGTGCAAAGCGTTTATAGGGCTAAGCGAGATTCTAGTGAGGAGATTTATCGTTCATGATCTTGTACATGAAGAAACCGCCGTAAAACAACATTAGACCGATTGCTCCGAAGATTACTATCATCGATGATAGACCTACTGCATTACCAAATAGGAGATCAAGCCAAAAGTCCATATGTTTCCTCCAAGATTTTCCCGATAGGCACAAATTAAATGTTGGGGTTTTTGGGCACACTGATCTGGATCAATTATGTTGCTGAGGTTAATAAACTGTGTTTTATTGTGGGTTATTAGTCACATTTTGCGTGCTAGTGTTCAGTAATTCACCAAACGAATTAAGACATTACGTTTTTTTATAAAAACCACTTGCGTCTCTGATCAGAATCCGTAATATACCACCTCGTTGGCGGGGAGAAGTCCTCAGTTAAACATCTCGAAGATTAGCGTGATTAGTAACGCATCTCCGGGGTTAGGAATAGCGGACCAGAGGGAGCGCCTCTTAGTCAAAGCAAAGTTCCAAGTCAACGTCTCGGTGAATAGCGCAGTTTGGTAGCGCATCTGGTTTGGGACCAGAGGGTCGGGGGTTCGAATCCCTCTTCACCGACCACTTTAAGAAAGCCTGCTTTTAAGCAGGCTTTCGTCGTTTTAGAGCTTAAATAATTTTATATGGATAGGGAACCAAAGTGGGGTTCGCCTGAAGTTAGAATATGGCTCTTCATCGATCACTTTCTAAAAAAGGCTCTGTAGAAATACAGAGCCTTTTTTGCGTTCTAAAGGTCCTAGGGATTAGGCTCCTAGGTTCTAGGAGTGTCTGCGGTAAGTTCAGTTAGAAATGTAAGCTCAGGTGCTTGTTGCTTTTGGAATACTGATTACAGAATACCGAAATGTTTGACATCAAATTGGATTGATTGAAAAATAATCCGTAATCCGTAATCCGTAATCCGTAATCCGTAATCCGTAATCCGTAATCCGTAATCCGTAATCCGTAATCCGTAATCCGTAATCCGTAATCCGTAATCCGTAATCCGTAATCCCAAACCACAACATATCAACTTGACGTGATCCTCGGTAGTTCCAACGATCTCCCCCTAGGACCTAGGACCTAGGACCTAGGAACCTTAGTCCCTATCTTCAAATATCACATTTCGCTTTACGTATGTCTCCAAGTGGTGTGATTTCAAAACCGCGTTTGGCCAGTAAATCAATTAAGTTATCTTTACCGACTAAATGCAGGCTTCCTACCACGACGGTATAGAGTGCTTGTTTTTGAGGGAGTATGCTGCCTGTGTCGAGCTTCTTCGCCCAGTCCCGGTTGCGTGCGTAAAGGAAGGCTTCATTAAAGTCTTCAGTGGCTTTATCTGTCAAAGATGCTTCTTCCAGCATGCTGCCATCACCGTTTTTCCAGCTTTCAATGAGGCACTCGACCAGCTCTTCACCGGCGTCATATTCATTGATCGATGACAGTAGCATCTCTTTACCTTCATCCGGTTGGCCGGTAATCAAATCTATCTGGAACTGCACTGATTCAAGAGAAACGATAGGAATGTTCTCTTTTTCTGCCAAGCTAATCAAATGCATATCAACACCTTCATCAGCAACATAACCCAGCTTATTAACGAGACCGAGTTGAATCATAAGCGCGGTATTCCAAGGAGGGGCATTGAGCAACTGAGCTTCTGCTATACCCAAATCCCTTGCTATGTCTATGAGATGTTGACGCTGCAATTTATCCAGTACGTCTTTGGTTCGAGTAGAGACAGGAGGATAAGCTGAATCTGATGTATTTCTAACGTCTGCCTCAATGATTAAACCTGAACTCTGCTCCAGATATTCAGTCAAGGCCTTAGGTAAAGGATACATGCTTTTATCACCCACGTGCACCGATCCAATAATCATGTATTCGGTGGCCCCTTTTTTTGCTAACCAATATTGAGGCTCTGCGTAGGATGAAAAGGACGTAAAGATAACCATGAAAGATGACACAACGGTCATTATTCGAAACATATTTTTATCCTCGAACTGAATCCCGGATAACATTATTTCATCCAGTATATTGAAGTCACATCTGTGTATTACTTTATACCTAAACGACTGCTTGATACTAGATTGAGCATAGAACACGTCACCGAATTCCCTGGCGTTACGCTTCAATATTCACTGGACGGTGAAACTTGGCTGAGTTACGTCGACAATGATCGACCAGCAGTTTCTGGTGAGGTATTCGTTGTGTAACTGCGACGGGTGAGCGTATGAATCGTGTGACGAGCGTCAAATAACTCATCCTCTCAAAGGCGCTCTTAAACTAAGCCCTCTTCATCATAATGAGGGTTTATTTATTTTTTGACGTGAATTAAGTGTGATAGATATCCTATTATTTTGCATCAACAAAAAAGTTAGCTGTGAAAGTTTATTTTTACAGTGTGATCTGAATGTGGGAAATGTTCTACATTCGTTGGTTTCTTGTGATTTCGATCGAATTCTAATTTTTTGAGTGATTTTTGAAATTTGTCATAACTTATTGTATTTGTTTTATTTCTTGAAGAGGCTTTATGCCTGTTTTGAACAGGATCACTTTTTAAAAGGAATTATTTTTCATCAAAAATTAATTGTTTCAATATTGCCAACGCCATGAAGGCACATCCCCAACTTTGCGATGTAAGGTCACAGGTGTCCTTAAAAACATCGCATAACGTGAATAAATAAAGGCAGTTATTATGAAACACATTTTTGCACTGAGTGCACTTTCTCTTGCTTTCGCTTCTAGCGCTTTTGCTGACTCTTCTTACGTAACGGGTAACGTTCAATTTCACGATGATGGCCGAATTCACGGTTCGGATGTTACTTCCACATTAGAAGCTGGTCATACTTTCGATAATTCTTTTGGTGGCTTTACGGTTTACACCGAATTCGATGGTATTCAACTTGGCAAACTTGAAAGCAAAAATGGTGGAGCAGGGAACATAACACCTTACATTACGGTAGGGGGTGAGCAGTCATTTAATATCACTGATCGTCTCTGGGTTGCTGCAGGTTACCAACACTTGTTCTCAGCGGGCGAAAACCTTCAATACCGTCCTCTTGTGAAAATTGGTTATAACTTCGATAACGGTATTTCTCTGAGCAACCGTACTCGAGCACATATTGATGCGACAGATGCCGATGCAGATACCGATTACCGCATGGATAACCGCATTGGTTATGTAATGAATGAGGATGTGACGCTTAGCTACAACAACGTATACATGATTGACGCAGATACCATGGACCACGAGTTCCGTGCGACGTGGACTCGCAAAGGTGTTCAGCCATATTTTGAACTTCGTTCTCAGGCTCACGGTGCAGAAAATGCAGATGGTGACAGCCTAGTGAACAACGCATTTGTATTTGGTGCCTCATACGGCTTCTAACGATTTCGTCTTAATTGTCCATTAAGTAGCTAAGATAAAGCCCAGCGTCATCATGCTGGGCTTGTTTTTACTTGTCGTTACCTTCGTGGTGGCTAAATGCGGAAACTTGGCCTTGCTCATTAAAAGCGTATACGGTGTAACTGTCTTTCTTATCTCCATATTCCATGCCTGGAGAACCGACAGGCATTCCCGGTACGGTCAGACCTTTAGCGCCTTTTGGTGGGTTTTCTAAGAATGCTTTAATGTCGGTGGCCGGCACATGGCCTTCGAACAGGTAGCCATTGATCTCTGCCGTGTGGCAAGAATAAAGCTGTTGGTTACTAATGCCGAGCTTACTTTTGATTGCATTCATATCTTCATGCAGTTTCTCTTCGACCGTAAAGCCGTTCTCTTCCATGTGTTTTGTCCAGTCACCACAGCAGCCACAATATGGTGACTTATGGTTTATGACATCGGCTGCCAGCACGTTGGCTGATACGGTCGCAAGCATGGCAAAGGTCAAAAGTTTCAACTTCATAATAGCCTCTAAATAAGTGGTTATTTTACTGAAAACAGTCGTAGTCGATTCGCGTTACTAACGACAGTAATGGAAGACAGTGCCATTGCCGCTCCCGCAACTACAGGGTTGAGCAAAAAGCCGAACGCCGGGTAGAGCACGCCAGCGGCGACAGGAATACCCAACGAGTTATAAACAAAGGCACCAAATAAGTTTTGCTTCATGTTCTTAAGTGTAGCGCGCGACAACTCAATGGCATGCACCACTGCCATTGGAGAAGTGTTAAGGATGGTCATTTGAGCGCTTTCGATAGCGACATCGCTGCCACTACCCATCGCAATGCCAAGGTTGGCAAGCGCGAGAGCAGGAGCATCATTGATGCCGTCTCCAACCATAGCTACTTTATGTCCTTTAGATTGAAGCTGTTCAATGTGCTTAGCTTTTTCATCTGGAAGGACTTGGGCTATCACCTCATCAATGCCGAGTTCTTTACCAATGGCATCCGCAACGTGCTGATTATCACCTGTTAACATCACTGTTTTGATGCCCTGTGATTTCAAGGTAGAGATCGCTTGCTTCGCATCAGATTTAATTGGATCTGCAACGGCAATCAGACCTATTAACTGACCATCTAAAGCGATGGCAACTGGCGTCCATGCATTTTGGGCACATTCGTCAATCGCTTGTTTAAGCACATTTGTGTCGACGTTTTCGCCCTGCATAAACTGCAATGAACCTATAAACAGCGGTTGGCCCTCGTACATAGCCGAAATGCCGCGTCCGCGAATGTTTTCGAACTTGTCTAAGGTAACTTCTTTAGCTTTATGTTTTACCGCGAAATCGCACACAGCTTTGGCCAGAGGGTGCTCTGACTGGCGCTCGGCAGCATACGCCAGCGCAAGCAACTCATCCTGGCTGGTGGCGTGAGTAAACACTAGCTGCACACTTGGTTTCCCTTGTGTCAGCGTACCGGTTTTATCGAATACTACCGTATCGACTTTGCTCGCTAGCTGAAGTGCATCAGCGTCTTTAATTAATATCCCCAACTCGGCAGCTTTACCTACCCCAACAGTAACGGAGAGTGGTGTTGCTAAGCCCAGTGCACAAGGGCAGGCGATAATCAAAACGGTTGTTGTTACCACCAACATGTAACTGGCTTTCGGTTCTGGCCCAACAGCAAACCAAACCAGGGCCGCTAGCACGGCAATACCTACGACAACAGGAACAAATACAGCGGAGATTTGGTCGGCTAACTTGGCGATAGCGGGTTTACTGCTTTGCGCGGTTCGTACCATACGGATAATGCGCGCCAACATGGTGTTGGCACCTATGCCAGTCGCTTTTATGACTAGGCTACCATCGGTGTTGAGTGTGCCTGCTGAGACTTCTGCGTTTTGTCCTTTTAATACAGGTACAGGTTCACCGGTTAGCATCGACTCATCAATATAAGATTCCCCTTGTAGGACAATACCGTCTACCGGCACTTTCTCTCCTGGTTTGATTCGCAGTTTCATGCCCAGCGCGATTTGCTCAACGCTGATTGGTTGATCGCCTTGCTCGGTGATGACTGTTGCTTGCTGCGGCTGCAAGTTAATCAGCGCCTGCAACGAGCGAGTGGTATTGGCTTTAGCTTTGGCCTCTATGTAGTGGCCGAGAGAAATCAAACCGATGATCATCGCACTCGCTTCGAAGTAAACATGGCGTGACGCTGAAGGAAACCAATCTGGGAAAATCACCACAAGCATAGAATAGAACCACGCCGCACCAGTACCGAGAGCAACCAGTGTATCCATGGTGGCACGTTTGTGGGTCGCAGCTAACCAGGCGTTACTGAAAAAGTGGCGGCCTGCAGTTGCCAGAAGCAGTAGACATATGATGCCGACCACGCTCCAAACTAGTTGGTCATTGGTGTTGCGAATCATCATGTTCCCACCTGCGATACCCCAAAGCATCAGAGGTACACCGACCACGATGCCGGCAATCGCGTCAAGCTTAAAGCGCTTTTGTTGGGCCAGCTGTTGCTGTGCTTGCTTTTCTTGTTGCGTAGCGGCATCTTGCAGTATTTCCGCTTGGTATCCGGCTTGTTTGACGGATTCGACGATAGCTAGATGCAAAGCTTCTGAATCTTGTGTCGCAAAGACCAAAGCACTTTGTTCGGCAAGGTTTACCTGTGCTTTTTCAACGCCTTGAACGCTGGTGAGTGCTTTTTCTACCGAAGTAACGCAGCTTGCACATGTCATCCCTTGAATCAGCATTTGCAGTTGCGCGTGACTTGCTGGTGGGATTTCTTCCAACGTGCTATCCGGCTCGTTCTCTGTCTTCGGTTGAGTTTCTATTTCAGGCACTTTAATTTCAGTGTCTGCAAGGGACTCTTTACTGGCCGTGTAGCCTAAGCCAGCCACAAGCTCAATGACTTGCTCCTCAGAAAGGAGAGTACGGATACTTAATTGAGTAGTAGAAGCCTCAAATGAGATAACGTCTGAGTTTGACTCTAATAACGATGAGAGCTTTTTGACACAGCCACCACAGTTTAGACCGGATAAATTGAAGTCGTAGCTGTAGCCTGCGTGATAACCTAAAGATTCAATCGATTCAACGAGTTCTTCCAGAGAAGCGTCGGTTTTGATTTCAACAGAGGTCGGAGACAAATTGATGATCTCAACACTATGGTTGGCATGTAAAGTCTTCTCTACTTTTCTTGCACAGCCCATGCAATTTAGTCCTGACATCGGTACCACGAACTGATTCATAATTTGTCCTCACGAGTAGCAATATAATAAGCTTAAACCTTCCTGCAAGGGTAAGGTCAAGGTTTATGAAGAATGAAGATATCAACACGGAATGATTGTAGAATTGACTTACGATGGTAAAATGTCGCCACTTTTATCCTTTGCATTACAACGAGACGTCTCTCGTTGAACATTAACCCTAAGGAACTCAAATGACGGTTAAAACTCGTTTTGCTCCTAGCCCAACTGGCTATCTACACGTTGGTGGTGCGCGTACTGCACTTTACTCTTGGCTATATGCTAAAAACCAAGGTGGTGAATTCGTTCTGCGTATCGAAGATACAGACCTTGAGCGTAACTCTAAAGAAGCAGTTGACGCGATTCTAGAAGGTATGGAATGGCTAGGGCTGGAGTGGGATGAAGGTCCTTACTTCCAAACTCAACGTTTTGATCGTTACAACGAAGTGGTTGATAAGCTACTTGCTGAAGACAAGGCATACAAATGTTATGCGTCTAAAGAGCTGCTGGATGAAATTCGTGCAGAGCAAGAAGTTAATAAAGAAATGCCACGTTACGACGCAAACCATCCAAAAATCAAAGCGGCAAACGCAGCGGCAAAAGATGGCGATCCTTGTGTTATTCGTTTCCGCAACCCGAAAGAGGGTAGCGTAGTGTTTGACGACCAAATCCGTGGTCGTATAGAAATCCGTAACGAGCAAATGGATGATCTGATCATTCGTCGTACAGATGGTTCTCCAACGTACAACTTCTGTGTTGTGGTTGATGACTGGGATATGGGCATTACGCACGTTGTTCGTGGTGAAGACCATATCAACAACACGCCTCGTCAAATCAACATTTACGAAGCGTTGGGTGCAACTGTACCAACATTTGCTCACTGTGCGATGATCCTAGGTGACGACGGTGCGAAACTGTCTAAACGTCATGGCGCTGTATCTGTAATGCAGTACCGCGATATGGGTTACCTGCCTGCTGCGCTGAACAACTACCTGATCCGTCTGGGTTGGTCTCACGGTGACCAGGAAATTTTCACACAAGAAGAGATGATCAACCTGTTCAGCCTAAACGCAGTATCTAAGTCTGCATCTGCATTCAACACAGACAAGCTGCAATGGTTGAACAACCACTACATCAAAACTTCAGAGCCGGCATATGTTGCTAAGCACCTGCAATGGCACCTAGACCAACAGAAATTGGACGTAACAAACGGTCCTGCAATCACAGAAGTGATCAAGCTGGTGGGTGAGCGTTGCAATACTCTTGTTGAGCTGGCTGAGCAGATTCGTTACTTCTACGAAGATTTTTCTGAGTTTGAAGCGGGTGCTGCGAAGAAACACCTGCGTGGTGTGGCAAAAGAGCCACTAGAGCTTGCACTTGCAAAAGCAGAAGCGCTAACTGAGTGGACAACTGAAAGCATCAAAGACGGTGTGATCGCAGCTGTTTGTGAAGAGCTGGAAATCGGCATGGGTAAAATTGGTATGCCACTACGTGTAGCAGTAACAGGCGGTGGCCAGTCTCCATCTGTTGACGCTGTGATGGCTCTAATTGGCCAAGAACGTTGTATCGCTCGCATCAAAATGGCACTAGAGTACATCGCTGAACGTGAAGCGAATGCATAATAGCAGTGAATAAGTAGTCAAAAAGCCGCGGTGTTTACCGCGGTTTTTTTTGCCCTGAGATCGTCTGGAAAGAGGAAGAAGCTAATTCATCTAGTGCTTATAACTCTGCCAAAAATGATGTCAGAATGTTCTTTTATCGATAAGATTTTGTAATCTAAACCCGCTCCCAATGATGATTGTTTGACCATCTATCATCGAAATATCTTTATGATTTATATCCAATATCTATAAAGTTCCCCAAATATCGTCTCAGTTGTGAGAAAGTAAAATGCTATAGCATTACTTTTGTGAAAATGCACGCAAACGTTTGCGTGACTGTTGTGGCTGGTTTTGAGTGCTCTAGATCACGCTATGCTTGTTTTTTTGATGACACTAAATTGACAGTTTTGGGATTTTTCTCGAGTTTTCTTAGCGTTATAGTGCACCCCGCCAGTGAAAAACAGATAGCGATAAAAATCACGGTACTGGAATGCTACCCAAGCTCTCTTCGTTAGATATTGTGCATATGCATGATTGGAGTTTGCTATCGGTAATAGGCTCAAGGAATGAATAAAAATTGAAATACAACGTCAGTCAGATGGCGCATTTCGTGATCTAATAAAAGTAATTCTTTATAGGAATCAATAATGAAAAAACTAGCAGTGGTAATTTCAGCATCTTTACTTATGGCATCAGCAGCTCAAGCAGAAGTTTATGTGGGCGGTAAAATGGGTAAATCTTGGTTGGAAGATGCTTGTGTAGCAGGTCAGTCTTGCGACAAAGATGACTCAACTCTTGGTGCTTTTGTGGGTTACGAGTTCAACGACTACATCGCACTAGAAGCAGGCTTCGATAACATTGGTGATTTCGACGAGACTTCATTCGGCAGTCATGTAGAAGCAATCACTCTTGCTCCTAAGTTCAGCCTGCCAATTACTGAAGACATCGCAATTTACGGTAAAGTTGGTGGTGCGTACGTTATGTTCGACGGCAAAGACGATTACTCTTACCTAGGCGCAGCAGGTCTTGAATTCAACATAAGCCAAAACGTAACAGCTCGTGCGGAATACCAAACTATCACTGACATCAACAACGATGTAGTCCGCGCAACAGGCAACACAGCGACTCTAGGTGTTTCATTTAAGTTCGGCGGCAGCGAAGAGCCAGTAGTTGAAGAAGCACCAGTAGTGGAAGAAGTGGTTGTGGTTGAAGAACAGCCAGTAGTCGTAACAAAAACGTTTGAAACTCAAACTATCGGCACTGGTGGTTTCGATCTAAACAGCACAACGCTTAAATCAGAAAGCGCAGCTAAACTAGACAACTTGGTTGCTTTCCTAAACGAACACCCACAAGCTAAAGTTGAAGTTGTAGGTTTCACAGATAGTTCTGGTTCAGCAGCATACAACCAAAAAATTTCTGAGAAGCGTGCAGAGTCTGTAGCTAACGCTCTAGTGGAAAAAGGTATTGATGCATCACGCATCCAAGCTCGCGGTGAAGGTGAAAACAACCCTATCGCATCAAACGAAACTCGTGAAGGTCGTCAACAAAACCGTCGCGTAGAAGTTATCGTTCCTGAATTTGAATACCAAGTTCAGCAATAAGATACTTTTTGAGCACAGAATAGAATTCTGAAATCCAAAAGCCCCCAAGAGCATGATCTCGGGGGTTTTTTTCATCTGGAACCGCTGAATCTGCTATTGATCCCAAAGAGAAAATATCCAGAGAATCGGTCGAGTAAAGTGGGTTATTTTAGATTGATACTGGTGACGCGCCCCATAAACGTGAGTATTTCCAGATTATCTTTGTGTGCCTTTAGTAAGGCTTTCTTGGTTTGCATATAAGCGGCAAGCTTGCCGTATTTACTGATTGAGCGTACTACGGTTTTATACCTATATTCACCATTCTCATTGAACTCTCGCCACTTCGCAATGTAACAAGTGTCTCGGTTGTCCGGATTTTCCAATGTCGGGTTCGGTTTATGTACAATTTTCGGTTCCACGCTGTGCGGCAATCTTGTCATCAGGTAGGGATCTTTTAAAAGGCGCCGCCAAAACTTGCCCCACATCTGCAGTCCTAATTCATTTCTCAATTTGATGGCTTTCTTTAAGCCTTTTTCTTCTCCAATGCGCACAAATCCCACAGAGCGGTGCAACACCGTATCCTCAGGAGTGTGAATGTGGATCTTAAAGGCTGTTTTGCCTTTGGAAATAAAGCGGTGTCCAGTGTTAGTTATTAAATTGCTCTTAGACATAGGCTAACTAATATCGTTATTATTCGCGGAAAGGTAAGCAAAGCTCATCAATAATTAAAGTCATAAAATATAAAACTGTAAATAGTCTCTTTTCAATTAGATTTTAAGTGGTCAAACCGCGTTATTGAAGGAGCCGAAATCTGATGAATGGATGGCTTTGGGAAAATGGGTATTCACAACCGATACGGGCAGAGAGTTAAAACTTGAGTATACTTGTCACTACAAAGAAAAAACCTTAGCTCAATAGTGAACTAAGGTTTTGATATGGCGCCCTCAGTAGGATTCGAACCTACGACCTGTCCCTTAGGAGGGGACTGCGCTATCCACTGTGCCATGAGGGCGTAATACCAAGTACCATGGTTGGTATAATCAAATAAGATGCGTCATCTATGATATTCAAAAGTGAGCATATCTCAAGGGATAATCTTGCCTTTTATAACATCTTGCTCATTACATCGCCGATTTGTACGCTTGATGCCAGGTTTGGCTGGTCAATACTCAGTTCTGCTTCCTGCTCATAGACGCGAGATACGGTTAATGTGATTTCACTCTGCGATACTTTATTGCGTGGTAAGCCATTTTGGTCGATGAAGGAGGCGGTATGCCACAGTTGCAACTTATCTCCTTCGTTCACGCCATGCATCCGGCCTAGATCCATGGTGACAGTATTGCCAAAAACAGCGACGATTTCCGGTAAGGTGATCTTACAGGAAAGCTCGGACTCTAAATCTAGCATGATATTGCGGCTAACGCGCAGCATCATTTCACCGAAAGTGGACGCCCAGAATCGTGCACTTCGAGTGTCTACCTGACTGGTCTTTGCGAATGGCCAACGAGCCACTTCGCGGTAGTTTTTATTGAAGACCTCATGGCCAGTTTTGCCATCATAGACTTTCATCTCCAGCGCGAACTGTCGGTTGATTATGTCATCTTGCAATACTTGAGATTCAACGGTTGCGGTTAAGTCAGTAATCACGCCACCAATAATGTATTGAGCGCCATTATCCTGTGCGATCATTTGTGTTCGCATCGGGTCGCTTCGGCTGATTGAGTAGTCGGTAGTGCCGACAGACACGAAACTGTGCGACGTCTGATCGATTTGGCGATTCACGACATGGCTGAAATCATCACCAACTTGATAAATTTGACCCATAACAGCTTGCTGAGGGGACGAGACATCAATATTTCCGATTAATATCGTTTTCTTATATTGAGCCGTGTGGCAACCCGTTGCCGATGGATAGATGTCGACGCGGATTTTTATTTCCATTTTACCGCCGCGTTTACGCTCAGATTCGACGAGGATGTAACGAACCTCGTGGTTAGTAAACTGGTACTCTTTGCGGCTCTCTTCTAATAGCGGAATTAACTTACTAACGCTACCTATATCGGCACCCGAAAAGTTGACGGCTTTAAATAGAGCGTCTTCCATCGCGTGTAGCCTTGCCGCATCTTCTGAAGAAACGATCGTGGCAACACCTGTCACTTCATACCAGGCTGCGAAGGCGCGAAAAGGCAGAAGCAAAGCCAAAGTGATTGAAAATACGCTAATTATTGTTTTTTTCATGGTTTGTAACCGTTCGGGTATAAATATTGCTATAGCAAACTCAGTGCAGTTTGGTGGCCATTTCTTTGTTTGGACAAACAAAAGAAAAGCAAAGACTGTTCCAACATTACGTTTCTTGCCAGGAATGATAAAGAACAGTGACACCCAAGATTATCTGGAGAATCAAACCATGAAAAAGTGGCTTGTTGCCGTATCGATGATGACGCTTTTGACATCGTGCGCGTACTCACCAATTTACAATGGTAAAGAACCCTATGCAGGCAGCCAATTCATGTTGATGGATAGCCCACGTCACACGATGGACTTTTTTATCGAAAGCATGACCGAAGAGTTGATGGTGTCTAACGTTGCGGTTTCTGCACGTACGCCGATTGCAATTACGTCATTTGTTGATCTGCAAAATATGGATGCGACGAACTGGCTGGGTAACTCAGTATCGGAAGGATTTATTCACCAGTTTCAGCGCCGTGGTTTTCAGGTGGTCGACTTCAAAACTACAGGCTCTATTCAAGTTACTCAACAAGGGGACTTTGCGCTAAGCCGAGATTGGAAAGATCTCGCGCAAGAGCAGCAAATTCAGTATGTGCTGACGGGCACTATGCTACGTCAGGAAGGCGGCGTACTGGTTAACGCGCGTGTGGTTGGTATGCAAAGTCGAATTGTGGTGGCAACGGCACAAGGTTTCTTGCCTGCGGATCGTATTGGCCGTGATTTAGATACGCTGAACAGCATTCGCACTCAGGATGGCGTGCTGATTCGCTCAGACCCAACAATTCGACAACCATACACCGTGATTCTCCGCCCATAGGATTTAGCCATGAAGAAATTATTATTTGTTATTGCTACGTTGGTGCTGGTGGGTTGCCAGCCACTGCAGCAGATGCGTCAGGATGAACTGTTAGTGGCAGTAGGTTACGCGAGTGTGAGTGAGCAATCCGGTCGCACAGTGGAAGAAAAACGTGTGCGAGCAATGCGTGCGTCTAAGATTGATGCCTATCGAGAGCTGGCAGAGCAGGTTTACGGTATGCGAGTCAGCGGCCGTGCTGAGTTGCAAGATCAGCGTTTAGGTACAGAGCGAACATCAGGCGCTGTTGATGGTGTTATCCGTGGTGCGGAAGTGGTGCGAAGTTATTTGGTAGAAGACAGCTATGTCACTGAGCTTCGTCTGGATATCCGTAAAATGGATAAGCTTCGTGATTATGGTGAAGTACAACAGGTGCCGGAAAAGCGTCAGCAGACCCTGTTCTAACTCTCCTGAAAATGCAGATATTCGTGGGCGGCTAATTGGCAACAATTGGTCGTTTTTTGTGTAGCATTCAGGGCTGATAGAAGGCGGATACCGTGAAGGAGACAACTTAGGCTTTTAAGTTAGTGCCTAAAGTCGAAATAGTGTGGGTTTTGCCACCGGCATTGTAAGTCATGCCGATTTTGCCGTGGGTGTGTTGAAGCATGTTGTTGAGCTTGTTGAAACTCAGTTGTGCTCGACTGAGAGACTCTCCGTTCACTTGATTGATTTGTTGGCAGTTCAGGATGATCGACTGGATCTGTGCAACGACCTGACTTAGGTGCTCATCTTCGGTAAGTTGGTTGACATGCGGGTGAGAGGCGATTCGCTGATCAGTGGTTCTGAGCTGATCAATGAGTGTCATTTTTTGTTTGGCAATGGTTTCGATCTCAGAAGAGACACGTGCAGTAATCGCTTGTGTTTCCTGACGCAAAACGACAGAAAGTGCCTTAGCATTTTCTAATTGGAAGTTGATGAGATCGGCTAATGCTGCCATGAATACTTACCTAGGGCCTAAGTCAGTTAACTTTTACCCTGCAATTCATTTTCAAATTTAATCATACTGTCTGCCAGTTTTTCTGGGTCAACTTTGTATGAACCATTTGCAATTGCTTCTTTGATTGCCGCCACTTTTGCGCTGTCGTAAGCCGGAGATGCAGCCAAATCCTTGTGGAGGTTGCTGACAGCCTTGCTTTGCTGGCTTAACGAAACCGCATCTTGTTGTGCTGGCGCTATTTTCGACTCTGTTGTGCTGGTAGCATTCGAGTCATTACGTGCAGGTGCGCGACTGTTTGTCGTCATCATCTGACCTGAACGTATATTATCTATACCTGCCATGTTTAACCTTGCCTTGTATCGTAATACTGGTACTCAGACTATCGACCAATGCCAAAATAACTTTAATCATTTTTATTGATCGATTTTCACAATGCGCTTTTGGTGTCTAAAAAGGTCAAAAGTTGATGGTGATTTCCGCAATGTCAGTCACTATGCCGTCTATTATACGTTGAGACTTATCATTTTTCACTCTCACTTGATCCCCTGATGAGCCATCTTGCAACGCGGTGCCTTGGGTCGTGATCGTCATGCCCGCCTTTACCGCTTTAATGGTCACTTTTTCGTTGCGACACACGACGCAAACATCATTCCGCTCGACGACATCGCCAAGGCGTACACTGCGTTTTAATTTGGCTCCAACAACTTGATCGTAGCCAGTGAAGCCGTCTTTGCGAAAGCGTTGTAATTCAATCATGGAAGTGGTGATGTCAGAGGCGCTGATGATTTCTCCCCTGCTAAGTTGTCGAGTGCTGACTACCATAGGTACCGAAACAGAAATGCGCACCGGCACGTAAACTTGCCAGTCGTCGGCGGGACACTCAACTAAAACGTTAATATTGCTGCGCGTACTGCTGGTGGTGGATGCCGATGTATCGAGAGGGGCGGGGCAGTCTGTCGCTTTAATTCTGGCGTCAATATTTGCCGCATTAACGGTTAACTCGCCGCCTGCAGGTTGCTCCACCGTGGCAAGAATATGCTGCTCGGCCGCCGTTTTTATTTGTTCGATCTGACTCTCTGTTGCTGAATGAACAAAAAAGCTAAACATACAGAGTAAGATGCCGATAGCCTTAGCGTACTTTGTGAATACCGCTCTACATATTGTCTTAGTCAATGTGGTCGAAGTGATAGTGAAATACGCCATAAGGTCTCCCTGGAACAATGCTTGCCAGTGGTAGAGTATCATTTAAAAACAAAAAGTTTGAGATGGAGATGAGCATATGACGGGGATTCTTGACTCAGTGAATCAGCGTACGCAACTCGTCGGTCAAAACCGATTGGAATTGTTGACCTTTCGACTGATGGGGCGGCAGCGTTACGGTATTAACGTATTCAAAGTAAGAGAAGTACTGCAATGTCCAAGGCTGACAGTAATTCCAAATCTGCACCGATTAGTAAAAGGTGTTGCTCATATCCGAGGCCATAACGTATCGGTTATTGATTTGAGTCTGGCAATTGGTGGTCGCCCAACGACTGATATTGATAAGTGCTTTGTTGTGATCGCCGAATTTAACCGGACAATCCAAGCGTTCCTGGTCTCTTCGGTCGAGCGAATCATTAACATGCACTGGGAAGCCATTCTGCCTCCACCTGAAGGTGCGGGTAAAGCGCATTATCTGACGGCGGTAACAAACATCGACAACGAGTTAGTTGAAATTCTCGATGTAGAAAAAGTCTTGGCTGAAATCGCGCCAGTTGATGAGACGATGGATGCGGCGATTGGTAAGGAAATCGCACAGGCGGAGCAAGAAAAATCTATCGTACGCCGTATTTTGATTGTTGATGATTCAACGGTGGCACGAAAACAACTCGAGAGAGCAATTCGTTCAATTGGTTTTGAAGTTGTCTCGGCTAAAGATGGTAAAGAGGCTTACAAAACATTGCTTGAGATGACTCGCGGAGGGGATATCTACGAACAGATTTCTTTGGTCATTTCTGACATCGAAATGCCCGAGATGGACGGTTATACATTAACCGCTGAAATTCGCCGAAATGCTGATTTGAAAGACCTTTATGTTATCCTCCACTCTTCTTTGAGTGGCGTTTTCAATCAGGCCATGGTTGATCGCGTGGGGGCGAATACCTTCATCGCGAAATTTAACCCGGACGAACTGGGGAACGCGGTTAAATCTGCATTAATACAATAAAAGAGACATTAATGACTGCTATTACAATCAGTGATCAAGAGTATCGTGACTTTAGCCGTTTTTTAGAAGCGCAATGTGGCATTGTGTTAGGCGATAGTAAGCAATACTTAGTGCGCAGCCGATTAAGTCCGTTAGTGACCAAGTTTAAGCTCGCATCGTTGTCTGATTTGCTACGTGATGTGGTTTCAGGGCGTAATCGTGAGTTACGCATTTCTGCTGTAGATGCGATGACGACAAACGAAACATTGTGGTTTCGAGACACTTATCCGTTCACGGTTTTAGCTGAGAAATTATTGCCGGAAGTAGCGGCAAACAAGCGCCCGATTAAAATTTGGTCGGCAGCCAGCTCATCGGGTCAAGAGCCTTACTCAATCGCGATGACCATTCTGGAAACGCAGCAGCGTAAACCGGGATTGCTGCCAAATATTTCTATTACTGCGACCGACATATCGACCAGTATGCTGGAGATGTGTCGTGCTGGTGTGTATGACAACTTAGCCTTGGGGCGTGGTTTGTCTCCTGAGCGTCGCCGCACCTTTTTTGAAGATGCTGGCGATGGTCGCATGAAGGTGAAAGACAATGTAAAGCGGCTGGTCAACTTCCGCCCGCAAAACTTGCTTGATAGTTACGCTCTGGTGGGGAAGTTTGACATCATTTTTTGCCGCAATGTGCTGATTTACTTTTCGCCAGAGATGAAATCAAAAGTGCTTAACCAGATGGCAAACCAGTTAAATCCGGGTGGCTATCTATTGCTGGGGGCGTCAGAGTCTTTGACCGGACTGACGGATCGTTTTGAAATGGTGCGCTGTAACCCGGGCATTATTTATAAACTTAAAGATCCTAGGGGCTAGGGAACTAGGTCCTAGGTTTATTTGTGGTAAGTTCAGTGAAAAGTATTAACTAACGTGCTGATTGTATTTTGAATACGGAGCGCTTCGCTTACGGATTACAGATTACAGAAATTTACCGCCCAATGACGTCATCCTGGACAGCGCCGAAGGAGCGTGATTCAGGATCTACTATCCGCGTTTGCTTTTATTAAAGGTGCTTACTTTGGTTTACGTACCTATTGTCTAGTAGATTCCTGATGTCGCTTTGGCTCCTCGGAATGACGGTTTAAAGGGAAGGTTTTAGGTGTGTTGACGGTAAACTCAGTGAAAAGCATAAGCTGAGGTACTTGTTGTTTTGGAATACAGGTTACAGAATACAGAAGCGTTTGACATTGCGGTTAGGTGGTTGAAAAATAATCCGTAATCCGTAATCCGTAATCCGTAATCCGTAATCCGTAATCCGTAATCCTAAGAAGCAAATAAAGTATTTAGGTTTATCGCTTAATTCCCAACGGACTCTTCTAGGACCTAGGATCTAGGATCTAGGATCTTATAACCTAGGCCCTTTCCTCCCTAATTGGCATACTAATTGCTTTTCAGTTATTTATACCGGTCAGTTCTTAATTGTAGAGGCAAACATGGCTATATCTTTTGACAATGCACTAGGCATCCACCAACACACGGTGGGCGTACGTGAGCGCAATGCTGAGGTGATTTCCTCCAACATCGCGCAAGCCAACACGCCTGGTTACAAAGCAAGAGGTTTAGACTTTGCGAAGGAACTACAAGCGGCAACCTCTGGGGCAAGCATTAGTCTTAGCCGAACAGATGGTCGGCATATTCCTGCCACTACAACCTTGATAGGGGACAAGCTGTATCGTCTTCCTACACAACCTGATACGGGCGATGGCAACACGGTTGATGTGGATTTAGAGCGTAATCTGTTTATGCAAAACCAAATCAGACATCAGGCATCACTCGACTTTCTAGGCGGTAAATTCAAGAACTTAACCAAGGCTATCAAAGGGGAATAATTTAGATGAGCTTATTTAACGTTTTCAATGTGACAGGTTCTGCAATGAGCGCTGAGTCTGTTCGTCTGAATACTACCTCAAGCAATTTGGCGAACGCGGACAGTGTCAGCAGCTCTGCAAAAGACACCTATAAAGCGCGTCATGCTGTATTTGGTGCTGAGTTAGGTAACGCCATGCGTGGCGGTAATACGGTGCCGGTGAAAGTATTGGGGATTGTAGAAAGCGATAAACCGCTCAATGCGGAGTACAACCCTGATCATCCCCTTGCAAACGAAGAAGGCTATATCTACAAGCCGAACGTTAATGTAATGGAAGAAATGGCGAATATGATTTCGGCTTCTCGCGCATACCAAACCAATGTGCAAGTGGCTGATGCTAGTAAACAAATGCTGCTGCGTACGCTGCAGATGGGTCAATAAGGATAAGGAGGTAGCGTATGGCCGGATTTAATAACGTTGGTCAAAGCGGCTTGTCCTATATCGACCAGCTTAAGAGTCTTCAAGAGAACAAGAAAGCGGAAGAGAACACAGGTAAGCAGGACCTTAAACAGGAAGACTTCTTATCTTTGCTCACCAAGCAATTGTCTCAGCAGGACCCTTTTAAGCCGGTCAGCAATGACCAGATGATTGCGCAAATGGCGTCATTTGCGACCGTAGATGGTATTGGCAAGATGAACACTCAGTTTGAGAGTCTTAACTCGTCAATGACATCGAATCAGGCATTACAAGCTTCCTCTTTGGTTGGGCGTGATGTTCTGGTTCCTGGTGCGGCGGGTGTGAAGCAGGATGATGCTCCAATGGCGGCAATGGTTAAGCTTTCGCAATCTATCGACAATTTATTTGTTCGTGTAGAAGACGAAGCTGGCCAATTGGTTCGTACTTTTGAGGTAGGCTCGAAACCAGCCGGCGACACACGCGTACTTTGGGACGGTAATGATGAAAGCGGAAATCCATTGCCTGCGGGTAAATACAAAGTAAAAGCGTCTGGCTTAGTTGATGGGAAGTCGCAAGAGTTCCCGGTATCCACTTATGCCAACGTAAACAGTGTATTACTTGGTAAGGGCGACGGAAACGTATTACTCAATCTGGCTGGTTTTGAATCACCAGTTCGACTTGCAGAAGTGTTGGAAGTCGGCAAAGCGTAGTTCATAGCACGCGAGATCAGGAGACTTTGGAATGTCATATGTATCTTTAAGCGGTTTGTCCGCCGCTCAACTGGATTTAAACACGACCAGTAACAACATTGCGAACGCCAACACGTACGGCTTTAAAGAGTCTCGTGCGGAGTTTGCTGATGTGTACTCTAATTCTTTGTTTACAAACGCAAAAACCACGCCGGGTGGTGGTGCTCAAGCGAGTCAGGTGGCGCAACAGTTCCACGAAGGCTCAAGTATTTACACCAACAACCCGATGGATTTACGGATATCTGGCACAGGTTTCTTCGCCGTGGCGAAAGATCGTCTTATCCCACAGCAAAATGAGATGACACGTAACGGTGCTTTCCATTTGAACAGAGACAATTACATGGTAACGGCAAACGACGAGTTTCTGCTTGGTTATCAGGTAAACCCAGAGTCTGGTGAAGTGTCATCCTACGAGCCACAGCCAATCAATATTCCAGCCGAATTTGGTAAGCCAAAGCAAACGGCGAACATTGAAGTGGGCGTAAACTTACCTGCGAACGGTGACTTGAAAGATCCAACTCAATTTGATTTTTCCGATCCAGATACCTATAACCGTTCAACGTCTTCGACCATCTATGACTCAATGGGTCAGTCTTACAAATTAACCACTTACTACCTGAAAGATCAGACTCAGCCGAACACCTGGAACTCGTACTATACGGTAACAGACAAAGACGGTGAAAAGCCGCTCAACATTGCTCAAGGTGATGCGACAACAGCATCAGGCCACGTTGGTCATACCATGAAGTTCAACAACGATGGTACTTTGGCTAGCTTGAATGGTGGTAACCCAATAACGTCTGTCGCGTTAGGTGGTACAGCCGGTGAAGGTGGTGAAGCTGCAGGAGCAAATGCGGGAATCAACCTCAACGGTGCCGATCCAATGCAAACACTGAACTTCGGCTTAGATTCTGCAACTCAGTTTGCGGCTCCATTTGAGCTGACTAAGTTCGATGAAGATGGCGCAACAACGGGTTTCTTAACTAAAGTTGACTTCGATGAAAACGGCAGCGTTTTGGGTACTTACTCAAACGGTGAGAACATCACTTTAGGCCGAGTCGCTCTGGTTCGTGTTCCTAATGAGCAAGGTCTGGATAAAAAAGGTGGCACTCAATGGGATTCAACCCAGTTCTCGGGTGATAAAATCTGGGGTGAGTCAAATAAAGGCTCTTTCGGTACTCTTAACAATGGTGTGCTGGAGCAGTCAAACATCGATATGACACAGGAGCTGGTGGATCTGATCTCTGCTCAGCGTAACTTCCAGGCAAACTCACGTTCGCTAGAAGTGCATAACCAGCTACAGCAAAATATCCTGCAGATTCGATAACCTGCGTGACCAAGTAGAGCTTTTTTGCCTGATTACTTGGTCACCTTACGATATTCATTAAATGCTTAGCCCAAAAATTCCTCACTTTGGGCAAACATTCTTTGATCGCTTTGTTGCCGCTGTTGCCGCTAAGAGGATCCAAACCTTGCCTCTTTCCTAGTTTAGGCTCTAAAAATTTCTTCTTACCCCCCTTATTTTCTCATTAAGATGCTGAATATTAATGTTATTTCTTTATGGCATAACTATTGCTTTTATTCTCTGGTACAGAGGATATTTGGGAGTAATTTATGGATCGCGCACTGTTTCTCGCAATGAGTGGCGCCAAGCAAAACATGCAGGCTCTGCAATTGCGTGCCAACAACCTGGCCAACGTAAGCACCACGGGGTTTCGAGCAGATTTAGCTCAAGCTCGTTCAATGCAAGCGTATGGTGAAGGACACCCTTCACGTGTATTTAGCATGACAGAGCGTCCGGGACATAACTTTGCTCAAGGCAGTGTGATTACTACAGGACGAGATCTGGATGTAACCATTGAAGGCAGCGGCTGGATTTCTGTATTGGATCACACCGGCAAAGAAGGGTTAACGCGCAATGGTAACCTAAAAGTGGATCAGAACGGTTTACTGACCAACGCGAGTGGTCACGTCGTACTGGGCGAAAACGACGCGCCAATTACCCTGCCAGTTCCCCTCTCAAAAATCGAAATCGGTCGTGACGGCTCCATCTCTGTACTTCCTCAAGGCGCACCAGCAGAAGAATTGCAAGTAGTTGATCGCATCAAGTTGGTCGGTACTGACGATCGAAGCTTATTTAAAGACACCAATGGTCTATTTCGCCATAAAACTCCAAACCAGCCTTACGAAGCAGACGCATCTATCAGTATCCAAACCGGAGCTATTGAAGGTAGTAACGTCAATGCCGTAGGTGAAATGACGGCACTAATTGACCTCCAGCGTCAGTTTGAAATGCAAGTCAAGATGATGAGCACCGCTGAAGAGATGGATAAGTCTTCAGATTCGCTGCTTCGTATGAGTTAACAGAGTTAGAGGTTCACAATGCATCCAGCACTATGGGTTAGTAAAACCGGTTTAGACGCCCAACAAACCAACATCGCAACGATTTCAAACAACCTGGCGAACGCCTCGACGGTCGGCTACAAAAAAAGCCGTGCCGTATTTGAAGATTTGTTCTACCAGAACATTAATCAGCCGGGTGGCCAGTCTTCGCAGAACACAGAATTACCAAGTGGTTTGATGCTGGGTGCAGGTTCTAAGGTCGTTGCGACACAAAAAGTGCATACGCACGGTAATGCTCAAACCACTACTAACGCGCTCGACATGATGGTCGAGGGTGACGGCTTCTTTCAGGTGACCTTGCCGGATGGCAACATCGGTTACACCCGCAATGGTCAGTTTACGCTGAACGGTGAAGGTACGCTGGTGACTTCAGGTTCTGGTTATCCGGTAGAGCCTGAAATTGTGATTCCTGACGACGCAATTTCAATCACTGTCGGTACTGACGGTGAAGTTTCTGTACGTGTTCGTGGTCAGCAAGATAACCAGGTTGTCGGTCAGTTGACCATTACCGATTTCGTCAACCCTGGAGGCTTAGAGCCTATCGGTCAAAACCTCTACTTACCGACGGGTGCAAGCGGTGACCCGCAAGAAGGTGTTCCGGGTTTGGATGGATTGGGTGAGATTCGCCAATCCATGCTGGAAGCGTCGAATGTGAACGTGACGGAAGAGCTGGTCAACATGATCGAAGCACAGCGCGTTTATGAAATGAACTCTAAAGTGATTTCATCCGTTGACAAGATGATGAGCTTTGTTAACCAGCAGCTGTAACGGCTAAGCTCAGGAATTGAGGAACTTATGATTAAACGTATTTGCTTGTTTGCGCTTATCAGCACCATGTCTGGATGTGCCATGTTAGATCCGATTGAAGCGGATGAAGTTTCTCAGGCAACGACGGTTGTCGACGCTGTTGAAGGCGATAAATCAAAAGAAGAAAGCAGCGGCATTGTGGATACATTACGCGGCAGAACCGATCCGCTAGCGGGCGATCCTGCATGGGCTCCAATTCATCCAAAGCAGAAACCAGAACATTATGCAGCGGCAACAGGATCTCTTTTCAGCCCTGAGCACATTACCGACCTCTATGATGACTCTAAACCGCGAGGTGTTGGCGACATCATCACGGTTACGCTGGATGAAACCACGCGAGCAACTAAGAGTGCAAATGCAGATTTGTCGAAAAGCAATGATTCAACCATGGATCCTTTATCTGTTGGTGGGCAAGAGCTGCAACTGGGTGGTCAATACAACTTTTCCTATGACTTAAGCAGCAACAACTCGTTTACGGGTGACGCTTCCGCTAACCAGAGCAACAGTATCAGTGGTTACATTACCGTTGAAGTAATTGAAGTTCTGGCGAACGGCAATCTTGTCATTCGTGGAGAGAAGTGGATGACACTTAATACCGGCGATGAGTACATTCGTCTGAGCGGCACAATCCGCCCGGATGACATCAACTTCGACAATACGATTGCTTCAAACCGTGTATCGAACGCCCGAATTCAGTATTCAGGAACTGGGTTTCAGCAAGATATGCAAGAGCCGGGCTTTTTGGCACGATTCTTTAATGTAGCGCTTTAAGACGCCACATAACGGCAATTAGACTGCAAGAGATAAGTAAGCATGAAAAGAATCCTTTTATTCCTGATGAGTGTTGCCCTGTTTTCAACCGCAGCCCAAGCCGCACGTATCAAAGACGTCGCGCAAGTGGCAGGTGTACGTAGCAACCAACTCGTGGGTTATGGCTTAGTTTCAGGCTTACCAGGCTCTGGTGAATCCAACCCGTTTACTGAGCAAAGTTTCGCGGCCATGCTGCAAAACTTCGGCATTCAACTGCCGCCGGGCACCAAGCCAAAAATCAAAAATGTTGCCGCTGTAATGGTAACGGCCACGTTGCCGCCTTTTTCCAAGCCGGGTCAGCAAGTAGATGTCACAATCTCATCCATTGGTAGTGCGAAGAGCTTGCGTGGTGGTACCTTGCTACAAACGTTTCTAAAAGGTTTGGATGGTCAGGTTTATGCCGTCGCGCAAGGCAATCTGGTTGTCAGTGGCTTTAGTGCCGAAGGTGCCGATGGTTCAAAGATTGTCGGTAATAACCCGACGGTCGGCATTATCTCCAGTGGTGCGACGGTAGAACGTGAGATCCCAAACCCGTTTGGTCGCGGTGATTACATCACATTCAACCTGCTTGAATCTGATTTTACTACCGCGCAACGCATGGCAGATGCCGTTAACAACTTCCTTGGTCCACAAATGGCCAGTGCGGTAGATGCAACGTCGGTACGCGTGCGTGCGCCACGTGATGTAAGTCAGCGTGTGGCGTTTCTATCAGCCATTGAAAATCTGGAGTTCGATCCGGCCGATGGAGCAGCAAAAATCATCGTAAATTCCCGTACGGGCACTATCGTTGTCGGCAAGCATGTGCGTCTTAAGCCAGCGGCGGTGACACATGGCGGTATGACCGTTGCAATTAAAGAAAACCTTAGCGTAAGCCAGCCGAATGCTTTCTCAGGCGGTCAGACTGTTGTGGTACCAGATTCTGATATTGAAGTGAATGAAGAGCAGGGCAAGATGTTCAAATTTGAGCCGGGTTTGACACTGGATGATCTGGTTCGCGCAGTCAATGAAGTGGGCGCTGCGCCTTCAGACTTGATGGCTATATTGCAGGCGTTAAAACAGGCTGGTGCGATTGAAGGCCAGTTGATCATCATTTAAGGCGTTAGGAGGCGGCAATGATTAATAATCCTAACGATATAGGCTTTATTCACGACATCAGTTCTCTCGATACTTTGCGTCAGAAAGCGGTAAAAGAGGGTAAAGATGGTGAACATGAGGCGTTGCGTGCGGCAGCGCGACAGTTCGAGTCTATTTTTACTTCTATGATGCTCAAGTCGATGCGTGAAGCGAATGAAGGTTTCGAGTCGAATTTCATGAACAGCCAGAACGAAAAATTTTACCGTCAGATGCTGGATGAACAGATGGCGAGTGAACTGAGCGCTTCGGGCTCAATGGGGCTGGCAGATATGATTGTGGCTCAGTTGACTGCAGGGCAGGGCGACGATAAGAGTGAAACGACAGTGCGTGAAGCGGCAAACAGTGCCGCAGAATATCGCCGTGTTGATCCGCAAAAAGCGCGTGATATCGAGCAGCGTCTGATGGAATCTGGTGAGCTATCTCATCCAAACAGTACTGTCTCTAACATTCAAGCTCCGACTCGATTTGATTCTCCGGAATCGTTTGTTAACTCAATGAAGCCATATGCAGAAAAGGCGGCCAAAGCATTAGGGATTGAACCATCACTGCTTCTTGCTCAAGCAGCGTTAGAGACAGGCTGGGGACAAAAAGTAGTTAAGAATGCGCGTGGCAGCAGCAACAATCTGTTTAACATCAAAGCTGATCGCAGTTGGCAGGGAGATAAAGTCACCACTCAAACATTAGAGTTTCATGACAATACGCCGGTGAAAGAGACGGCGACGTTCCGTTCATACTCAAGCTATCAAGACAGCTTCAACGATTACGTTCGTTTCTTAAACGACAACCCTCGTTACGAGACGGCACTGCAACAGCGTGGCGATTCTGAATCGTTCATTCGTGGAATTCATCGTGCTGGTTATGCGACGGATCCAGAATACGCGGATAAAGTTCTGCAAGTACAACAGAAAATCGAAAGCATGTAGAGCTCACGAGCATCTACTGCACCTAATGCATCATCGAGGCTTGCCATTGTGCAAGCCTTTCTTTTATCGACAGTTCCTATTCACCTTTATGCTTGGCATACCTTTTGCTTTTGTTTGTCCAGGTGATCGGTTTTTACCGGTTTTTTTCGTTTTTGGGGGCATGTATGGCGTCAGATCTTCTGAATGTAGGTACTCAAAGTGTGCTTACCGCTCAGAGACAGTTAAATACCACTGGTCATAACATTTCTAATGTTAATACAGAGGGTTACAGTCGTCAGTCGGTAATACAAGGTACTAACGATCCGCGCCAGTTTGGTGGAGCTACCTACGGAATGGGCGTGCATGTGGAAAATGTTCGCCGCTCTTGGGATCAGTTTGCCGTTAATGAACTCAACTTGTCATCGACCAACAATGCCAACAAAACGGATACCCAAGATAACCTCGACATGCTGTCTGGTATGCTGAGTTCTGTTGCCTCCAAGAAGATTCCTGAAAACCTCAATGAGTGGTTCGATGCGGTTAAGACTATGGCCGATACCCCGAATGATTTAGGAGCGCGAAAAGTGGTCTTAGAGAAGGCAAAAATCTTTTCTGACACATTGAACGACTTCCATGAAACGGTGCGCTTACAGTCTGAAGTGACCAACAAAAAATTGGACATGGGCATTGAACGCATTAACCAGCTTGCGTTGGAGATCCGTGATATTCACCGTTTAATGATGCGCACGCCCGGTCCTCATAATGATCTGATGGATCAGCATGAAAAGCTGATTACGGAACTGTCTGAATACACCAAAGTGACCGTTACCCCACGCAAAAATGCAGAAGGTTTTAACGTCCATATCGGCAATGGCCATACCTTGGTGTCCGGCACAGAGGCCAGTCAGTTAAAAATGATTGATGGCTACCCTGATGTTCACCAGCGACGCTTAGCCATGGTGGAAGGGGATGGTATTAAGGCGATTAAATCGGATGATATCGACGGCAAAATTGGTGCGATGTTAGATATGCGTGACCAGCACATTCCACAATTACTGGATGAGATGGGCAGACTGGCCACAGGTTTTTCTCACAAAGTGAATCAGTTGCAATCCCAAGGGCTGGACCTAAACGGCAAAATTGGCAAAGACATATTCACCGATGTGAACTCAGACTTGGTCGCAAAATCGCGCGTATCAGCCGCTCCTGATTCACAGGCTGATGTGGCCGTCTATGTGGATGATATCTCGGCTCTCAAAGGTGGAGAATACGCGCTGCGCTATGATGGTGACCGATATAGCGTGACGACCCCGAAAGGCGAACAGATTCAACTGGCTATCGAACAGTCGGATTCATTTTTTGTGCTTGATGGTATGAAAGTGCAGATTGGCGAAGGCCTTGCCGCTGGAGAACGAGTACTGTTGCGTCCTACCCGTAGTGGTGCCTCCATCATTAAAATGGAAACCAACGACGCTAAAGCAATTGCGGCACAAAGCTATGAAGCATCCACAACCTTTGCTCAAGGCAGCGCAAAATTCAAGATTCATCAAGCCGGTGACGTCAAAGAGTTTGAGGTTACGGTGCAGCCAGCTGACGAAAAGCACGACAAAGCGTGGTTAAAGATTACTGATAACAAAGGAAATCTGCTGTCAGACAAATATTCTTACCCTTTGGACAAAGACAATCCAATCATCGAAATCTCAGTGCCTCAGAACCATCCGCTGTATAAAAATGGCAATGTAACGTCCTTTGAGCTGAGTGAAGGGGCGTTGCTGAACGACAAATTTACTGCCAACTTGGTGCCGTCAGAAGGTGGCAACGGTAACTTGAGAAAAATGCAGCAGTTACAGACCAACAAAATGATGGATGGCAAGTCGAGCACTTTGATTGATGTATACCACAATCTGAATACGGAAGTGGGATTGAAATCGGCAACGGCTAACCGCTTAGCGTCCGTCGCGAGTCTGGAGCACGAAGCTGCAAAAGAGCGTGTGGCATCCATTTCGGGTGTCAATTTAGATGAAGAAGCTGCCAATATGATGAAATTTCAGCAGGCTTACATGGCGTCGTCACGCGTAATGCAGGCAGCGAATGACACCTTCAACACCATTTTACAACTGAGGTAAGGAGAGGAGATAAGTGTTAACCCGAATTTCTAGTTTCCACAACTATCAGTCCGTACAAAATGACTTGCGCCGCCAAGAGAACAAGATTCATCACAACCAGGAGCAACTTGCCTCTGGTAAGAAGCTGCTTAAGCCAAGTGATGATCCACTGGCAACGCATTACATCCAGAACATTGGTCAGCAGCAAGAACAGTTACAACAGTACCTGAGCTCTATCGTCTTAGTACGTAACCGCTTAGAAAACCAAGAAGTGAGCATTGCGAACGCAGAGAGCTTCACTGATGAATCAAAACGTCTCACGATGGAGATGATTAATGGTGCGTTTTCGGTAGAAGACAGGCAAGCCAAAAAGCGTGAATTAGAAGAAATCGCGAATAACTTCTTCAACTTGGTCAATGTGCAAGATGAGACCGGGAACCATGTGTTTGCGGGCACGAAACCGAAAAACCAGCCTTTTTATCGAGATCAAGATGACAGTGTGAAGTACGTTGGTGACGATTATCAGCGCAAGATGAAAGTCTCCAATATGCTTGAAATGCCAATGAATGATCCGGGCAGCAAGCTGTTCATGGAAATCCCTAACCCGTTTGGTGATTACCAACCAGACTACGACTTACAAAATGGCTCTGAACTGTTGCTGGGTCAAGCTACCAATAGTGATAGTGATGATATGGCGTCGTACCGCGTGACATTTGTCGATATGAATAACGGCAAATTTGGTTACCAGTTAGAGCGCAACGGCAGAGTGGTAGACGCAGATGAATTTTCCCCGGAACAAGGCATTGAGTACAACGGGTTAACAGTGCATGTAAAAGGGCAGATAACGCCTGGGGACAGCATTGGAATTGAGAAGCGCGAGTCTTTCAGTATTTTCGATACCTTTAAACAAGCCATGTCATGGTCGGACAAATCAGTATCAGATTCATCCGCAACGGCGAAGCTACATCAAATGACCGAAGAGTTTCAGGCGGCATTCATTCATCTGAATAAGGCGCGCACAGAAACCGGTGCAAGGTTAAGTACACTCGATATCCAAGAACAAAATCACGAAGATTTTAATCTGTCATTGGCGAAGGCAAAGAGTAATTTTGAAGACTTGGATTACTCTAAGGCCGTCATTGAATTCAGCGAGAACTCACGTGCGCTGCAAGCTTCACAACAAGCTTTTGGTAAAACCAAAGATCTGACGTTGTTTAATTATATTTAGATTCAATACGCTAATCTGAACCTGAATCGGTTAGCGAGATTTTAATGCCTTATGTGCCAAGCCTTAAGTGCGATAAATCCCCAAATTCAGTTCGGTTCTCGAAGCGGCATACTGTTACCGAAAGCGGCAACGATGTTGATGGCAACGTGAGCGGCAAAAATCGGTACGGTGAAGATTGGTTTTATCATATTGTATGTCCTTATTTTAATATAACTCATTGTTTACAAGGGAATTGTAATCATGCTCCTAAGTGAACTTTAAGTTGGCATACAAATTGTATTGAGATTTTCAGAACAGATTTTTTAATTTCTAACCCTGTATTCAGGCAGGTTTAGTGAGTCATTCTTACGGTCAGTGCCTATCCAAATGAGAGTAAAGCTGGCCGCTTCGCAAGAGCTTGCGAACTCAAAAGGAGAGCAAAATGGCTGTAACAGTTAGTACTAACGTCTCAGCGATGACCGCACAGCGTTATCTAAACAAAGCGACTGACGAGTTAAATACTTCGATGGAGCGCCTGTCATCAGGTCATAAGATTAACAGTGCGAAGGACGACGCGGCTGGTCTGCAGATCTCTAACCGTCTGACCGCACAATCTCGTGGTCTGGATGTTGCTATGCGCAACGCGAACGATGGTATCTCGATTGCACAAACGGCTGAAGGCGCGATGAACGAAGCAACGTCAGTGATGCAGCGTATGCGTGACCTGGCGATTCAGTCATCAAACGGTACCAACTCTCCGGCAGAGCGTCAGGCTATTAACGAAGAGTCTTCTGCGTTGATTGATGAGCTAAACCGTATTGCTGAAACGACGTCATTTGGTGGCCGTCGCTTACTTAACGGTTCATTCGGTGAAGCGGCATTCCAGATCGGCGCAAGCTCTGGTGAAGCCATGATCATGGGACTCACCAGTATCCGTGCTGATGATACACGCATGGGTGGTGTAAGCTTTTTCTCTGAAATCGGCAAAGACAAAGACTGGGAAGTCGATCCTACTAAAGCAGATTTACATATGACCCTGCCAGGCATGGGCAAGGATGAAGACGGCAATGTTGATGATCTGGAAATTAGCATTAACGCCAAAGCAGGCGATGATATTGAAGAGCTCGCGACGTATATTAATGGCCAGTCAGATATGATCAACGCGTCAGTCAGTGAAGATGGTAAGTTACAGATTTTCGTTGCTCATCCAAACGTTCAAGGCGATATTTCTATCTCTGGTGGACTTGCGTCTGAACTTGGCCTAAGTGATGAGCCAGTGAGAACATCAGTGCAAGATATTGATATGACGTCGGTTAAGGGATCTCAGAATGCGATTTCTGTATTGGACTCTGCGCTGAAATATGTCGACTCGCAGCGTGCTGATCTTGGTGCTAAGCAGAACCGTCTGAGCCACAGCATCAACAACTTGGCGAATATTCAGGAAAATGTAGACGCATCGAACAGCCGAATTAAAGATACGGACTTTGCTAAAGAAACGACGCAAATGACTAAAGCACAAATTTTGCAACAGGCAGGTACTTCAATTCTTGCTCAAGCGAAACAGTTGCCAAACTCTGCCATGTCACTATTGCAGTAGTTTATACCCAAACGACTTCAATATGCAGGGTTGTTTGGGTATAGAGCCTGTATTCACATTATCCAGACGTGGATACGAATACGGGATTGTGGCAAGCAACTTCATAACAGAATGAGCGGCTCTCTCATCTCTCACCTGCCAATCATTTTCAATGTAAAGTTGCACCCGGTATGCCGGAAATGTGTTCATTTCTCTTAATCTCCACATAGGCTCTGGCGACCAACCTAGCCCCAGTTCTCTCAAAGGAAAGGGGCTTTTTCTTTTTTTAATCTTAATAGTTTCCAGTTCTCACGCTTCTAACTCTTTACTTTTCAGCTTTTTTACTGGTTATCGTTGCGAATGCTCCCTCGGCATGATCGGCATAAACTTGAGTACTTTTTCCTTTTTTTCTTTGATTCTTTTAGCTAAATCTCGCTAAGTGACTTTTTTCAATTTTTCTCTAAAGCTTCTGAATTTTATGTCGTTAATAAAAGTAACTTTGAGAGAACTACTTGGTTTTCCGAGACGTCGGAAACCGCAATATCGGAAAATCAATTGGAGAAATCACCATGGCAGTGAATGTAAATACAAACGTATCAGCGATGACCGCTCAGCGTTACCTAAACAACGCAAACTCAGCGCAACAAACGTCAATGGAGCGTTTGTCTTCGGGCTTTAAGATCAACAGCGCAAAAGATGACGCTGCAGGCCTGCAAATCTCGAACCGTTTGAATGTACAAAGTCGTGGTTTGGATGTGGCTGTTCGTAACGCGAACGATGGTATCTCGATTGCACAAACTGCTGAAGGTGCGATGAATGAGACTACTAACATTTTGCAGCGTATGCGTGATTTGTCACTTCAATCGGCAAACGGCTCTAACTCAAAAGCAGAGCGTGTAGCAATTCAGGAAGAAGTGACTGCGTTGAATGATGAGCTGAACCGTATTGCGGAAACCACATCGTTTGGTGGTAATAAGCTTCTTAACGGCACGCACGGCGCAAAATCGTTCCAGATCGGCGCGGACAACGGTGAAGCAGTCATGCTAGAGCTAAAAGACATGCGTTCTGATAATAAAATGATGGGCGGAGTTAGCTACCAGACTGAAAACAGCAAAGGAAAAGACTGGAGTGTATCTGCGGATAAGTCAGACCTGACAATCAGCCTGACAGACAGCTTTGGTCAAGAGCAAGAAATCGCGATTAACGCAAAAGCAGGCGACGATATCGAAGAGTTGGCGACTTACATTAACGGCCAAACTGGCCTGATCAAAGCGTCTGTAGACGAAGATGGCAAGCTACAAATCTTTGCTGGTAACAATAACGTTGACGGTGAAGTGTCATTCTCAGGAGGTCTGTCGAGTGAACTGGGCTTTGGTGATAGCAAGGCAGTCACTGTAGATACTATCGACGTAACATCCGTAGGTGGCGCACAGGAGTCTGTTGGGATCCTTGATGCCGCTCTGAAGTACGTAGACAGCCACCGTGCAGAACTGGGTGCTTTCCAGAACCGCTTCAACCATGCAATCAACAACCTGGACAACATTAACGAGAACGTGAACGCGTCGAAGAGCCGTATTAAAGATACTGACTTCGCGAAAGAAACGACTGCAATGACGAAGTCACAAATTCTATCGCAGGCGTCAAGTTCAATCCTTGCGCAAGCAAAACAGGCACCAAACTCAGCGTTAAGCTTATTGGGGTAATTTCCCAAAAGATTAATCTGACAGAATGACAACAAGATAAAAGCCAGACTTAGTTCTGGTTTTTTGTTGGCTCGAATGCCATGTCTTTAGCTTTTATTTCGCTTTGGGGTCGATAAATTTTAGGTAATAAAAAACGCTGCGATGGCAGCGTTTTTTGCGTTTAATTAAGTAAAAATTACTTAGTTACACGTAGAACTGGAGTTTCACCAACAACTACAGAACCAGAAAGCTTGTTAAGCTCTTTGATTTCGTCCATGTTAGAGATAACAACTGGAGTTAGCGTTGATTTCGCTTTCTCTTCTAGAAGAGCTAGATCGAATTCAATGATAGTGTCGCCAGCTTTAACCGATTGACCTTCTTCAGCGATACGCGTGAAGCCTTCGCCTTTAAGTTCAACTGTATCGATACCGAAGTGAACGAAAAGCTCAACGCCGTCGTCTGATTCGATAGAGAATGCGTGGTTAGTCTCGAAGATCTTACCGATAGTACCGTTTACAGGAGCTACCATTTTGTTGCCTGCTGGCTTGATAGCAATACCGTCACCAACGATTTTCTCAGCGAAAACAACATCTGGCACGTCTTCGATGTTTACGATCTCACCTGAAAGTGGTGCGATAATTTCGATTGCACCAGCATCAGCGCTGTCATCAGATACAAGCTTCTTAAGTTTGTCAAACAGACCCATTGTGTCATGCTCCTAAGGTTTGGTTTTATTCTGTCGAATTATAGTATACCAATATAGTTCATTAGACGACTTTTTTCGCCGTCTAATGGCCATTAGGTGTTGAATTACTTGGTACTAGCGATTATTTAGTTTTCTCTGCAATGAACTTTTCTACCACAGCTTCAATCTCAGCTGCAGTTGGTAGAGAAAGTGCTTCTTCAGCCATTGCTTTCACTTCTGCGAAGTTAGAGTTACGGATAACTTTCTTCACTTTAGGGATAGAGATACCGCTCATAGAGAACTCATCCAGACCCATACCTAGAAGTAATAGTGTTGCACGCTCATCGCCTGCAAGCTCACCACACATACCAGTCCATTTACCTTCAGCGTGAGAAGCATCAATAACTTGTTTGATAACAGTAAGCACTGCTGGTGATAGTGGGTTGTAAAGGTGAGAAATCATCTCGTTACCACGGTCAACGGCTAGCGTGTACTGAGTCAGGTCATTCGTACCGATAGAGAAGAAAGATACTTCCTTCGCTAAGTGGTGCGCGATTGCTGCTGCTGCTGGAGTTTCAACCATTACACCGATTTCGATGCTTTCGTCGAATGCATGACCTTCAGCGCGAAGTTCTGCTTTGTACTCTTCGATTGCTTTCTTAAGCTCACGGATTTCTTCAACAGAGATGATCATTGGGAACATGATACGTAGTTTGCCGTGCGCTGACGCACGTAGGATGCCACGTAGCTGGTCACGAAGAATCTCACGACGATCCAAGCTGATACGTACTGCACGCCAGCCCAGGAACGGGTTCATCTCTTTTGGAAGATCCATGTATGGTAGATCTTTATCGCCGCCGATATCCATAGTGCGGATGATTACAGCTTGATCTTCCATTGCTTCTGCAACTTCTTTATAAGCTTGGTATTGCTCATCTTCAGTTGGTAGAGCGCTACGGTCCATAAATAGGAATTCAGTACGGTACAGACCAACACCTTCACCACCGTTACGGATGATACCGTCACAGTCTTTAACTGTACCGATGTTACCGCAAACTTCGACGCGGTGACCGTCAATAGTCTCTGCATGTAGGTCTTTTAGCTTAGCTAGCTCTTCTTTTTCAGCTTTGAATGCAGCTTTAACTGCTTTCGCTTCTTCTAGCTCAGCTTCAGATGGGTTCACAACGATCTTGTTGTTCATCGCGTCAAGAATCAGCATGTCACCATTCTTAACGCGCGATGTGATGTCGTTAGTACCAACGATAGCTGGTAGCTCAAGTGAGCGAGCCATGATTGAAGTGTGTGACGTACGGCCACCGATGTCACATGCGAAACCAAGAACGTAGTCAAGGTTGATCTGTGCAGTTTCTGATGGAGTCAAGTCGTAAGCAACCAAGATTACTTCTTCATTGATGTCGCTTAGCGATACAATGTTGATACCTAGTGCGTTTTTCACGAAGCGAGAACCGATATCACGGATGTCAGTTGCACGTTCTTTTAGGTATTCATCGTCTAGTGACTCAAGAGCAGTTGCTTGCTCTTCGATAACTGTGTGGATAGCGTGATCCGCAGTCATTTTGTCGTTTTTGATAAGTGCTAGGATTTCTTCTTCTAGCTCTTCATCTTCAAGAAGCATGATGTGACCTTCAAAGATCGCTTCTTTTTCTTCACCAAACGTTTCAAGCGCTTTTTGCTTGATTGTTTCTAGTTGAGCGGAAGATTTTTCACGAGCGTCAAAGAAACGCTGAACTTCAGCTTCTACTTGATCATCAGAAATAGTGTTTGTGTTTAGGACAATTTCATCTTCTTGAAGTAGTAGTGCTTTACCGATTGCAATACCAGGAGATGCTAGGATGCCTGAAATCATAGCCTTACCTTAAGTTTGGTCAACTTTATAAAACGGGAGAATAATGGGTGCGCTAACGAATAGTTTTAGCTTAGTTTTGAGCCTATTTCCAACAAAGCCATTTTGTTTTCACAAAATGGCTTTTGGAGTAGAAGACTTTCTTAGTGTAGTTGGTCCATTAGAGCAACTAGGTGTTCAACTGCTTGCTGGGCTTGTGGGCCTTCAGCAGAGATAGTTACCTGAGTACCTTTTACTAGGCCAAGTGTTTGTAGTTTGAATAGGCTCTTCGCGCTAGCGCTTTTACCATTAGAAGTCACAGTGATGTCTGCGTCGAATGCTTTTGCTTCTTTAACAAACTGTGCAGCTGGACGAGTGTGAAGACCGTTTTCTGCTGTGATTTCTACTTGCTTCTCGTACATGTGATATACCCCAATAAATGTATTTTTTTGTTAGTAGTGACTAGATTTAGCTTAACTGCTTTATAACTTGTGCGCTAGCACGGGAGAGTTCAAAGCGTGTTAGATCTGATACTAGTCAAAAGTTCTGCAATTACGCAACTGTTTGCGTGCGTAATCACTTTGAAACCTTTTTGTGTTCTGCTTCTTTATTTTGAAGCTAGAAATAAAACACCCTGATATTACCAAAGGTGGGGCAGGGATCAACAAAAAAGCCCCTGACCGGGGCTTTTTTAAACGAAAAATTGATTTGAACACGTATTACTGTTCGTTCTCTTTTTCAGTAAAGATACCTGCAAATAGTGCGGTACTTAGGTAACGTTCGCCTGAGCTTGGCAGAATTGTTACGATAGTTTTTCCTTCAAATTCAGGAAGTTCTGCGATTCTGTTTGCTGCAACCACTGCCGCGCCTGAAGAGATACCTGCAAGGATACCTTCCTCTTCCATTAGGCGGCGAGCCATCTCAATTGCTTCTTCAGAAGTTACTAGCTCAACACGGTCTAGAAGTTCTAAATCTAGGTTGCCAGGGATGAAACCTGCACCGATACCTTGGATTTTGTGTGGAGCTGGTTGAATTTCTTCACCTGCTAGTGCTTGGGTGATTACTGGTGATTCTGCTGGTTCTACTGCAACAGAAGTAATCGCTTTGCCTTTTTCGCCTTTGATGTAACGGCTTGTACCTGTGATAGTACCGCCTGTACCAACACCAGCGACAAGTACGTCGATAGCACCGTCAGTCGCTTCCCAAATTTCTGGACCAGTTGTCTTCTCGTGGATTTCTGGGTTAGCTGGGTTGTTGAACTGTTGTAGAAGAAGGTATTTTTCAGGGTTGCTTGCTACGATTTCTTCTGCTTTAGCAATTGCCCCTTTCATGCCTTTAGCTGCTTCAGTAAGCTCTAGATTTGCACCTAGTGCTTTAAGAAGCTTACGACGTTCAAGACTCATAGACTCAGGCATAGTCAGAGTCAGTTTGTAACCGCGAGCGGCTGCTACGAAAGCTAACGCGATACCTGTGTTACCACTGGTTGGTTCTACTAATTCTACATCTGGCTTAAGTTTGCCTGATTTTTCAGCATCCCAAATCATGTTTGCACCGATACGGCATTTAACACTGAAGCTTGGGTTGCGCGCTTCGATTTTCGCTAGAACGTTACCTTTGCTCACTTTGTTTAAGCGAACTAGGGGAGTGTTACCAATAGTAAGAGAGTTATCTTCGTAGATCTTGCTCATAGTGATGTTCCTTCATTACACGTTTTGTGAATATAGTTAGAAGAATATTAGGTCTAAAAAAAACGGAAAAGGATTAAAAAGTTATATCTTATTAGGTTGTCCGTTCTTTCAGCAAAAGAATAGAGGAAAAGCTGAAGCCTTTCCTTATTCTTAAGCGACTAGTTGATTATCTCTGATGTTTGAATTCTGCGACCCACATTGCGGTGGCTCCGCATATCGCAACCGGCATTACGATGAGATTCAAAATGGGGATAGTGGTAAACACGGAAACCAAAACACCAAACCCATAGGCCTTACCTTGTTTTTGTTTCAATTTGTAACGCATATCATTGAACGGGATTTTGTGATTATCAAATGGGTAGTCACAATATTGGATCGCCAACATCCACGCGGTAAAGATAAACCACAGGAATGGTCCTACCGTTTGCCCTAATGCTGGAATAAGTAGCAGCAAAAACAAGCCAATCGCTTTAGGTAGTGTATAAAGCAATTTTCTCCACTCTCGAGCTAATACTCGTGGAACATCTTTAATCACAGCGGTAAAACCATCGTCATTGATTTTTTGTCCGGTCAGGCTCTCTTCTACCTTTTCCGCCAACAAACCATTAAATGGTGCGGCGATAAAATTAGCTAATGTGCTAAAGAAATAAGAGAAAGTCGCAAGTATCGTTAGCGCGAGTAAAGGCCAAAGCACATACGTGAGCCAGGACAGAATGTCTGGTAGTTGCCCAATCCAGCCTTCAATCCATGCATTAAGATGAGAGAACAGATAAAAAATGGCTCCACCAACAAGCAGAATGTTCGCAAGTAGAGGCAACACGACAAAGCGTCTTATCTTAGGTGAGAGTGCTAGCTTTATCCCATATAGGAAATAACCGAATCCGGTTCTTGGCTGATTGTTTAGCGTCATATCCATTTCGTTTTGAGAGAATGAAAACTTATTGTACCTGTCGCGACTTTTCTTTCAATGCCCTAACAAATGACCTCTTATAAAGTGGAATCGTGGCAAGAATCACAACAAAAAAATGAACTTCTTGCATTAAGTTGTTCTAAACCTGCATATAGTTTTGGTAAAGTAAACGTATCATTAAGAATTATTGCACTTGGGTTGCTGCTCAAGGAAGTGCGAGTAGAACAAACAAGTATATTGAGAGTAAATAATGCAGGAATTGCGATTCGTACTCATTGTTGTTGGCGCATTAGCCATCGCAGCGCTGCTGTTTCATGGTTTATGGAGCAGTAAAAAAGAAGGCAAAGCAAAATTTGGTAACAAGCCGCTCGGCAAGTTGGAAGTTGACCAAGGTAAAGCTAGCCTAATCGAGCCAGAGCGAAATGTCGCTTCTGCTCCTGAAGACGATTTTGAAATCATTCGTAAAGATCGCCAAGAACCAGACTTTGGGATGGAAAATACGTTTGATACTAGGATTGAGTCGGATCCTCTGTTTGGCGGAGTACCGGAAGACAAGCCATTCAAGGATGAGCCTGAAGAGGTTCCTTCATTTGTGGCTGCGAAAAACCACGATGATGAAGTCGTAGGTCAAGAGCCGTTTATACAAGAGCCAGTGATGCAAAGTCCTGTTCAAACAACGGTAGAAGAATCTGTAGCGCCTGCGTTTTCTGCTCCGGTGCACGAGACGGAAGTAACTGAAGAGTTATCTGTTGCAGCTCCTAAAGAGGAACCAAAACCTGAGCCAGAAATGCAGGTGATTGTTCTTAACGTGCATTGTGCTGGTGAAGAACCATTTGTGGGAACAGAGCTGTTTGATAGCATGCAGCAAAATGGTCTTCTCTATGGTGAGATGAATATCTTCCATCGACATGTTGACCTGTCTGGTACTGGTAAAGTGTTGTTTAGTGTTGCCAACATGATGCATCCAGGTACGTTAGAACATGGTGACCCAGCAGAATTTACCACCAAAGGTATCTCGTTCTTTATGACTTTACCTTGCTTTGGTGAAGCTGAACAAAACTTCAACCTGATGCTTCGTACTGCGCAACAAATTGCTGACGACATGGGAGGAAATGTTCTGGATGATCGCAGAAACCTGATGACCCCAGACCGTTTGGCCGCTTATCGTCGTCAAATAGTTGAGTTTAAGACGGCTAACGCATAATCTTAATACCAAATAAAGAAGGGCTCCGGTTGGAGCCCTTTTTCTTCGATTCCAACCTCACCGATTGAAAAAATACGGGGCTTTAATATGTCTGAATCAGTACTTCAACGACTAGAAGAACTAAAAGAGTCGTTGCATTACCACGCTGTTCGTTACTACGTGGAAGATAACCCAGAGATTCCTGATGCTGAGTATGATCGCCTCATGCGTGAATTACTGGAAATTGAAGCTCAAAACCCAGACTTAGTTACTGTTGACTCTCCAAGCCAGCGTGTTGGTGGTAAACCTTTATCTGAATTTAGCCAAGTAACACATGAAGTACCGATGCTCTCATTAGACAACGCTTTTGATGATGGTGAACTAGACAGCTTCCACAAACGAGCGCAAGACCGAGTCGGCAACCAAAGTGTTAAGCAATATTGTTGCGAGCCTAAATTAGATGGCTTAGCCGTGAGCTTGCTCTACGAAAACGGGATTCTAGTGCAAGCGGCGACGCGTGGTGATGGGACAACTGGTGAAAACATTACTGAAAACGTTCGAACAATCAATGCTATTCCACTGAAGTTGAGAGGTGATGATTGGCCTGCTCGTCTTGAAGTGCGTGGTGAAGTTTTCATGCCAAAAGCAGGTTTTGAAAAGCTGAACGAGCTGGCTCGTCAAAAAGGGGACAAAGTGTTTGTTAACCCCCGTAATGCAGCGGCTGGTAGCTTGCGCCAACTAGACTCACGTATTACCGCTTCGCGCCCACTTAGTTTCTATGCATACAGTGTTGGCGTTGTTCTGGGAGCAGAATTGGCGGCTAGTCATTATGAACGCTTTCTGCAAATCAGGTCCTGGGGGCTGCCGATGTGTCCTGAAACCAAGCGCGTGGAAAGCTTGGCTGAAGTGAAAGCGTATTACCAAGATATCTTACAGCGTCGTGATGATTTGCCGTATGAAATTGATGGTGTCGTGATTAAAGTTGATGATATCGCAATTCAGGAACGATTGGGATTTGTCGCTAGAGCACCGCGATGGGCGATTGCTTACAAATTCCCGGCCCAGGAAGAGATCACCACACTGAATGAAGTTGAGTTTCAGGTAGGGCGTACCGGAGCAATTACACCGGTAGCAAAACTAGAACCTGTTTTTGTTGGAGGCGTGACAGTAAGTAACGCAACTCTACACAACGCTGATGAAATTGAACGTCTACAAGTGAAGGTTGGAGACCAGGTTGTGATTCGTCGTGCAGGCGACGTGATTCCTCAGGTTGTCTCAGTGATTCGCGAGCGCCGACCAGAAAACGCGCGAGATATCGTATTCCCGTCACTTTGTCCAGTTTGTGGTTCACATGTGGAACGTATCGAAGGGGAAGCGGTTACTCGCTGTACGGGTGGATTGGTTTGTCAGGCGCAGCGCAAGCAAGCTCTGAAGCACTTTGTGTCTCGTAAAGCGTTAGATGTGGATGGCCTAGGTGATAAAGTTATTGAACAACTTGTAGATCGCGAGATGGTGGAAACCCCAGCGGATCTGTTTAAGTTGTCAGCAGGAGTATTGACGGTCTTAGAGCGTATGGGGCCAAAGTCGGCGCAAAATATTGTCAATGCATTAGAAAAGTCGAAGTTAACTACGTTACCTCGCTTCTTATACTCATTGGGTATCCGAGAGGTAGGGGAAGCCACTGCAGCCAACTTGGCTCAGCATTTCAAGTCCCTTGAAACGATTCAAGCAGCGACTGAAGAGCAGTTAATTGAAGTTCAGGATATTGGCGTTGTGGTAGCGAAACATATCACGACCTTCTTTGGTGAAGAGAAAAATCAAGCAGTGGTTAAAGATTTACTCGATCAGGGTATTCACTGGCCAGAAATTAATGCTCCTGAGCAAGGCGTGGAATTACCGCTAGAAGGTAAGACAGTAGTGCTAACAGGGACACTTTCTCAGTTAGGTCGTACCGAAGCGAAAGAAGCACTACAAGCGCTTGGGGCGAAAGTAACGGGCAGTGTTTCTAAGAAAACGGATATTTTATTCGCAGGTGCAAATGCGGGCTCTAAATTGGCAAAAGCCCAAGAGTTGGGGATTGAAATTAAAACCGAGCAAGACTTGCTCGACTTAATGAATTAAGTCAAACAAAAACGCAGACACCTTTCTAATAAGCCCCAGTAGCTATGGCTCTGGGGCTTTTCTTCATCTTATTTTAAGTTCTAAACTCGTCTCTAAAATTTACGTTTTTAATCTTTTCAGTGATAAAGATCTCCCCCTGAATTATTAAATTTTTTTGTTATCTACTCTGCGAGGCACTTCAAGTTGGTTGAGGTTTTTATTCTAAGTTGTTGATTTGTATTGGATAATGTTTATTTGTGTTCGATATATTTAAAAATAAGATCTGGATCAATAACTTATATGGAACTTTGTTGTGGCTCATATTTTTTTAGAAAAAAAATAAGTTCCATTTGGATGTTTTTAGTCGCGAAGTTAGTCTTAATGACGTGTGATACACGGTGTGTATGCAGAAACTAAAAAAGCTAAGTTAGGAATAACGAAGCTTAATACTTCTCTCCTTCGGCGGCCAACTTAAGGAGAGATAGAAAAAACAGCTATATCTATTTTTAGGAGTTTTTCCATGGACAAATTTTTTAAGGTATCTGCTCTTACTGCAGCAATGATGGGGGCTGTAGTTGCTGCTCCTGCTATGGCTGAAGATCCAGTAGGCCCAGCCTACGCGGGTTCAGTTTCAGAGTTTTTCTCTGAGTCAACAATCAGCGGTAACGTAAACTTCTTTTTGCGTGCACGTGACCGTGCAGGTAAAGATGAAAACGGAAATGATACATCTAAAGTTGCTAACCTAGACCACGGTTCAATCTTTGCTAACCTCGGTTTCCACTCTGGCTACGTAGCAGACACAGTTGGTTTTGATGCAGTTATCTACTCTACATTCGATATGTGGAATAATGCTTCATTCGAACACGAAATGAACTTCTTCGATTGTGACTCACCATATGGTGCTGGTAGTTCATGTGATTCATACGAAACGGATAATGGCGTTTCGTTTGCTACAGCAGCAGCTAAGTTTAAGTTTGGTGAAAACTTTAATGCAAAACTAGGTTACTTCCAACCATCAGTTCCTAGCTCTCTAGGTGTGAACTGGTCATTCGCTCCAGGCACATACCGTGGTGGTGAAATCGGTGCGAACTTCGGCAAACTTGCGCTTGGCTTTGTTTACGCAGATGAATACAAGGCGCCATGGTTCAAAAAAACTTACGAGTTCAATGAAGGCTCTTTCTGGGGCGGAGCAGGTGAGGAAGCAGGCGATGTTTACTCATTTGGTGCTCGTTACGCTCTAGATAACGGTATCTCTTTTGATGCAGGTTACGGCGGTCTGACTGACGGCGATCGTAAGAACTTCCATTTCAAAGTGAAAGGCACTACAGATGGCGGTATTTACTGGTCTCCACAACTTTACGTTGTTGATGATGACAACCAATACGACAGCACAGCGTTCCAGGTAGCGCTTTTGACTTCTAAATCTATGGATCAATACAGCTTCCGTGCTGAAGCGACTTACACATCGGCTGATTCTGATGACAAACGTGGTCAAGTCGGTAACATGGCTTACCGTTTAACTGAGCAATACGGTGGTTCCAACGGTGCGTATGAAATCTGGTGGAACAACCGCTCTGACTTTAACCACGATGGTGAATATGCATTCTTCTTGTCTGCAGCTCGTGACTTCTCGGATATCGGTGGTAACGGATTTAGTGCGGGTCTGAGCGGTGCTTACGGTGGTGGTGCTAAAGCATCAGGTTACGATGAGTTGGTAGAGTACGCTTACAGCTTCTTCGCAAACTATGCAATTCAAGGTGGCGCGCTTAAAGATGCTAACATCAGCTTCTACTACACGAACTTCTACAATGATTCAGATGCGCCAGATTGGGGTCCATACTCTAACGCATTTAATGATGAAACAGACTTTAAACTAATTCTAACTATGCCATTCGGTGTAAAATAATTAGTAATTATAAAAAGCTGAGCATGTGCTCAGCTTTTTTATTTAATATTTTTTATCTTTTGCACATTATCGTTAGTATTTTAAAGGGGGGGGGTATGAAGAAAGTCTTATTAGTTTCACTTGTATTTCTTTCTCTTCAAGCATGTAGTAATGGCCCTAAAACAGCAGAAGAATACTGGTTTGGTCAAGGCGAACGATTTGGTGCAAATGGGTACCAATATAACAACGACATTCTACCTCAGTTGAAAGAAACCGTCGCTTTTGATGAGGCGTCATACAAGCGCGGATATGACGCAGGTAAAGCTGCGTATTGCGATCCCTTTAAAGCGTTTGAGAAAGGTGTTCAGGGTGTTCGTTATGATGACCAATGTGCTGATCAGCCACAAGAGACAATGATTAAAGCTGAATGGCAAAGAGGGTGGGATGCTTTTATCGGCTCTGACTTTTACAAGTTTTAATCATTGAGAAATTAATATTTTTATATTGCGTGCGAAGTTCACCTGAGTGGATTACCTGACTCAGATAAACTTCGTTTAATCAATTAGCTTCAGAGGCTATTTATATACGCCCCCATACATCTTGCATAATTCTCGAGGCAACTGCTTAACTGTGCCGTCACTGAAGGTACAGTCTACGCCCGCACCAAAAACATGTCCTTCATTTTGAGCTAACGAAACAGGTGAAGAAAATACCAAGCAAGCAAAAATTAAAGTAGCAATTCGTTTCATGGTAGACCTCTTATTTATTAATGACTTTAGGAATTAACCTGTGTCATTAATTTTTAATCAGATTAAAAATTAAAAAGATAACTAATTTTAAACTCTGTTTATTTTTAACTTTAAATATTGGAATTCTAATGTAAGCAACTAGTTGCTCTATTGCTGGGCTGGCATTACTACTCTGAACTGGTACTACTATACCCAAGTGTAATAGCTGAGCCCTTCGAGCATTACTTAGTCCTAGTTCAAAATATTATCGTTTTTTCATAGTACATCTTCTTACTTACCTAAAAATATAAGCATTAAACGGCTATGCTTATGCGTTAAGTATGTATCTAGACTTAAAAAGATCAAAAAATAAATTACTAATGTTTTATTTTTTATATTGAAATTAGATGGGGTGAAAATAGTGGATTTGTTTTTATCTCGTTGATTCTTTTCTTTGTGTTTAAAATAATGTAAGAATATAAAGAGAGGATATGAATATTATTATGGAACTTAATTTTTATTAGTAATTTAAACAAGATGATGAAATAAAAGAATAATTTCGATTAGATAATAAAGGAGCGATAAACGCTCCATTATTTTTACATAAGTTACTCAGAAACAGGCTCTATGATCAGGATAATTCCTTCTACAGCAACTATTTTTACTCGGGTTCCCGCCGGAATAGCTTGATCACATTGAGCTGACCAAGTGGTGTCTGCCACATGAATTCTATTGAGACCAATAGAAAAGTCTTCTTCGATGGTAAGTGTTCTGCCAATAAGTTGTTTGTATTTTTGATTCAAGTCTCGGGCTTGATCATCTTCTTTATCTTGCTTCAATTGTCGTCGCCACCATAACCAGGTCGTGACTAAACTGAACGTGGCAAAAGATAGCCATTGTAGCTGCCAGCTCATCGGTAACACCGATAGTATAACCCCAACTATGAGTGCGGAAATCCCAAGCCATAGGAAGTAGCCTGCCGTACCAAGTAACTCGATAGCAAGCAGGGCTAATCCTAACGCGAGCCAGTGCCAGAAAGTGATCCCGTCGAGTAAGCTAATGAAGTCCATAGGCGAATGTTATTCTTTATTCTGTTGTTTAAACATTTCTGCAATACCTGCTACTGAACCCATGAGGCCAGTGGCTTCAAGCGGTAGCATGATGATTTTTCCATTTTCTGCTTGGCCAATGCTCTTTAATGCTTCTGTATAACCTTGTGCAATAAAGTAATTCACGGCTTGCATGTCACCTTTAGCAATTGCTTCTGAAACCACAGAGGTAGCCTGGGCTTCTGCTTGTGCAGCACGTTCGCGAGCTTCAGCATGGAGAATCGCAGACTGTTTCTCACCTTCTGCTTTTAATATTTGAGATTGTTTGTGGCCTTCTGCTTTAAGGATCTCAGCTTGGCGGATCCCCTCGGCTTCAAGAATTTCAGCACGCTTGTTACGTTCCGCTTTCATCTGCGCATTCATCGCAGCCGTTAGGTCTGCTGGTGGCTGAACATCTTTGATTTCGATACGCGTCACTTTTACACCCCAAGGGTTTGTTGCTTGGTCAACAATGGCGAGTAACTTGGAATTGATCATGTCTCGTTGGCTAAGCATTTCATCAAGTTCCATTGAACCTAACACGGTACGAATATTAGTAAGAGTAAGGTTTCTGATTGCGTGCTCGAGATCGTTAACCTCATAGGCTGCTTTTGCTGCTTCGATAACCTGCACAAAGCCCACTGCGTCAATCGTAACATTGGCGTTATCTTTACTGATGACCTCTTGTGCGGGGATATCTAATACTCGCTCCATCATATTAATTTTATGACCAATACGGTCGATGAAAGGAATAATCAAATTTAACCCAGGCTTAAGCGTGTGAGTGTAACGGCCAAATCTCTCAACAGTCCAGTTGTTCCCTTGAGGGACGGTTTTTATGGCAGATGAAAGAATAATAATGGCAAGGACAACAAAAACACCGATAGTAATCAACGAATCAATTGGCATGGAATATTCCCGTAAATGCATAATGTCTGAATCATTTTTACTCATTTACTGCGATTAGACAAACATAAGATATGAAAAGCGTTAGGCACTATCGATTTTGATACAGTAAAGGCTGGAATAAACCAGCCTTTACGAATTTAAGTATGAGTAATTAGAGTCTGTTGACCTTTCGAACAAAAATGAATCGCGAAAGATAAACAGACCCTAACTATTTATTTGGATATTCAAGCCAATTCATTCCATCCAGGGATACGTAATATTTTCCGCCAACTTCCACAACGGTAGAGCCAGAGTTTTGTGCCACTAGCTGAGTTTTAGGTAAGTTTCTTATCAATGTCGTGACATCAAAGCTACGACTTTGATAAATGTTCTGTTCAAGAATATTGGCGACTAACTGTGATATCGCTAAGTAGCTTGATGTCTGATCAATATGTACCGTCTTACCTTGGCGTTGGATACCCTTACCAAAGATTTTGATACCAACAGGTGTGTGAACAATTGTTTGCGCTGGAATTTCACGCATACCCGATATTTGCATTTTATCACCCCTCATACCTGCGCCGTGCTCAGGTACTAAAGCGACAACAATATTGCGTCCTGACTTTTCCAATGCTTTGAAGAAAGCATAAAGATCATCGAGCAAGTTCTTCAAACGATGTTTATAACTTATCAGAGACGAAGTTGAGTTGGCATTAATAATACGGTTACCGTCGTGTAGAGAAATCGTATTATAGAGAGCAACGACCTTTTCATCATGACTACTCAGCCTTTGCTGCCACCATTTATCGAGAACTTGTTTGTCTCGGAAAATCGAAGAGCCATCGAAAGAACGTTGATATGGGGTCAAACCGGTTTGTGACATTAGCTCGGCTTTAAGGCCACCATTGTTCTTTATTAAATCCAAGAAATTATCGAATACACCGTCGTGGTTCATTAGTAAGTTTTCTTTGAATCCAAGTTTTCTCAAATTATCAAATAAAAAACACTGCTTTGATGAAGGAGGAGAGAACAATTGGCTGTGTTCTTGTTGACCACAACTTGCTCTGAGTAATCTTATGACTGCAGGACCACTGTACGAAGTGGCCGTACTAAAATTGTCGAACATGATATCGAATTCTTTGAACAACGGGTGATCCGCCAAACCAGCGATTTCTATGTCATCCCATGCAATAGAACAAGTGCTTAAGAACAATATGTCAAATGGTGTGTCAGTTGCCACATTTGTATTGAAGGTTACCTGTCTCGACGCCTCTTCAACAAAGAACTCTGTGGCCACACTATTTAGTATTGCATCATTCATCTCTGCTACTGGAGGAGAGGGTTTGCCCGGTTTCCCTGCTTCAATCGGTTGCGTCGGGTTAACCAAAGCCGTTGTCGATAGCTCTGAGCTGTCGGGAGCACTGATATAGATCATGGCTACAACAACAAAAACAGAAACCCGTAAGAACTTACTCAAAATGAAGTAAGAAGCACAAAGGACAAAGAAGCTTATCAGCACTTGCGTGGACAAGAGGCGGCCGATTAACTCTAAAGTGTAGCTAGACTCAAACTGCATTAGTTGAGCGGTTTGTGCGAGTAACGCATCTAGTGGTGGCAGGTAGGAGTCATAGTGAATTAGCCAAGCAGCAAGAACTAAAGCCACGCTGTGACGAATCACATTGATTTTCCGATCATTGATGGGCAGAGCGATGAAAAGCAGTAGCGCAAAATTTTCGAGTGGATGGAAAGCAATAGTACCTTGCATGTACAGGGCTATTTTCGCAATGAAGTAGATGTTCCACCAACCTAATCCGATTCGGGAATAGGTGTGTTCTTTAGAGTTCAATGCCATTACTTAACTGTCTTATTATTTGTCAAAGTGGTGTCGGGTTCAAAGTAACGCGAGCGTCGTAATTTTTGGTTATAAAAGCGTGTGACTAGCTTGACCATGTCACGCAGGAAATAGCCGAGAAAAGCGCCGATAAAGGTAAAGACAGACGCAGTGTGTAAAAAGTCGTGGATATTCATAGGGACTCTTGGGTGGAAATAGCTTGTTTTACTGCAAATGAAACCGGTACGTCAGTGGAAGGTGAGACTGTCGGAGTGAACAATTGCTTCTGGGTTGTCAAAGAAGAGACGTCTTTTGGAATTTCTATTTTACTTTCAATGATATTGTTCATCGCTGTTTCAATGCTTTCTTTCGTGTCCAGTGTGACCGTGGAATGAAACAGATCACGCACAGGAAACTCAAAAATATTGTTTATGGCGGTATCAATATCCGTTTTGCGAATGGCGCTGAAAAGGACATAAAGCGCATTATTTGTCGCCGTTACCACATCACCATCTCTGCGGATATGGCACAAACGTAAACATTCCTCAGCACTCATACCGGGCAGTAGGCTCAGCCTTACCAGTGAGAAATCCACATTGGAATAGACAGAACGAGTGATGATATTCGAGCAATATTTAACAAACTCCGTGTTTTGTAGATACCCTTTGCTCTCAAACCTTAGGCTGTATTTGAGAAGTGTATCTAAGCTCGCAGGTAAGGTTCGGCTCAGTATGTGTCCTTGGATAGCTTCAACTTGAGTCATAAAGCGGATATACGGAACTTGATATGGAACGATAAGGTTAACACCAGCACGAAGTAGTAACTTTTCGTCTGTATATCTTAAGCATTGTTGTGTTTCTCGAATGACAATCTTCAACTGGCTACCAAAGTTCACTCTTAACTGATAGCAATTGATTGCTAACTCTTTTACTTCACCTGGATTCGTACAACTGAAAATGAAGGTTGCTGCCTGTGGATTATCAATCATAGTCAGCAAGTGTTGATTGTTGTCGGCGACCAACATCCCTTTGGGTGTGTTTATACTCTGAATGAGTGCAGGCTTAGTGATATAGCAAATATGACTATCTGGCTTACTTTCTACTTTGTCACTATCTTGGGCCTTTTTATAACGAGTTGCTTGTAATTTATGCTGTTCGTTATGCGTCAATACATATTCTTCGCCGGCGGTTACGCCGTACTTGTTCAACCAAAATCTTACTAAATAACGAAAGCGATACTCATCTAAAGATGTCATTGTAGTTAATCCAGCGATAGCTTGATTAATTGTTAGCAACTTGGACTCTAGCTCCACCATTCCAAAATGACCATATAGACAGAGTGTCACGCATAACCCTTTCTTGCCGGCAAAGTGTTTTATATTGTAAAGGAATGTTTCTATTTCTTGGGCCGTAAAGTTAGAAAGCATAGATTCATTTATAAGTAAAATAAACTGAGAACATTCCATGCTGTCAATATTAATTCTGTGAATGTCCTCGAATAATTTTATTGCGTTTGGTTGGTTTTTATATTTGTCTTTGTTTAAGAAGTAAACATATTTAATATAATTGTCAGTTAGTTTGTTGAATTGATATGAAGAATGACAATTTAAATCAGAAAGGAATGTTTCTTTGTCAGTGAAAATTGTAATTAAATTGTTGTTATCATTATTTATAGAGCTGAATAGAAAGTTGATTGCCATAGAGAGAGTCGAGAATAAATTGACGTAGACTGATTTGTTCTCTTTCTTACTGATAAGTACGGGAAGGCCGCTTAATATGGACATAAAACACCAAAAATCATATAGATAGGCGCAGTGTTCTCAGGGGGAGAGCTCAGCTATGCCATTGTTGACGAAAATTTAATCTTAGTGCCAATAAAATGACAATATGATACTAAACTAATTTGATCATAAATAAAAATAGATATAGCATTGCTATAATCAATTATTGCAGGTAAGTAGGATAATTATTTTAGCGGAGATTGAATGTTATAAATGGTATTTCCGCGACCTTGATTTTTTAGGGTTTAATTAACATTTTTTCATATTAAATTTGTTTTATATTGGTTTTTATTGGCATTTACAATGAATAGAGTAGTGTGTTTTTCATAGATGGAATTATGGAATCTGTTCTCGTTGTTATTATGTTGATTATTTATTCGCGAAGTGTTCACAGAGTTAGGTAATAGATAGGAGTGTCTTTACTACTGTTCTTATTCGCTATTGTTGTAGGTAACAGGTAATGGCTGGCTCAGCTAACGATATCAAGGCAATCTACTCTTCATATAATTTAGAGAAATACCGATATGTGGAGATAAAGCAAACAGAGTCATACATACAAGCCAAAAATAAATGGCTTATCTTTCACTCGAAAGCGTCCGATTACTCTGACACTAACACGCCCCTGAATAAAGATTTGGTATCGGCGGTAGAAGTTGTATGAAGCGTCTTCTTTTAGTGAGTTTAAGAGGTGGTGCCGGAGCGACAACGATAACTGCGAATTTAGCTAAAGCACTAGAGAAAATAAATAAGCACGTTTTAGCCATTGACGTATCTCCAGAGAATCTATTGCAACTTCATTTAGGCTTGTCATTTGATGCGCAAGAAGGGTGGGCATACAACTTATTGGCTGAAAAATCGTGGTATGACGCAGGATATCAGTGCCCCCAAGGGATGTCATTTCTTCCATTTGGGCGTTTAAATGCTGAGCAGACAAGTTCGTTGTGCTTGCAAAAAGACCAGCTCATCCACTTCTTAGGGCGAGAGACGCTTCGTGTCAGTGAAAATAAAGCAGAACTGTGGCAAGTCTTTCACGGCCACCTATCAGATTTAGCGATGGGCAGTTTTACTGACTCTATGGATATGGTTCTTATTGTTCTGACGGCGGATGCATCAAGCTATGCAGCTCTTCAATATTGGTTGTTAACCCAAGAAGCCATTCAGCTAAAAAGAGCGAATAAGTTACGTTTCGTTATAAACCAATATCAACCCGAAACTGAGATCAGTCGTGACATGATGCTGGTCTTAAAGACGGAGCTTGATGAGTTATCGATACCTGTTGTGATTCACCGTGACACGGTCTTGCATGAATGTGTAGCCAATCTGACAACAGCTCAGCAGTTCGCCCCCAATAGTCAGGCAGCGAAGGACTTTCAGTCCCTGGCTTTTTGGATTGTATCTACGCTATCCACAAGTCAGCTTGAGGTTAGTGAATGAGTTTCCTCAATTTTGTTTTAAAAAGCAGGGTTGCTAAGCAGTTCAACGTTCAGAAAGCGGTGTATGAGCACACGCGAGACGGTAAAGCCTCTCGGTTGGGGGAGTGCCTGTTATCTTGTTGGTTTTGTTTTAGTTTTGTATTTCTAAAACCGGAGGTTTTAGGCATTCCGTCCTGGAAGCTACCACTTGTCTACTACCCGCAAATTAATTTTGCGGTGCCGCGGTTATTTGATTCGGTCCGATTTATTGTTCAAACGTTTTGGCTGATTTGTTTTAGGCAGACCTTGACCCGATCGTGGTCTCAATTACTTCATAAGATGTTCGCATTGGCGGCAGGAAAAATTCGTAGTCTGTTCTACTTACCTTTTGAGTTAGTGGCGAAAGGGGTTAGGTGGTTAGAAAGTGCAGCCAGCCAGATGAGAACCCCCGAAGATAGAGAACATCTTAAAGCGAGCAAGTTGGCAATCGCACTCAATTACTTCGTTCTGTTGGTCGTAACATTGCTGGCGTTATTATGCTTTACGGTACCGTTCGGCTACCAAGCTCAGACTGTGTTTGTTCTTTCGTTATGGGCTTTGGCTATGATGGTGCGTCGCATGCCTGGCCGTTTTCCAACGCTGTTGCTCATTATTCTTTCTGTTACGGCGTCTTGTCGTTACCTCTGGTGGCGTTACTCATCGACGTTAAATTGGGATGATTCACTTTCGCTGTTTCTTGGTTGTGTTTTGTTGTTAGCGGAAACATATTCATGGATTGTGCTGATGCTTGGCTACTTCCAGACCAGTTGGCCGCTTAATCGTAAACCGGAGTCACTTCCTGAAGATCAATCTGTCTGGCCTACGGTTGATCTGTTCATTCCAACTTATAACGAAGATCTGGATGTAGTAAAGGCTACGGTTTATGCCTCTATGGGGGTCGACTGGCCAAGCAATAAGATCAACATATATATCCTTGATGATGGCAAGCGAGACAGTTTTCGTGACTTTGCTGATAGTGTTGGTGTGAACTATATCCGCAGGCCCACGAACGAACACGCGAAAGCGGGCAATATCAATTATGCCTTAAAGCAATCTCACGGTGAGTTTGTTGCGATCTTTGATTGCGACCACATACCTACTCGTGTGTTTTTCCAACTGACGATGGGTATGTTTCTCAAAGATCCTAAGCTGGCATTGATTCAAACTCCCCATCACTTCTTTTCTCCGGATCCGTTTGAACGTAATTTGTCGAATTTCCGTAATGTGCCCAATGAGGGCAACCTATTTTATGGGCTGATTCAAGACGGCAATGATTTGTGGGATGCCACTTTCTTTTGTGGGTCTTGTGCGGTTTTACGCCGTGAACCACTTGAGGAGATTGGAGGAATTGCTGTCGAGACGGTGACAGAGGATGCGCATACTTCTCTACGTATGCACCGTTTAGGTTATCGATCCGCATACTTGAAGCAACCAATTTCAGCAGGTTTGGCGACAGAAACGTTGTCTGCGCATGTTGGGCAGCGTATCCGTTGGGCTAGAGGTATGGCGCAAATATTCAGAGTCGACAATCCTCTGACAGGCAAAGGACTCAAACTAGCTCAACGTCTTTGCTACCTCAATGCAATGTTGCACTTCTTGTCTGGTATCCCTCGTATAGTGTTCTTGTTGGCACCACTAGCGTTTTTACTATTGCATTCCTATGTCATCTACGCCCCGGCTATTGCGATAGCACTATACGTATTGCCTCACATGGTTCATGCCAGCATGACGAATTCACGTATGCAGGGGGATTACCGCTATTCCTTTTGGGGTGAAGTGTATGAGACTGTGCTCGCTTGGTATATCGCCAGACCAACGACAGTGGCTCTGTTTGCTCCGCATAAAGGGCAGTTCAATGTAACGGCCAAGGGCGGGTTGGTCGAGAAATCTCATTATGACTGGGTGATATCCCGTCCATATTTGATCATGGTGGCTTTGAACATCATTGGCTTAGTAGCCGGCTTTTATCGCTTAGCCACAGGTCCTCAAGATGAAATCAGCACCGTTATCGTGAACATCCTTTGGACAATATATAACTTATTGATTCTTGGCGCAGCAGTTGCTGTTGCGGTTGAAGCTAAGCAGATCCGAAAAGCCCATCGGGTAGAAGTCACCATAGATGCAGCGGTGAGGTTTCCTTCGGGACATCTAATACAGGCTCAGATGAAAGATTTTTCTTTAGGTGGTATGCGCGTAGAAATTGACGGCTTGGAAGCAGATGTGAGCCAACATTTACTTGGCCAGAAGATAGATATCGTTCTTAACCGTGGGAATGAAGAGTTTGCATTTCCAGTGACGGTTGCTTATGCCAAAAACGGAATATTTGGTCTGCAGCTTCATCAATTATCTAATAGCCAGCAGATCCAATATGTTCAATGTACCTTTGCTCGAGCGGACACTTGGGCTAAATGGCAACAAAGTTACCAATCAGATAAGCCTTTATCGAGCATGCAAGTTGTTCTTAAAGTCGGCTTAGATGGATATAAACGTCTGCTGCAGCACAGCCCTTATTTAGTAAAAGGGTGTGTGAACTCTCTTATTTTCTGTATCGAATTTTTCTGGTCACTCAGACCTCGCTATGTCCCAAACAGGCCCCTGAATCATGCTCCACAATAAAAAAGTAGCCGCGTTGACTACCGCAATATCATTGATGTGTATATCACTTAGTCTCAATGCTCAAGACGTTGTTCCACAACCATTGCCACTTCAAGAGCAACAAGCAGAAAACCCACGTGTATTTCAGCGAGAGTTACCCTTTAGTGGGTTAGGATTCCAGCGTTCAATTGCTTTGGAAGGCAGTGAGTCGAACACTTACATCGGCTTTGGTTCTCGTCTGGATGAGGTGGTCTCGAAAGCAACATTACATTTTGATATGACGCCATCACCAGCTCTTTTGTCATTGGTGTCCCATGTAAAAGTGTACTTGAATAATGAATTGATGGGAGTTGTCTCTATCGCAGATGGTCATCAAGGCAACAGGGTGAGCGCATCAATCCCTCTCGATGCCCGTTATTTCAGTAATTATAATCAAGTTCGTTTTGAGTTGATTGGCAATACCAAAAAGGAATGCGCTAATCCGAATGACTCGAGTATTTGGGCTGAAATTAGCCAAAGCAGCTATATCGAAATGTTGGTACAAAAGACCGAGTTAGTGAGTGATTTAAGTCTGTTACCTGCGCCATTTTTTGATGAACGTGACTTCTCTCAGCTCGAGCTGCCAATTGTTCTGGGCAATCACTATGATCTCAGTGAAATCAAAGCAGCCGGCGTGTTGGGTTCTTACTTTGGCGCACTGGCTGACTGGCGTAGTGCAGAGTTCCAGTTAAGCATTAATACCTTACCACAGCGTCATGCGGTGGTTTTCGTGACTAATGACAACAAGCCTGATTTTCTTCGTGACTATCCGGATACCGATGGCCCAAGGTTGCAAGTTATCTCACATCCAACCGATCCATACATTAAGTTACTGTTAGTGCTAGGGCGTGATAGCACTGATTTAAACACCGCAGTGCAAGGTTTAGCGTTAGGTCATCAATTGCTTACCGGGCCAATGGCAAAGATTAATGCTATTGAGCAAATTGCCCCTAGAGTGCCTTACGATGCGCCAAACTGGCTTAGTACTGATCGACCTATTGCGTTTTCGGAACTTGTTGAACAGAGCAGTATGTTACAGGTTGAAGGGCGAACGCCTCCACCGATTAGCGTGCGTTTTCATTTACCGCCAGATTTGTTTACCTGGCAGAGTCGCGGGATTCCGGTCGACCTCAATTATCGTTATTCCCCACCAGCAACAGATAATTCCGGATCTCGTTTATCGCTGCATATCAATGAGCAGTTCATTCAGGCTGTTAACCTGACGACAGAAGGTAGAAGCGATGATTCAAGCCGTATTCGTGTTCCTCTGTTGAGTGAATATAGTCGTGGTCAAAACAACGTTGTGCGAATCCCTGCCTTTAAAGTTGGCAGCAAGAACCGAATCGATTTTGAGTTTAGTTTTGCTTCGGTAACAGAAGGCTCGTGTCAGGTAACTCAACCGAGTAAACAGTATGCGGTCATTAACGGTGATTCTACGGTTGATTTTAGTGGATTCCCACACTACATCGAAATGCCTAACATTCGAGCGTTTGCTACATCTGGTTTTCCGTTTACACGTATGGCGGATTTGTCTGAAACCACGGTCATCGTGCCAGAGCATGCGCCTGTAGAGGTGTTACAAACTTTTATAAATTTAATGGGGTCGATGGGACAAAACTCCGGTTATCCGGGATATCAGGTAACGTTGACCGATAAGATTGATGCTCAAGCTCTAGAAGGTAAAGAGCTCATCAGTATTGGTGTTTCGAGTACGTTGGCAAAAGCGGTGGATGACCCGAATTACCTGAACCTAATTGTTGAAGCAGGAAGTCGACAAATACGTTTGCCTCGTAAGAATGAGCAACAACATGGGATGAGTTGGGTGACTGACCCTGAAGGCAGTCAAGCGCCATCGGAACTGGTCTCTGTCGATGCGATTGGCTCATTTGCGGCTATCTACGGAATGGAGTCACCGTTCACTGATAATCGTAGCCTGATCTCTATTATCGCAGCACATCCGGATGACTTTTCCAGCGTAGATCGAGTCTTAGCCAACCCTAGTAAAGTCGAGCTTATGTTTGGCTCCGTGGTAACGATAAGAGGTGACGAAATAGCAAGCCACAATGTGGGTGAGCATTACTATGTAGGAAAGCTCCCAGTGTGGCAGTTGATTTGGTACCACTTCTCTAGCCACCCAATCATCCTGGCTTGTTTTGCTGCGTTCATGGTTGTGATTGTTACCATTGCTCTTTGGAGGGTTCTTCGTCAAGTTGCCGCGAAACGCGTAGAAAAAGTCGGGGAAGAAGAGCAATGAAAAAACTATTCACATTGTTTATGTTACTTATTTCTCCCCAACTTATGGCAAACACGTGTGGCTGGCCTCAATGGGAGACGTTTAAATCTGTTTATATTGAACAAGGTCGAGTGATTGACGCCAGTGATGCTCGTCTGATCACCACATCTGAAGGGCAGTCTTATGCTTTGTTTTTTGCACTTGTTGCTAACGACCAGCAAACTTTTGCTCAAGTATTAAAGTGGACTCAAGTGCATCTGGCTGGTGGTGATTTAACGGCAAGACTACCAGCATGGCTTTGGGGGAAGAGAAGTAATGGTACATTCGGCATTCTGGATGCCAATTCTGCGTCCGATTCTGACTTGTGGATTGCTTATGTCTTGGTAGAAGCGGGTCGCTTATGGAATAACTATTACTACCAGTCGCTGGGGCATCTGCTCGCTGCTCGTATATTACGTGAAGAAACGGTCACTCTGAGTCATGTTGGAACTGTCTTGTTACCTGCGCAGAGAGGTTTTGAATTTGGTGAACGCTATCGTGTGAATCCGAGTTATGTTCCACTACAGCTTATGGCACGAATGCGTACACTTTTTCCGCAGTACCCATGGGATTCTATGTATAACACCAGTATGGATATGCTTGAGCAAACGATGTCCCATGGTTTCAGCCCTGACTGGGCGACGCTAAAGCATGGTAGGTATTCCCAAGATACGGTCACAGGTTCGTTGGGCAGTTATAACGCGATTAGAACTTACCTATGGGCAGGTATGCTCGATGACCAAATCGCCGAAAAGTCCCGGTTAATTCGTCAAATGCAGCCTTTTATCGAAGCAATTAAAGAATTAGGTGCACCACCAAGAGAAGTGAATACTCTAACGGGTAAATATAGCCAAGTGGGTGACGCAGGATTTTCTGCCGCAGCCCTGCCTCTGCTTGCTTCTTCAGGGAATGAATCAGTATTAGCCGCGCAGGCGAAGCGCTCTAAATCGCAATTAGTGACAGACAAAAATGTTCACTATTACAGTAATGTATTGAGTTTATTTGGGCTGGGTTGGTATGAGAACTTATTCCGCTTTGGTCGACAAGGCGAATTGCGTCCAGCATGGAGTTCCCAATGTCACTCATAGAACGTTCGCCCTGGGTATTTCTATTCGGCATGGTGATGAGTGAAGTCGAGTACATCAATACCGTTCAAGCGCAGGATTTTTATTCCGCTCCCCTTTCCAGGTCTCAATTAGATACGGTTTATCGGCCTGTAGAAGCCGTGCAGTTTTCAACATCTGGAGTAAGGGTAGATTCTGTAGAGTGGTTAATCAGTCAGTTAAGACTCGCGGATGTGGTTGGGCGTGATGATATTGTTGAAAGTACCCTTGAGCGCCTATTCGCTATCGATGAGAACAGTCCTGACGGATTGTTTTACCTAGCCAATATGTATTTAAAAAGGCAACAATTCGAGTTGGCTCAGCAGACACTTGAACGTTTGACCCTGCTGGCACCAGACTCTCCTCAAGTGAGATCCCTGTCATTGATAATTGCTATCCAGAGCACTAAGAGCTTCGCCTATCAGCAAGCGAAACTATTTGCTAAAGCTGGACGTTATCAAGAAGCAATTCAAGCTTATCAGTCCATTTTTCCATTCGGAATGCCTACTGCTGCTTTACAGCTAGAATTCCTGGAATTGCAAAGTGATGCTGGTGGGCTCTGGAATCAAGTAAAACAAGGTCTGGAGCGGTTAAATGCAGAGTATCCTGGTGTTCCTCAGTTTCAATTAGCTCTGGCTAACCATATCCGCAAAGATAATCCGACAGAACCCTGGGTTTTGGCTACTTACCGAGCTTTAGCGCTTAATCCTAGGGTCGGGACGAGCGCAGCAGCCTCTTGGGTGAGGGCTTTGGAGCAATTGCCCATTTCTCAAGAAGTCGTACAGGAATACGCGATTCTTGCGAGCTATTACCCTTCCGATATCAAAATTCAAAGTGCTCATAATCATGCAAAAGCTCGTTGGTCTACGGAGCAAGAGCTCAGAAAAGACCCGACATACCTTGCAAAACTCAAAGGATTACAACTGGTTGAACTTGGCAGAACAAAGCAAGCAGAAGCTCAATTGCGTTATGCATTGACAACAAGACCTCAAGACCATGAGTTATTAGGCGCAATGGGCAAAGTATATCTTCGTCAGGGGCAGCAGAAAAAAGCCTTGTATTACTTTCAGCAAGCTCAAAAGCTAGATACTGATTTAGATAACGCGTCGAAATGGCGCTCATTGGTTCAGGTGTCACAATACTGGGCTTATTTGAAAAATGGTGATCAGTTAGCGGACAAAGGGCAATGGCAGCAGGCGGAGAAATACTATCGAAAAGCGATTGCTGTTGATAAAACACAACCTGACGCATTCGTTTATCTTGGGGCGTTATATTTACAACAAAAAGATTATCTAGCAGCGGAGAGGGCTTATTTACAAGCACTAACATTAGAGCCAAAAAACCGCTTGGCACTTCGCGGTCGTTTAATAGTAAGAACGGCGCAACAAGATTGGGCAGGGGCTAAGGCTTTGGCACACACCTATAGTCCGGTGCAGAAAAGTGCTGTGGCTGAAGAGATTAAAAATATTGACTCTGAAATCGCGCTGTCTCGGTTGCGTGTCGCTATTGCTCAAGATGACGACAACACAATGAAACAAGCGATCGAGGAGCTCATTGCACTTGATGTTCGCTCCCCTTGGTTACGATTAGATATTGCAGATGTGGTTCGTTCGTTGGGAGATAAGCCTAGAGCCGACCGATTGATGCGTGATTGGGTGCAATTTGAGCACGATGCTGAAATGAAATTTGCTTATGCGCTTTATCTTGCTCAGGGGCTTGAGGTTGAGAAGGCTATCGCAGAATTAGAGAGCGTACCGCCGGATGAGTTAACCAGTGCTATGCAGACAAATTTGGTTCGTTTAAAGCTCGATTCTGCTCTCGAAAACATTCAAAAACGTTATCCGGAGTCGCCGCAGTCAGTGACGGCACAGTTACATTCTCTGGAAACCCAATATAGTAAACAAATTCAAGCATTATCGCGTTTAGCTGGTATATGGATTGACTCATCGAATATCGCCGAAGCGGAGCGCATATATGAAGCTATGGAACCGTCATCCAGTTGGAGTGCCCCAGATATTTTGGCCTATGGCGGTCTAATGGTTGATCTGAATAAGTTTGATGAATTTAAATGCTGGCTTAAAACCTTTTCCACTACTCATAATATTCAAGAACTTGACGCGTCATTTCTTGTTCAATTTGACCATCTTGATACGCGTCGAATGTTGGGTGAAGCCGATTATATGGTTAACAATCAGCGTTATTCCGAGGCGATGGATCTCTATTCCCGAGTAGCATCAGAACCGGAACCTTTTCAGTCACAAGCTCAAATTGGCTTGCTGCAAACCAGCGTTTTGACGAAAGATAACGCGGCTTACCAAGATGCCCGACAAGTATTAAAAAATAAGCAAGACACCCTGACTGCAACGCAGTTGCTCACCGCCGCTATGGTGTTTCATCAGCAAGGAGATCATTTGGATGCTGATGAATTTAATCAACTACTGGAAAAAAAAACGGACGTCGATGGTTTTACTTATCGGGAAAGCATGAAGTTAGCCATGGAGAATCAACACTGGACGTTAGCGGAGGTGAGAGCGTATCAGGTACTTAACTATGATCGCATTGAAAAAAGCACCGATCCTAAAGAGGCGCTTAAATCATCGACCAGCTTGCGTGAACTGTATGAAACGGCAGATGATTATTGGCTGACTCGCAACGTTAAAGCAGACCTGGACACATTGCATGATCGTAATGATGGCCATGTGATCATCGGTTGGGATGACAGTGCTCGCGATGGGAAGAATACCTCCCGTCAAATACCGATTGAAGCTCGAATTCCGGTTGAACCATGGAATGGGCATCTGTTACTCAGAGCGGATTATGTTTCCGTTGATTCTGGGAAATTAGATTATTACGAAAAAGAAACCGACTCGGGTGGCACCAAATTTCGAAGTAAGGCATCGGGGATAGCCTTAGGCGTTGGCTGGCAAGCAAAAGAGTGGCAAGCGGATATTGGTACGACTCCGGTTGGTTTGGACCATACAACCTGGGTTGGTGGCGTGAATATCACTGGCGAACTGGGTGACTTTGGCTGGCGAGTCGACGCTTCTCGTCGCCCGCTCACCAGCAGCACGTTAGCATACGCGGGAATGTCGGTGCCCTCTGGCGGCAGTGATGTTGATGGTACAAAATGGGGTGGTGTGGTTAGCTCTGGAGTTAAACTAAACTCTAGTTGGGATGTTGGTGGACCGTATGGTTTTTGGAATAGCCTTCAGTACCATGTGATCACGGGTAAAAATGTTGAAGATAACACTCGCTTGGGAGCTCTTGCGGGTGCGTATTACAAACTGATGGCAACTGACCAGCAGCGTTTAAGTATCGGTGCCAACGTGATGTACCTTACCTATGATAAAAACTTGAGTGAATACACGCTGGGGCATGGTGGTTATTACAGCCCACAGCGCTATTTTTCTGTGTCACTGCCAGTCAATTATTACGGCCGTTACAACAACACTTGGTCGTATCAGTTAAGTGCATCGATTTCTAATTCTTGGACAGAAGACGATGCGCCATATTTTTCTATCGGAGGTGCTTCATCAACTGGTGGTGGATTTGGCACGTCATTCCAGGCTGCGGTAGAGAAGCGAGTGAGTAAGCGTTGGTACCTGGGTGGGGTTATCGACCTCCAACACTCTGAATTTTATAAGCCAAATCACTTCATGCTCTATGCAAAGTACACGTTCAATGACCGATGGCAGCCTATCGAGTCCCTGCCTGCAGCTGCCACGCTGTACAGTGACTTCTAAGCTTCTAGATACAATAAAGGCCGGGATACACCGGCCTTTATTTATAATTCTAAATCGCTTAGTACAAGATAGAGTAAAGCTGGCGGCGGTACTTACTCGCCAAGACATTACCTTGACCTAAAGCACTCAGAATATCCATGAAGGTTTTCTTTACTTCACCATCTTGCGCACCTAGGTTCACTTTTAGGATATTCCAAAGCAGCTCTAACGCTTCTTCATCACGCCCAACCTGGTTGTACTGGACTGCTAATTCACATGCTAGCTGATAGTTTTCTGTATTTGCAGCAAATTCTTGCTCAAGACGTTGAAGCTCAGGACTGTGTGCAGCTTGCTGATGCAGTTCGAGTTTCGCCAACAATCCCTTGTAGTAGTTGTCTTGATACTCAAGAGGAATTGAACCTAATAGTTCTTGAGCAACATCAAACTGTTTAGTTTCTAGTAGGCAGTCTGCCGTTGCTAGTTTTACATCTCCACGGGACTGTAACTCAGTGGGAAGTGTATGAATGATGTTTAACGCTTCTGCGTGTTGACCTTGCTGCAGTAGTTCAGATACCTGCTTTAGCGATTGTTCATCAGGGCTTGGAAGGTGCTTTTGCAGCATGGTAGCAATAGCATTGATGGGTTGAGGGCCACCCAAACCATCAACTGCCTGACCGTTCACAAACAGCGCGATTGTAGGCAAAACCTGGACACCAAACTGAGAAGCCAAAGCGGGTTGAGCTTCACAGTTAAGCAAAGCAAGGGTAAAGGCACCATTGTACTGTTGAGTCAGCGATTGTAACTCAGGGAGTATTTGTGCGCTTTCTGGTTGCGCATTAGCCCAGAAATGGATCAGAACGGGCGTGTTCATCGATCCTTCAAGCGTTTCGCGAAAGTTCTGTTCTGTAAGCTCAACGATAAATGGGGATTGCATCAGAGTATCCTTGCTTTTGTTTTTTGTCGTTGTTTGATGATATGGAGCTGATTTAGCGGAAATTCAAGCTGTATACCAAAATAACCCTAGACGCTGATTCATTGAGAATGAACGAGTTTTGCATATTTGTGTTGTTGGGGGTACTGAAAGGAAAAACGCTGCCGAAGCAGCGTTGTCCTGATAGCAAGCGAAAGTGCTATAAAATTGGCAAGTCTTGCACGGGGATTGTTATTCTCGTCGTGCAAGTGTGGTATCAGAATAGGATGAACAAGGTCAACACTACACCCACACTAAGCCAGTTAAGCTGATTTAATGTCATTGTTGTCTCGCGTTAGTACAAAACATGTTGGGTGGCGATACCAAATCTAACCAAGTCATTGCACTGAAAGAAAGAACCTTCATTTGGTGCAAGATTTGCCTAGATATTGATTCGAACAGGTGAGGTTTTTTTAACCTACATGCTCATCATGACATCGCATTGTTACGATGAAATTACAATACGACAAAAGTATTTTATGCTGCTTGGCGCAAAATTTTATCGAGCAACCGTGTGGGTAATAACCGTTTTAGCACGGCGAACAGCTTTGTTGGTGTCGTAATACGATAACGGATTTTCGGTGAATCGCTGGTCAGTGCATGAAGGACTGGAGTAATACACGCTTCTGCCGGCAGAACGAACTTATTATTGGACTTGTCATTGTCTAAGCGTTTTTTCTGGCCTTCATAGGCGATACGGTGCGGGCTGGACTCCACGTCAATCCACTGTTCAAACGCTTTCAAAGCATTTTGTCTGAACTGGGTCTCGATAGGTCCCGGCTCTATAAGCGCGACTTTGATGTTGGTATCGGCCAGCTCAAGTCTTAAGGTGTCTGTCCATCCTTCCAGAGCAAACTTAGAGGCATTGTAGGCACCGCGATATTTCATTGCGGCAAAGCCAAGTATAGAGCTGTTTTGAATGATGCGGCCTTCGCCCTGAGATCTCATATGAGGAAGAATCTCTTGCACTAGTTGGTGCCAACCGAAAAAGTTGGTTTGAAATTGCGCTTTGAGTGCTTCGGTTGGTAGATCTTCCAGTGCTCCAGGCTGACCATATGCTCCATTGTTAAAGAGCGCGTAGAGTTCCCCTTGAGCTAGTTTGATTGCCTGCTTTGCTCCTAGAGTGATGCTATCAGGGTCATTGAGGTCAAGTTGGATGCAAGTTAAGCCTTCCGACTGTAGTCGCTGGACATCGTCTGGATGTCGGCAGGATGCGATGACTTTAAAACCTTGCTTTTTCAAGGCATGAGCACATACGTAGCCAATACCGGTCGAGCAGCCAGTGATGAGAATAGACTTGTTCATAATTTACGCTCAGGATAAACATTCAATAAGGCTTATCATTCAACAGCTTCGTTCATGAAGCAAGTGCTTAAGTGCTGGTTCAATCCTCGAATAAGTAAACTGGAAATCAAGTTCTGTGAGTTTCTTAGGCTTTGCTCTGATGCTGTCGAACAACAGGCAGGCAGATTCCCCCATCACGGTTTCCATGACCCATTTGGGGGTGAATAGTATATGCGGTCGTTTCAGCGTCTTAGCTAATGTGGCGCTAAAAATCCGGTTGGTTACCGGGTGCGGTGCACACATGTTGAACGCGCCGTGCGCGTGAGGTGTGTTGAGCAAATACATAATGGCGCGAACCATATCGAGGATATGAATCCAGGGCATGTATTGATTTCCGCTTCCAAGTGGTCCACCTAGGCCTAACTTGTATGGCAGTAACATTTTTGCCAGAGCGCCGCCATTTAGGCCGAGTACAACACCGGTTCGCAATAAGCAAACACGGGTATTCTCAGATTCTGCACGCTTAGCAATCTGCTCCCACTGTTCGCAGACAACATGAGGGAAATCATCACTGTTGACATGCAGACACTCGTCGAATGGGTGATCTTGTTGGTCTCCATAATAGCCGACCGCGGAACCACTGATAAATACCGCCGGAGGTTTAGTACTGGCGTGGATCAACTCGACAATTTTCTCTGTTATTTGCCAGCGGCTTTTACAGATTTTATCTTTCTGCTTCTTTGTCCATCGTTTGTCCACGATGGGCTCTCCCGCAAGGTTAATCACCGCGTCAATATCATTGAGGTCTTCCAGATGATCCAGAGAATCAAGATACTCAATATTACCCACGTCGGCGTGTTTGAGGTGCTGTCTGGCTTTTTCTGGTGAACGTGTTAATAGGACCACATGATGTGTGGTGAGCAGTTTAAGCAACTCTGAGCCGATAAATCCGGTTCCGCCGGTTAGTAATATATTCATGGCATCTCATGGAACGTAAAAACATGACAACATTATAGCCTTTTTGTTTGTAGCTTGAGCAGATTCGCTCCAGTAATGGACACAAATCCTTTTACCGTGAGAAAAACCAAATACCGCATTGAGTTCACATAATGAAAAATTGTAACTGTCTGTTATTGGTGACATTGACTTGTTCACGTTTGCATCAAGAAATTTATGCCAGACTGGTATTAGGTTGAGTCAATCAAGTAGCGCTTTGGGAACATAAAGCGTTCACCAAGAGGGGAGATATGGAAGCATTTGTTGCTCTTTTTCGGGCTCTCCTCAATAGTACGCGCGATCTTTTGCCTATTGTCATCGTCATCGCTTTTTTTCAATTAGTGGTATTACAAGAGCCTTTGCCGAATCTGGTTTCCATTCTTCTCGGCTTATTGTTCGTCATTTTAGGACTTACGTTTTTTATTTTTGGCTTAGAACTAGGCCTTTTCCCGATTGGCGAGAGTATGGCTCAGGCGTTTGCGAAAAAGGGAAGCGTGTTCTGGCTGCTAGTGTTCGCATTTTGTTTAGGGTTTGGCACCACCATAGCTGAACCCGCATTAACCGCTGTCGCAGACAAAGCTTCTCAAGTCGCCGCAGAAGGCGGAATGATTACTAACTCACCACAGTCAATGCATGATTATGGCACTGGGCTTCGTGTGACAGTAGCTTTGTCGGTCGGGATAGCGATCGTTATTGGTGTGCTTCGTATTTTGAAAGGTTGGCCAATCCATTACATGATCATTGGCGGGTACGTCGGTGTGGTGGTGTTAACCTGGTTTGCACCTGAATCTATCATTGGAGTGGCTTACGATTCAGGAGGAGTGACGACATCGACTATTACCGTTCCACTGGTGACTGCGCTCGGAGTAGGTCTTGCTTCAGCAATCAAAGGGCGGAATCCGATGGTTGACGGTTTTGGATTGATCGCTTTTGCCTCGTTGCTGCCAATGATGTTTGTCATGATCTATGGGATGGTTGTGGCATGATTTCATTTGAGCAATTTTTTAGCACGCTACTAACCACCATTCGCGATGTTATTCCTATCGCCGCCATCATTTTTGGTTTTCAGCTCGCAGTACTCCGTCGACCAGTTAATAACCTGAGAAAAGTACTCTTCGGTTTTGCTTATGTAATTTTAGGATTGTCTCTGTTTTTACTTGGCTTAGAAATGGCGTTGTTTCCGCTTGGAGAAACCATGGCGATACAACTCACGAATCCTGACTTCTTACGCGAGTTCAAAGTATCGATTGGGCAGCAATTGGAATGGGTCGACTATTATTGGGTATATACCTTTGCCTTTTTTATTGGTTTCAGTACGACGATTGCGGAGCCATCACTAATAGCGGTGGCGATTAAAGCGAATCAAGTATCCGGTGGCAGTATCCGTGTGACTGGTCTGCGTGTGGCGGTGGCACTAGGCGTTGCGATTGGAATTGCGCTGGGCAGTTACCGGATTGTAGCGGGAGACCCAATTCACTATTACATTATTGCTGGTTATATCGTAGTGGTAGTTCAGACTTTTTATGCTCCCCAGTTAATCGTTCCTTTAGCTTATGACTCAGGCGGAGTTACGACATCAACAGTAACCGTACCGCTTGTTACTGCTTTGGGACTTGGCCTTGCGTCTACGGTGCCGGGGAGAAACCCAATGATAGACGGTTTTGGTTTGATTGCCTTTGCCAGTTTGTTTCCGATGATATCCGTAATGGGATATGCGCAAATTACTCAGTGGCTTAATAAAGACATCTCGGAGGACGAAGAAAATGCGCTTTAAATTGATACTTGCGTTTGTAGAGGATGCCAGAACAGACAAGGTGCTTGATGCGGCTCGGGATGCGGGAGCTACAGGAGCAACGGTCATTAATAATGCTCGCGGACAGGGGCTCAATCAAAAACGAACCTTTTTTGGCTTAACTTTGGAAGTGCAAAAAGATGTGTTGTTGTTTGTCGTGGAGGAACACCTCTCCCGGCATATTTTGGAAACCATTAGTGAGGTAGGCGAATTTGACAGGGAGTCTGGGCAAGGTATCGCGATACAAATTGATATTGAAGATGCCGTTGGTGTTGCCCACCAAGTCGAGACATTGGCTAAGGTCGTTGAGGATGAATTATGAGTAGTCAGGCGATAGTACGAGTGAGAGATGTAATGGCTGCGACCTACGTTATGGTTGATGGACTGATGACGGTATACGAAGGCATTACATTGGCCAAAAAATATCAGGTTAAAGCACTGGTGGTTAAGAAGCGTGATGACAATGATGAGTTCGGTATCGTGTTGATGAATGATATTGCGAAAAAAGTATTGGCGAATAACCGAGCGCCTCAACGTACCAATATCTATGAAATCATGACAAAGCCAGCCCTGTGCGTTGGGCCAGACATGAATGTGAAATACTGTGCCAGATTGTTTGAACGATTCGGCATTAGCCGTGCGCCTGTAATTGAAGATGGCGAGGTAATCGGCATGGTCAGTTATAACAACATCGTGATTAACGGCATGATAAGAGATTGAGTTATGCCGTATCAAGGCGAATTCTTTCTCAAGTCGGCGAAAGTTACTAATCTCTAAAGTATTGATTATTTAATATGTTGCATATGTGTTCTCTGGCACTTATTCTTTGTTCCCTAAGCTTATAGTCGAGGATTATTATCATGCCTTTAGTTCCTTGTCCGGTGTGTGAGAGACAGATTTCTAAACGAGCTCATACCTGCCCTGGATGTGGTGAGCCGGATCCACTGAATCATTTAGCAAAGTCGAAGTTCATTTCAATGATATTTTGGCTAGTGGTACTTGTCGGGGCCGGTTACGCTGCATGGGTGTATTTGTTACCAATGATGATTGAGTTTGTACGTGATCAGTAACTTGGTTGAGCTGTGGGCAGAATGACGTAGAATAGCCTCATACTTTTTGAGGAGATAATGCTGTGAAACTATTTTTTGCCTCAGATTTGCATGGCTCTTTACCTGCGGCTAAAGAAACTATCGACCTGTTTATTGCGTCTGGAGCTGAGCACTTGATTCTGTTGGGGGACATTCTCAACCACGGTCCAAGAAACCCGATACCTGAGGGGTATAATCCACCACAAGTCGCTGAGCTATTAAATCAGTACAGCAATCAGATCATCGCAGTTCGTGGTAACTGTGATAGTGAAGTGGATCAGATGCTGTTAACTTTTCCTATGATGATGGACTATGCCTGGGTTTTGCTTGAATCCGGCCAACGCCTGTTTTTAACTCATGGTCATTTATACAACGGTATCAAGCGTCCTGAGTTGAAAGAGGGGGATGTGATTGCTCATGGCCACACCCACTTACCTGTTGCGGAATTACAAGATGGCGTTACCGTCTTCAATCCAGGTTCTATGACTTTTCCACGTAATGGCTTTGCCCGAAGCTACGGTTTGATGAACGGAAACAAGCTGGTGGTACAAACACCAGAAGGTGAGGTTCTATCGCAGACAACAATCTAGCGTTCTGATGTTGAGAACGGTCGGTCGAGTATGCCAGTTCAACTGGCAGTGATAGGGAACCTTGGGTTCCCTTATTTTGTGTCTGAATGACCTAAATCTCGCTCAGGATCAATAATGTCTCTGACCCTTTGCTTCAACACTTTAGCTTCTGGGAATCCACCATCTTTTTTACGTTCCCAGATTTGCTGACCGTTGCAGAATATTTCGAATCGGCCACCAGTATCTGGATGTAAAGTAATGGATTCTATTTCTTCGCTGAACGTATGCAGTAGCTCTTGCGAAAGCCAGGTTGAACGTAACATCCAGTTGCACTGGCGACAGTAATAAATGTTAATCACGGCTTTATCCATTTTGTTTTCCTTTTAGCTGAATTAAACCAGCAGTTTAATGCCGACGGCAAAGGTGAGAATCTCAAAGGCAATTTTAATCACTCGGTTGCTATATCGAGTGGCTCCCCAAGCTCCCAGACTTCCTCCCAAGAAGGAACTTAATAGCAGAACGGGTAACCATGCCCAGTGAATCGGTGCACCTGCCTGAACAACAGCGATGCCACCGATGCCATTCCAAAATAAACCGACACAAATCATGGTGTAAGCGACCGCTTGTTTATAATCAAACCCAAACCAGCGAACTAAAAACAGGGTAACGAGTAAACCAGATCCGGCAGTCAGTGAGCCATTGATGATTCCAATCAACATTAGACCGACGCCGCCGATAATCCAACCGAGTCGATCGCGATGCATGAGGATTTCAGATTGGCCCAACTGTTTTTTCAGTCTGGAATAGACGCCGAGTGCAAGGATCATCACCCCTAACATTTTCTCGGCAATACCGTCAGGAATATGGACGATGATATTGGCACCAATGATGACACCGATACTGCCAACCAGTATTAGATACAGTGCAACGGGCAGCTTGATCGTCCCTGCTTTTAGATGAGTGCTTGCCGCACCTAAGCCCAGAGCAACAGAAGCAACTTTATGGGTGCCGAGTGCGACAGAAAAAGGTAATCCTAAAAATATTAATAAAGGAAATTGCAATAATCCCGCACCGCCACCAGACAGAGATGCAAGCGTATTGGCGATAAGAGAGCCGAGGAAAAGTGTGAAGGTGTCTATCCAATCCATGTGTACAATTAAGGGGGCATCTGGCCCCCTTGTCATTCAAGAAAAATTAGTTTCTAAACAGTACCGTAGAACCGTGGTTTAGGCTAGTAAGGAGCAAGGCTTTCTCATTAACAACATCAATGCGACGGCTTTGTTCTGCGTCTAGTCTAAATATTTGAGTAATCAGGCGTAATTGTTCTTCAGAAAAGTCTTTCGACTGCGAAGATGAAATATCTTTGAACTCAGACGGAGAAACAAGCAGATAATTATCACTTACTTCCCAGCGCCCTTTCTCGGAAATACTGATTTTGGACTCAGCCGTTGAGCCTTGAGCAAACAGCGTAATGGTGGCAACACGGATATATTCGCCATTTGGCAGGTATTTCACGTTCGATTCGACATTGACGCGACGCAGAGGGCCAACGGTGTCATTCGGTAACTCATCAGTAATCAGTGTCACCATCGTTGACTGCCACTCATTTGCTGTAAGAACCTGCTCGACTTTCAGGTCACTTCCCCAATACAACCAACCACTGAAAAGAATGGATACGGCCAAAACCGCAGATGGAAATTTTATCTTCATATTGGCCTCCTTTATTTGCAGATATCTGCTGTGTCGTTTTGTCCCGCAAAAATACGCAGAGTGACGTTCTCATACGAGTGATTTATGTCGTGAACGTAGTTCAGCACCAATTGGTTGTTTTGCCCACCAGTGGCAATGACTTCAACAGGTAATGAATCTTTCGCATGATGCTCTACGTAGCGCTCCACACATTGCTTGATGGAAGGCAGCCAATCATTGATTTGAGGGTGGTTAACCGGTGTCAGAACAGGCACATTTTGGTATATACCGATCTGACGGAACTTGGATTCCGCAGGATTGGTGAATAACAGAACGCAAATAGGGAGCAGAGCGGCCACAAGTAAAATCAAGCGAGGTAACCATTTATTAGGTCTCCTTGTTGCCTGAATTTGAGGTTGCTCGGTGTTTGATTCATTTAACTCTGTCGTCTCTGTAGTCGCTTCTGTTACAGCTTCATCTGAGATGTCCACGTCTTCTGCTTTAAGTAACTCATCGTCTGCAGCTAGCTCTTCAGTTTCCGAGTTAAGATCAGAATACAGCGGATTCATGCGCTCAACAGAGCAAATAAGTTGGTAGCCACGTTTTGGTACGGTTTTAACGAACTCTGGAGATTTAGTTGAATCCTTCAACATCTTACGCAGGGTTGAGATTGCTTGAGTAAGGCTTGAGTCATCCACCTCAAAACCTTGCTCACGCCAAACGAACTCGTGAAGTTCATTGCGGGTTAAAACTTCGTTGGGTCTTTCTGCCAACATCAAGAGAATGCGGCTTTCGTTGCTTCCTAATCGTACAACTTCGTTGCCGTTTTGTAGGTCAGCGAGCGAATTACTATTTGGGTCAAAAGTAAACCTTTGAGCAAGTAGAAATTTGGTGCCTATGCTAGTCATTTAGTTCTTCTTAGATGGATGATGTTGTAATTGTAGTGATTTATATCACAGTTTTATGTATGCGTATGGGATATGCACGACGTTTTAGATGCGTTTAGGCGGGTAGGATAATTAAATTTTTCTAAAAAAACACTGTTTTTAGTCTGAATGACCTTGAATTTACATTTGTCAGCCTCATTTTACATGACATATTAGTGCGGCTATTTCACAGGACCAAGTGATTAACTTTATGTCCAGAAATGGCTTGTTAGTGTAGATGTTATGGAGCAAACATGAGCGAAACCTTATCTCAAAATAAAGAAACTCGTGGTTTTCAATCAGAAGTAAAACAACTACTTCATTTAATGATCCATTCTCTTTATTCCAACAAAGAGATCTTTTTGCGCGAGCTGATTTCTAACGCATCAGATGCATCAGACAAGTTGCGTTTTCAGGCGCTATCTAACCCAGATTTATATCAAGGTAACGCAGATCTTGGCGTTAAGCTGTCATTTGATGGAAATTCAAATACCCTAACGATTTCTGACAACGGCATAGGTATGAGCCGCGAAGATGTGATCGAACATCTGGGCACTATTGCAAAATCAGGTACTGCAGAGTTTTTCTCAAAACTGTCTGAAGAGCAAAGCAAAGACTCACAATTGATTGGTCAGTTTGGGGTGGGCTTCTATTCTGCGTTTATCGTAGCAGATGCAGTGACTGTCCGTACGCGTGCTGCAGGCCTATCAGCAGAAGAGGCCGTACAATGGCACTCGGCAGGGGAAGGCGAATACACGATTGAAAACATCGTAAAAGAGTCTCGCGGTACTGACATCATTCTTCATATGCGCGATGAAGGTAAAGAGTTTCTGAACGAATGGCGTTTGCGCGAAGTGATCAGTAAATACTCAGACCATATCGGCATCCCTGTTTCTATCCAAACTTCGGTACGTGACGAGGAAGGTAAAGAAACTGGCGAGAAAAAGTGGGAGCAGATTAACAAGGCCCAAGCTTTATGGACTCGCAATAAATCAGATATTTCAGAAGAAGAATATCAAGAATTCTATAAGCACGTTTCGCACGATTTCGCTGATCCTCTGGTTTGGAGTCACAACCGAGTAGAAGGTAAAAACGATTACACCAGTCTGCTGTACATCCCATCGAAAGCGCCATGGGACATGATGAACCGTGACCATAAATCAGGTCTGAAACTTTATGTCCAACGTGTTTTCATCATGGATGATGCAGAGCAATTTATGCCATCTTACCTGCGTTTTGTACGCGGCTTGATTGACTCAAATGATTTACCGCTAAACGTGTCGCGTGAAATTCTTCAAGACAACAAAGTCACTCAGTCTCTGCGTAACGCGTGTACTAAACGTGTCCTTACGATGCTAGAGCGTATGGCAAAGAATGACGAAGAAAAATACCAGTCATTCTGGAAAGAGTTCGGTCTTGTATTGAAAGAAGGTCCGGCTGAAGACTTCGCAAATAAAGAGAAAATTGCCGGTCTGTTGCGTTTTGTATCTACAGATGTGGACTCTGCCGAGCAAACTGTTGCTCTGTCTGATTACGTTGAGCGTATGAAAGAAGGTCAGGATAAGATTTACTACCTGACAGCCGATAGCTACGCAGCAGCGAAAAACAGCCCTCATCTGGAGCAGTTTAAAGCGAAAGGCATCGAAGTTATCTTGATGTACGATCGTATTGATGAGTGGTTGATGAACTACTTAACAGAGTTCGACGGAAAGCAGTTCCAGTCAATTACTAAAGCTGGTCTTGATCTGAGTAACTTCGAAGACGAAGCAGAGAAAGAAAAGCAGAAAGAGACTGAAGAAGAGTTTAAATCGGTTGTTGAGCGAACCAAAGCATACTTGGGTGATCGTGTTAAAGATGTACGCACGACATTTAAATTGGCCTCGACTCCGGCCGTCGTGGTAACGGATGATTACGAGATGGGGACACAAATGGCCAAGCTACTTGCAGCAGCAGGTCAAGCTGTACCAGCAGTGAAGTACATCTTCGAAATCAACCCAGATCACGAACTGGTCAAGCGTATGGCCGACGAAGCGGATGAAGAAGCGTTTGGTCGTTGGGTTGAGGTGCTTCTTGGCCAGGCGATGCTTGCAGAACGTGGCTCAATGGAAGATCCTGCGCAGTTTTTGGGCGCTATCAACAAGCTTTTGACTAAGGTTTAATAGTCGCTTCATATAAAAAAGCTCGCTCATCGCGAGCTTTTTGTATGGTATCGCAAAAATTTGCCTTCAGAGTGTTGAGTTAATAGTCAATAACGGCATAAAAATGCAGTTGTTAACATTCTTTAGTCTTAGTTCACTCTTTGCTTACATAACCTGTGATAGAATCTGTCACTTGAATGTCAGTCATAAGGCGTGTATTTTTGCCGCCTAAACGCTACGTTATACCGAAACTTATCGTTGCGAGCGCTTCTAAGGGTTGATGCCCAAGAAGTCCCGGTTATTGTGAGCTTCGGTATAAAACTTACAAATTAAAGAGGATAAATCATGCGCATCATTCTTCTAGGTGCTCCAGGTGCAGGTAAAGGCACACAAGCAAACTTCATCATGGAAAAATACGGTATTCCACAAATCTCTACTGGTGATATGCTTCGTGCGGCAATCAAAGCAGGTACAGAGCTTGGTAAGCAAGCTAAATCTGTTATCGACGCTGGTCAGCTAGTTTCTGATGAAATCATCCTTGGCCTTATCAAAGAGCGTATCGCTCAAGACGATTGCGCAAAAGGTTTCCTACTAGATGGTTTCCCTCGTACTATCCCTCAGGCTGACGGCCTCAAAGAGATGGGCGTTGACGTGGATTACGTAATCGAATTCGACGTAGCTGACGACGTAATCGTAGAGCGCATGGCGGGTCGTCGTGCACACCTACCATCAGGTCGTACTTACCACGTTGTTTACAACCCACCTAAAGTGGAAGGTAAAGATGACGTAACTGGTGAAGATCTTGTTGTTCGTGATGACGACAAAGAAGAAACTGTACGCGCACGTCTAGGTGTTTATCACGACCAAACTGCTCCACTTATCAATTACTACGGTAAAGAAGCAGAAGCGGGTAATACTAAGTACCTAAAATTTGACGGTACTAAGCAAGTTGCTGAAGTAAGTGCTGATATCGAAAAGGCATTGATATCGAAAAGGCATTAGCATAATAGATAATACCTATTATCAAAATTTTTAAGAATTTTGTTATAGTTAAGCGACCGTAAGGTCGCTTTTTTTATACATATTTATAATACCATTTCCAGTTATTAACTTATTATTCTTGCTGATCCAAATTACTGGCATTGGTAAAAGCTTAAAACAAAAGGACGCTATGCAAACTATAAAAAAACAAGGTGTGCTACTGGTTAACCTAGGGACACCTGACGAACCAACCGCTCCTGCTGTAAAGCGCTTCTTGAGCCAGTTTCTTCATGACCATCGTGTGGTCGATATGACACGATGGCTTTGGTGTCCAATTTTACATGGAGTGATTCTGCCGGTGCGTGCTCCAAAGGTTGCAAAGCTTTACGAATCCGTTTGGATGGAAGATGGGTCACCGCTAATGGTGCATTCAAAGCGCCAAGCGAAGAAGCTTGCTCAGTATTTAGACATGCCTGTAGAACTCGGGATGACTTATGGTAACCCAAGTCTACACGCTGGTTTTGAAGCATTACTAACTCAAGGCGTTGAAGAAGTGATCGTATTGCCTTTGTACCCTCAGTATTCTGGTACGACAACGGCGGCGGTCTCTGACGGGATAACCAAAGCATTTAAGAAACTGCCAGTTATACCTGCGTTCAGTTTTGTTCGAGATTATCATGATCACCCTATGTATATCGAAGCCCTGGCTCAATCGGTTCGTACATACTGGGCTGAACATGGGCAAGGTGATTACCTATTGTGTTCTTACCACGGCATACCAAAACGTTTTGCTGACAATGGTGATATCTATCCTCAGCATTGCGCCACAACCACTTGTTTGTTAGGTGAAGCGCTTGGTTTGAAGGAAGAGCAGATTGGTATGTCTTATCAGTCTCGATTTGGCAGAGAAGAGTGGCTACAGCCATATACCGACAAAACTTTGGAATCTATGCCTGACAAGGGTATCAAGAGAATAGACATTATGGCGCCAGCGTTTTCTTCCGATTGTTTGGAAACGTTAGAAGAAATCTCGGCAGAGAACAAAGAAATTTTCTTAGAAGCGGGTGGTGAACAATATAATTACATCCCGTGCCTTAATGACGATGATGCACATATCGATATGATGGCAGAGCTAGTTCGGAATAAACTCTAGTCATTCTCCTGATGCCAACTACAAAAAAGGGTCGCAAATGCGACCCTTTTTCTGCGTGAGCAGAGTATTAAGCGACTTGCACTTGTTGCTCTTCTACTTGTTCTGCTGTGCTTGCTGTACTTTCAGCACCATGCATCCAGCGAACGAGAGTGTTTGAGAACATCAGCAGAATCAGGCCACTTACCGTTGCACTCGCAGCGATGCCGCTAAAGATCGCCATCGCACCTAGTTCACCCACGTGAGAGCCAACATAGCCAGCAACGTAGTTCGCAATCGCGTTACAACCGAACCATGCACCCATCATTAATGATGCCAAACGCAGAGGAGCAAGCTTAGTTACCAATGATAAGCCGATAGGTGATAGACAAAGTTCACCCAGTGTATGGAAGAAGAACGCACCAACGAGCCATAACATTGAGGTTTTAACCGTCGTATCACCACCTTGTTCAAGTACCGCACCAACCATACATAGGAAACCTAGCGCCAGGAAGAACATCGCCAATGCAAATTTCACTGGTGAGTTTGGCTCACGTTTACCAAGTTTGACCCATAGAACAGCAAGTACAGGCGCAAGCGTGATGATGAAGAATGGGTTGAGTGACTGGAACCATGCAGCAGGAACTTCAAAGCCTCCAATCATGCGGTCGGTGTACTGCTGAGTGTAGATGTTCATCAGACCACCAGCTTGCTCAAAGCCAGCCCAGAATACGATAGTAAACAGGCTCATCACTAAGATAACTTTAATACGATCCACTTCTTCTTTGGTTAGTGGTTGTTTCTTAGTTGAGTTCTGATTTGCTAATGCACGTTTTGCCGCAGGCTCACGACCAATGTCACCAAGCCATGATTGAGCGAAGGTCATTTGCATCACAAGGCTCATAAGCATACCAATACCTGCAGCTACAAAGCCTGCTTTCCAGCCAAATGAGTTGGTCACAGAGCCAGAAACGACACCAGCAAGCAAGGCACCAAGGTTAATACCCATGTAAAAGATAGTGAATGCGCCATCACGACGGTTATCGCCTTCATTGTAAAGATCGCCAACCATAGTCGAAATGTTTGGTTTGAACAGACCATTACCGGCAATCAGTAGTCCTAAACCTAAGTAAAATGTATGGAGTGATCCCAGACCAAGCGCATCGGCTGGTAACGCCAACGTAAATTGACCAATGGCCATCAATGCGCCACCAAGCAAAATTGAACGGCGTTGACCTAAGTAGTTATCTGCCAGGTAGCCACCAATAAGCGGAGTGATGTAAACAAGGCCGGTGTAGATACCATAAAGGTCTAACGCATCTTTAGTAGTCCAGCCAAGGCCACCATTCATGGTTGTATCTGTGAGGTAAAGTACGAGGATGGCGCGCATTGCATAATAAGAGAAGCGTTCCCACAACTCGGTACCGAATAGTAAAAACAGGCCACGTGGATGGCCAAAGTATTGATGTTGGTTTGACATAAGATTTTTAATAAGAGTTGTTACATTTTTTAAGAGGCAAATATATACCTTGTCATTTAACAACTTACAAACAAAAAATTTTGTATAATTGATATTAAACTTATCTAAGTTTCTGTTTTTGATTTTATTTGTAGAACAATTCACGGTTTTGGTTGCGCTGAAAACTAAATTTTCACTTTTGCTTATGGACTTGATATGTGAAGTTTTCAGGGAAAAGTTGATTTATGTGAGCAGGGTTTATCTATAATTCTATAGATAATGGAAATGCCCATGACTCATCTTAGGCTTAATGCTAGGATGCTTGAAAAATATAATTGGCTAGTAAAAAAATGAAACGTTGGTACCTACTTTATTGTAAACGAGGTGAGCAGGTTAGGGCGCAGCAGCACCTTGAAAATCAAGGGGTGGAGTGTTTTTATCCGACTGTAGAAGTTGAGAAAATCTTGCGTGGTAAAAGACAAAAAGTCGAAGAGCCACTGTTCCCATGTTATGTGTTTGCACGTTTTGATTATGAGAAGGGTCCAAACTTTACATCAGTTCGTTCCACTCGTGGTGTGGTCGATTTTGTAAGGTTTGGTGCTCAGCCGAAAGAAGTGCAAGGCGACCTTGTATTTGAATTGAAGCAAATAGATAAATGTTGCAGTGAAAATAACGCATGCCAAAGCATGCCGAAACCTGGTGATCAAGTCAGAGTTAAGAGCGGACAGTTTGCCGGCATTGATGCCATCTTCCAAGAGCAGGATGGTGAAAAGCGTTCAATCATGCTGGTACAGATGATAACTAAGCGTGTACCAGTTAGTATCGATAACAGCGATTTAGATCTGAAATAATTCGTTTATCAAATCCAATTTGTTTACCAAATACAAAAAGGGCTGGTTTTAACCAGCCCTTTTACTATCTGTTTTGTCTATAAATTAGTAAGCGTCGTTATGAACGGCCTGTACTGCTCGACCTGATGGGTCTACACAGTTCTTGAATGACTCGTCCCATTCGATTGCTTTAGCTGAAGAACATGCTACTGAAGGTCCTCCCGGTACACATTCTGCTGCTGATGGTAGTGGGAACAGTTCTTCAAAGATTTCGCGGTACACATAACCCTCTTTTGTGGTTGGTGTGTTGTAAGGGAAGCGGTACTGTGCCGTTTCCATTTGTTGATCCGTTACTTTCTCTGCAGCTACAGCTTTCAAAGTATCAATCCAGCTATAACCTACGCCATCAGAGAATTGTTCTTTTTGGCGCCATGCAATTGAATCTGGCAGATAATGCTCAAAACACTCTCGTAGGATGTGTTTTTCCATTTTTCCGTTGCCACACATCTTGTCAGCTGGGTTTAGGCGCATTGCTACGTCGATGAATTCTTTGTCTAAGAAAGGTACTCGGCCTTCGACACCCCATGCAGCCAATGATTTGTTTGCACGTGCGCAGTCAAACATGTTCAGAGCTAGAAGCTTACGTACAGTTTCTTCGTGGAACTCTTGTGCGTTTGGCGCTTTATGGAAATACAGGTAACCACCGAAGATTTCGTCCGCACCTTCGCCTGATAGTACCATTTTGATACCCATCGCTTTAATTTTACGTCCCATCAGGAACATTGGCGTTGAAGCGCGAATCGTTGTTACGTCGTAGGTTTCAATGTGGTAAATCACGTCACGAATGGCATCAAGACCTTCTTGAATTGTGTAGGTCATTTCGTGGTGTACCGTACCGATTTTATCTGCAACTTCACGTGCCGCTTTTAAGTCTGGAGCGCCTTCTAGACCAACAGCAAATGAGTGTAGTTGAGGCCACCAAGCTTCTGATTTTTCATCGTCTTCAATGCGCATTGCTGCATAACGTTTAGCTACAGCCGATGTGATGGATGAATCCAAACCGCCTGATAGAAGCACACCGTAAGGAACGTCAGTCATCAGTTGGCGTTTGACGGCTGCTTCTAACGCTTCAGTCAGATCTTCTTTGCTGGTGCTGTTGCCTTGTACCGCTGCGTATTCGTTCCAGTCGCGAATGTAGTAGCGCTGTGGCTCTGAGTCTTTAGAGCTGTAGTAACTACCTGGGGGAAATTCGCTCACTGTTTTACATACAGGTACAAGAGCTTTCATTTCAGAGGCAATGTAGTAGTTGCCATGTTCATCAAAACCTTGGTATAGCGGAATGATACCGATGTGGTCTCGACCAATTAGGTACTCGTCTTTCTCTTCATCATAAAGAATGAATGCGAAAATGCCGTTCAACTCTTCTAGAAGGTCTGCACCCATATCTTGGTATAGAGCAAGAATAACTTCACAATCAGAGTCAGTTTGGAATTCATATTTGCCTTCGTAACGAGCGCGGATCTCTTTGTGGTTGTAGATCTCGCCATTTACCGCAAGGATTAGTTTTTTATCAGGGCTGTATAGTGGTTGAGCTCCGCTATTCAAGCCTACAATGGCCAAGCGTTCATGAGCTAGGATTGCTCGCTCTGAAGAGTAGATACCAGACCAGTCTGGACCACGATGACGAAGCTTTTTCGACATTTCTAATGCGATAGGGCGTAATGCTGCTGCATCACTTTTTATGTCTAAAATGCCAAATACTGAACACATACAACATCCTTTTTAAACTAAACAATATCTAATCGGTATGGCTTCAATTTGCCAGTTTGAGTAAAAAAAGCAACGCTTTGTGATAAAAAAAATTATAAAACCCCTTGGGGTTTAGAAATTATTTAATAATTCTTCAGTTTTGGTGAATGAAATTAAGGTTTGGTGTGAAAATTAAACAAAAAAGCCTACCATTTGGCTGGTAGGCTTGTGGTTTTATTCACTTGCATGCCTATTTTGCAGGCGTGAATTTGGGTTCAAGTTGCTGACAAACGTGTCGTGCGAAACCGCTACCAGCTTCATTGTAGATATTGAATGCTGCGTGAACGCCATTTTCTAACAAACCATCAAGTTGGTCTGGGTACTCTGCAATAGCAGCAATTTGCCCTTTGTAGTTTCTTCGTTGGAGCTGTTCCAAAGCGGTCTGATTACCCTGATGATGAGGCATAGCCAATAACACCAGTTGTACGTTGCCAGTATCAAGGATTCGTTCCCAAAAGTCTGGGTCAGTTGCATCACCGGAAATGACATTACGACCTTCTTCTCGATGTCGTAGCGCCGCATCTTCACGAATTTCTACGCCGAGAGAAATCTTGCCGTAGCGAGAGCATAATTCATCATAGGCACCAGTGCCGATTCTACCCATCCCCAGAATAAGAACCTGAGCATGGCCAGGGTTGATGAGTTGATCTCGTTGGTTGAGTTTTTCCGCAGCGGTCTCTTGGAGCCATTTACCGGAATGCTGATAGATTTTATTGCTCAGGCGATTCAGTGGCGCTGAGATAATGAATGATAGCGATACGGCCACAGCGATTGCCGCTAACATGTCACTTGGCATCCAACCCATTTTATAGGCCAAGCCACCAACAATCAGACCAAATTCACTGTAGTTGAACAGTGATAAGGAGGCGAGTAAAGAAGTACGGACTCGGAAGTTAAAGTAGTTAATCGTTACAAAGTACAGCAACCCTTTTATCGGTAGCAGCAGAATAAATAAGACGGCGAGGGCAACGCCAGTAACGCTTAGTGATGCTGACAAGCCAATATTTAGGAAGAAGCAAACTAAGAAGAGCTCTTTCATATTAAACAGTGACTTTGAGAGCTCGGATGCTTTGCTGTGACCTGCCAGCAACATGCCTAAAATAAGAGCGCCAAGATCTGGCTTCATACCCACTATTTCAAATAAACCAGCACCAACGACAAGGGCGAAGAATATACCGAACAACACCAACATCTCGCCGTGGCCTACTTTATCGAGAAATTTGTAGAACAACGGACGAAGCAAAGGTAGGCCGAACAAAGCAATGGCGTACCACTCAGGTATTTTCCCAGTAGAAACCGTCAGAAATACGACAGCAAAGATATCTTGCATGACTAAGATACCGATCGCGATGGTACCGTACGTCGCGCTCATTTCGCCTTTTTCCTGGAGTGTCTTCACCGCGAAAACGGTACTTGAAAAAGACAAAGCAAACGCAAGTAGTAAAATTTGGCCAATGCCCATGCTCGCCAGAGAGGTAATTCCTAATAGCTTTAACCCAGCTAGTGCGATTGTGAACACCGCAGTAGAGAGGATATTGTGCGCTGTCGCACCTCCCCAAATTTCTTTGGATAACAGCGTTTTTACATCGAGTTTTAGCCCAATAGTGAACAAAAGTAGAGTAACGCCGAGATCAGCCAGGTTGGCGATGACATCATTACTTTGGAAGCCAAACGCGTGTAATCCAAATCCTGCGAGTAAAAAGCCAACTAGAGGAGGAAGTGCGCATTTTAAAGCGATAAAGCCAGCTAAAAATGCTGTAGTAATTAGAATAATTTCCATACTGTTGTGGAGTTTCCTGATATGCAAAAACGGGCTGTGCAAGCACAGCCCGAGATTGTAACTCAATTAGTTGTATAAACTTAGTCTTCTAATAACTTTTGTAACAAAACGCCGTTTAGCATTGAACGTTTGATCATTGCAAATGCCCCCATTGTCGGCTGTTTGTCGATTAGTGAGGCGACGATAGGAAGGCCATTATGGAACGTTTTTAACGACTGGTTTTCAACATTTCGTTTAATGGCAGGGAATACAATTTCTTGCGCAGCAGTAATATCGCCAGCAATAACGATTTTTTGAGGATTGAATAAGTTGATTGTGATGGCAATCGCTTTACCTAACTGATTACCAACGCGCACCAGGCTTTGCTTAGCCAGTTCATCACCATTTATGGCATGTGCGCAGATATCTTGAATCGTGATATTTTCGAGCTCAGTTAGGCTCGACTCATATCCTTGTGCAATAAGCTGTTTTACACGTTGTACAATCGCAGGGTTAGCCGCAACCGTCTCTAAGCAGCCAAAGTTACCACATTGGCACTGTTCACCGAGTGGATCGATTTGGATGTGACCGATTTCACCGACGTTGCGGTTAAATCCAAGAAACACCTGACCATTCACAATGATGCCAGCACCAGTACCTCGATGAACACTAACTAGGATGGAGTCTTGGCAATCTTGGCTTGCACCAAAATAGTGTTCAGCTAACGCCATACCGCGAACGTCGTTACCAACAAAACAGGAGATATTAAATTTCTCACTGATGATTTCACCAAGAGCAAGATTATCGATGTCTGTATTTGGCATGTATTCAACCACACCTGTCGTTGGGTTAACCAACCCTGGCAGCGTGATACCAATAGCAATTAACTGGTCAATCTTATCTTGGTTGCGATTAATGAAATCCTTTAATAGCTCAATAAGGCCAGCTATCAGGTTTTCTTGGTTGGTGTAATGTAGTTCGTGTTGTTCTTCGGCTATTGCAGTTCCGCCCAAGTCATACAGGCAAAACTGTATGTAGTCACGTCCCAAACGAACCGCGACAGAGTGAAAAGGTTTTACTTCGGTAGTCAACGAGATAGCTCGGCGACCACCAGTCGAAGCTTGTTGAGCGACCTCTTTGATTAGGCCGCGCTCTAGAAGTTGGCGGGTTATCTTAGTAACACTCGCAGGAGCCAACTGGCTTACATCTGCAACTTGAATACGGGAGATAGGACCTTGCTGATCAATCAGCCTATATACCGCAGCGCTGTTAAGCTGTTTTACTAAATCTACATTACCAATTTGTCCGCCATTCATGCTTAATTGTGCTCGTATTGTCCGTTAACAACCGTCGCTTTTACATTGAAGTCACGATCGAAAATAGTCAGGTTTGCCACCATGCCAGTTCGAATGCGGCCAAGACGATCCGCAACACCAATCGCTGTTGCAGGATATAGCGTGGCCATTCGTAGAGCTTCGTCTAAAGCGATACCTGCGTGCTCAACTGTATTCTGAACTGCTTCAATCATAGTCAGAGCTGAGCCGCCTAGTGTGCCGTTTTCATCAACACACTTACCATCTCGGTAATATACTTTCTTACCGACAAAAATAAAGTGATCAATGTTAGCACCTGCCGGAGCTGTGGCATCCGTCACCAAAACAAGCTTCTCACCTTTGATTTTATGAGCAATTCTGATGTTTGCATAGTCTACGTGAAAACCGTCAGCGATGATTCCTGCGTATACTTCTGGTGTGTCGTATATAGCACCGACAACCCCTGGCTCACGACCGACCATTGGCGTCATTGCATTAAATAGATGTGTCGCGAAGGTAATACCAGATTCAAAGCCTTGGCGTGCTTCCTTGTATGTCGCGTTGGTATGGCCGATTGATACGATAATCCCCGCAGCACTTAAGCGGCGAATATGCTCAGGATCGTTTTGCTCAGGAGCGAGTGTCACTTTTGCTATAATATCTGTATTTGAGCAGATCAGGTCGATCATTTCTTCGTCTGAGGTGCGAATAAAGTTTACATTATGGATACCTTTTTTCGCGACGTTAAGATAAGGACCTTCCAGGTGCAGACCCAGTGATTGGTTTTGGTACTTGTTGTGATACGCACGAGCTGCATTAATCGCTGCGCGCATATCTTCATCTGAAGACGTTATTAGTGTAGGTAGGAAACTAGTACAACCCGACTTAAGGTTAGCTTCGTGCATGATTTGAATTGTTTCTGGCGTGATATCATCATTCAACATGACACCGCCACAGCCATTAAGCTGAAGATCAATGAATCCCGGACTTAAATTCGCTCCATTTAGATCTTTTACCTCGATGTCTTTCGGTAGCTCAGATACGGGTAAAACGGATTGAATTAGGTTGTTTTCGATGATGACCGCATGTTCGGTAAGAACATCACTACCGGTATAGATTTTACAGTTACTTAGCGCGTACATAGTCAGCTGGTCCTTATAGATGAGAATTCAATGTCTGTATTGTTACCTAAATGGCGACTGCTTGAGTCATGTGGTTACTTAGTTTGTATCACTGAATTAGATAACGAGTTACATGGTGTAAGTCGCGTTGATCTCGGCTATCGCAGAGAAGCCAACAAGTAATACGCTGAAAAATATTAAATAAACGTTTTTTTATGATTCTTTTTCGAAGCGAAGTTACGTTGGATTACCTGCTTAGATACCAAAATAACACTGATCCTGCCTTACATAAAGTGCGAGGATGTTATCTTTAAAATGCCATTTTTTCGTATAATAAAATAAGTTTTATGATCTCGCTAGCAAAAACCTTTCTTTAGGGTTAATTCTGGTGATTAGGATCACAAACAGTGAGCTTTTAATTTGCGGAGCAAAATTATTGTCATAAACTGAGCATGACTAAATTGAAAGGCTAAAATAAGTCATTCAGCATAACATCTAATCCTATAGGGGGAACTTAAGGTGAATATTCTCGGATACGCGCAGAAGTTAGGCAAAGCTCTTATGCTTCCTATCGCGACGCTTCCAGTTGCGGCGCTCTTACTACGTTTGGGTCAAGGCGACTTATTAGATATCCCATTTATGGCGCAAGCTGGTGGTGCTATCTTCGGTCAGCTTCCACTTTTATTTGGTCTTGGTATTGCGATTGGTCTATCTAAAGATGGCCAAGGTGCTGCTGGACTAGCTGGTGCAGTTGCATACTTCGTAATCACTGCGACAGCAACAACTATTAACGCTGACATTAACATGTCATTCTTCGGCGGTATCATCGCCGGTATTATTGCAGGTCACTCATACAATGCGTTCCATGCAACACGCCTACCTGAGTGGTTAGCATTCTTCTCAGGCAAACGTCTGGTTCCAATTATGGCTGGTCTGTTTTCGCTGGTAGCGGGTGCTATTGCTGGTATTGTATGGCCAAGTATTCAAGGTGGTCTTGACGCTCTAGCACATGCAGTATCTACATCTGGTGCAGTTGGTCAGTTTGTATACGGTACTCTAAACCGTGCTCTTATCCCTGTAGGTCTTCACCACGTTCTTAACTCTTACTTCTGGTTCGGTATGGGTACGTGTCAAGAAATACTAGTTACTGGTGCTCAGGCTGCTGGTAATGCACTACCTGCACTACAACAACTTTGTGTAGACCCAGCTCTAGCTAAGACTCTTGTCGCTGGTCAAACTCACACATTTGAGTTTGCTAACTCGGTAACTCCAGAAATCACTGCAACTGTTAAAGAAGTCACTGAAACAGTTAAATCTGGTGACCTGCACCGTTACTTCGGCGGGGACAAATCTGCGGGCGTATTCATGAACGGCTTCTTCCCAGTCATGATGTTCGGTCTACCTGGTGCGGCTCTAGCAATGTACTTTGCTGCTCCAGTTGAAAAACGTCACCAAGTGGGTGGTGCACTATTCTCAGTAGCTTTCTGTTCATTCCTAACAGGTATCACTGAGCCACTAGAATTCATGTTCGTGTTCCTAGCTCCAGCACTTTACGCAATGCACGCGGTGTTCACTGGTCTTGCTCTAGTTATTGCTAACATGTTTGGTACACTACACGGATTCGGTTTCTCTGCTGGTCTAATCGACTTCGTACTGAACTGGGGTCTGGCAACTAAACCACTAATTTTACTGCTTATTGGTCTTGGCTTCGGTGCACTATACTTCTTCACTTTCACATTCGCTATCCGCGCTTTCAACCTGAAGTCGCCTGGCCGTGAAGATGACGAAGACACTGCTGCAGCTCCTGTAGGTGAAGCGAAAAGTGGTGACCTAGCTCGTCAATACCTAAAAGCGCTGGGCGGTCACGAGAACCTAACGTCAATCGACGCTTGTATTACTCGTCTACGTCTGACACTGAAAGACCGTTCGATTGCTGATGAAGCGGTACTTAAGAAACTGGGTGCGAAAGGTGTTGTGAAACTTGGTGAGAATAACCTTCAAGTTATCCTAGGCCCTCTAGCCGAAATCGTTGCCGGCGAAATGAAAGCAATCGCTGCTAGCGAAGACCTGACTGATGTGAAACTACCATAATCACATCGTAAGGACTGATGAAAAAAGACCTCCCTCGGGAGGTCTTTTTTAGTTTCGTCGGTTTTATTCTGCTGAGCTTTCACGCTAACTCGATAAATATTGCGGTTTTAGCGCGAGTTCTTGTTGTCTAATGGCTTAGAATTGTGGATCATTAGAAACAATGCACTCTGTAAATCGACTCTCGGATACAGAGTTCCGTTTTCTCTGACAATACTAATATTTTTGAGGTGCTATAGATGAGTGAAGCTGATGCTCGTCCATCAAACTTTATTCGCCAGATCATTGATAAGGATCTAGCGGATGGCAAACACACTAGCGTGCATACTCGATTCCCGCCGGAGCCAAATGGTTACCTGCATATCGGCCATGCTAAGTCTATCTGTTTGAACTTCGGTATTGCTCAGGACTATCAGGGTCAATGTAACTTACGTTTCGATGACACAAACCCTGAAAAAGAAGACATCGAATACGTTGAGTCTATCAAGAAAGATGTAAACTGGTTGGGCTTCGAGTGGAGTGGTGAAGTATGTTACTCATCAAACTACTTCGATAAGCTTTACGAATATGCAATTGAATTGATTAATAAAGGCTTAGCGTATGTAGATGAGCTAAGTCCAGAGCAGATTCGCGAATACCGTGGCACGTTAAAAGCGCCAGGTAAGCCAAGTCCGTACCGTGACCGTCCAATCGAAGAAAACCTTGCGTTGTTTGAAAAAATGCGTGCAGGTGAGTTTGAAGAAGGTAAAGCATGTCTTCGCGCTAAGATCGACATGGGTTCTTCATTCATGGTTATGCGTGACCCTGTGCTATATCGCGTCCGTTTCGCGACTCATCACCAAACTGGTGACAAGTGGTGCATTTACCCAATGTACGACTTCACACACTGTATTTCTGATGCGTTAGAAGGTATCACTCACTCGATTTGTACTCTTGAGTTTATGGATAATCGCCGTCTTTACGACTGGGTTCTAGAGAACATTACAATTGATTGTCGCCCTCACCAGTACGAGTTTAGCCGTCTAAATCTTGAATACACAGTGATGTCTAAGCGTAAGCTGAACCAGCTAGTGACCGAAAAACTGGTTAATGGCTGGGATGATCCTCGTATGCCAACCGTATCTGGTTTGCGTCGTCGTGGCTTCACTCCGTCATCTATTCGTGAGTTCTGTAAACGCATTGGTGTTACTAAGCAAGAAAACATGATCGAGTTTAGTTCTCTTGAATCTTGTATTCGTGACGACCTAAACGAAAATGCACCACGAGCAATGGCGGTACTAGACCCTGTAAAAGTCGTTATTGAAAACTTTGAAGAGGGTGCTGTAGAGAATTTGACGCTTGCAAATCATCCAAATAAACCAGAAATGGGTGAGCGCGAAGTACCGTTTACTCGTGAAGTTTGGATTGAGCGTGAAGACTTTCGTGAAGATGCGAACAAAAAGTACAAGCGTTTGGTTCTAGGTAAAGAAGTTCGTCTACGTGGCGCTTACGTGATTAAAGCTGAACGTGTTGAGAAAGACGCTGAAGGTAACATCACTACGATTTTCTGTACTTACGATGCTGACACACTGGGTAAAAACCCAGCTGATGGCCGTAAAGTAAAGGGTGTTATTCACTGGGTATCAGCTGATAAAGCACTCCCTGCAGAAATTCGTCTGTACGATCGCCTATTCACGGTTCCAAACCCAGGCGCGGCGGAGGATTTTGCATCGACAATTAACCCTGATTCACTTGTTGTAATCAATGGTTTTGTTGAGCCAAGTCTCGCTTCTGCTGAAGCAGAAAAAGGCTACCAGTTTGAGCGTATGGGTTATTTCTGTGCTGATTCTAAAGAATCAACCGCAGAGAGCCTAGTGTTCAATCGTACGGTAGGTCTTCGTGACACATGGGCAAAAATTGAAGACAAGTAAGTACGCATGAAAACAAAAATGCCAGTCATAGGACTGGCATTTTTTATATTTGTAATACTAATCACAGTAAGTAAGTGTTCAGAAATAGCGTAGGGAAATTCTTGAGAACAAGGCACAATTTTTCCGTAACTAGTTTTTCTACAATCAAAATTTGTCACGCAGTTATCGAGTATGTTTGCAAGCTAGAATGAGTAATCGTTTACTACGATTGGTATAAAATATGTGACGGATAAAAAAGCGCTCAAGGAGCGCTTTTATTGTGATTATTTCTTTGGTTTATGTGCGTTTGGATCGTCTTTGCAACTACCACTACCACTACCACATTTACCGTACAAGTAAAGGCTGTGGTTAGTCAGAGTTACATTGTATTTAGCCGCTATTTCTTTTTGACGTTCTTCGATAAGATCGTCTGAAAACTCAATTACTTCACCACAATCCAGACATACTAGGTGGTCATGGTGATGTTGAGTCGAAAGTTCAAAGACTGATTTACCACCTTCGAAGTGGTGACGAGTTACAATCCCAGCATCGTCGAATTGGTTTAGTACTCGATAAACGGTTGCTAGACCAATTTCTTCACCTAGATCAATCAACTTTTTGTACAAATCTTCAGCACTGATGTGCTGGCAGTCTGGCTGCTGAAGTACTTCTAGAATTTTTAGCCTTGGAAGGGTTACTTTTAAGCCCGCGTCCTTCAGCGCCTGATTATTATCTGACATATACTTTCCCGTTGGATCATCTGCAGCGATTTAACAGAATTCAATATTCCTACCATTATAGGCGAAGCGCTAAAAACATTAAACCACGAACTTCAAAGGGTTAATACATTCTTTCTTTGTAAATTAGAAATCGGTCAATTATATTAGAGCTCTTACCAGTTACAATTGCGTAACATAACCGCGCTAAGGGCAAGGATTGCAATGGATAAGCGAATCGCCAAAATTTATAAGCCAGGAATCATTAAATTTGGGCTTAATCTTTGGCCTCCATTTTGGGGTGCTGGAATTAAAATTTTACATATTTCCGAAGATTTTCGTTTGGTTAAAGTACGCTTGAAGCTCAACTGGTGGAATAAAAACGCCAATCGTACTCAATATGGTGGAAGTATCTTCTCGCTGACGGATCCCATTTATTCAATGATGCTGATCGGTATTTTGCGAGAGGAATATTATGTTTGGGATAAAGAAGCGAGCATCAACTTTATCAAACCCGGAAATAGTGACCTGTTTGCAGATTTTGAAATCTCGGAAGGGATGATTGAAGAGATTTTTAAAAAGACGCGTGACGGAGATAAATGGTTTCCCGAGTTTATAATTCATATCAAAGATAAAGACGGGAACGTGGTGTCTGAAGTGAAACGTAAACTGTATGTGCGAAAAAAGCCACAGTATCGAGAAGAAACCGTAATAACGGAAGCTTCATAGTCAGTACCTACAAAAAGACCTCCATGATGGAGGTCTTTTTGAAGATTTTGTATTAGCCTTCAAGCTCAGCTAGACACATCTCTTCGTAAATCTGTTTTACCCAGTTCTCAACACGCTGGTCGGTTAACTCAGGTTGGCGGTCTTCATCGATGCATAGACCTACAAAGTGGCTGTCATCACCTTCTACTAGCGCTTTAGATGCTTCAAATTCATAGCCTTCAGTCGATGTATGACCCAAGATTGTGCCACCTTTTGATTCAACGATGTCACGTACTGTGCCCATAGCATCACAGAAGTACTCTGCGTAGTCTTCTTGGTCACCACAGCCAAAGATAGCGACTAACTTAGTAGAGAAGTCGATTTGCTCAAGCTCTGGAAAGAAATCATCCCAGTCACACTGTGCTTCACCGTAGTACCAAGTTGGGATACCCAGAAGTAGAAGGTCAAAGTTATCAATGTCTTCTTTGCTGCTTTTCGCGATGTCTTGAACGTGAACTAGTTGCTTACCTAGTTGCTTTTGAATCATCTTTGCAACGGCTTCAGTATTACCTGTGTCGCTACCGAAGAAGATACCTACACTTGCCATAGAGTCTATACCTTTACATTGTTTGTTGTTGGCGATGATACTAAGGGTTTAGTTTAGCCTAACCCTGAGCCTTCCCAAGTTAGCTGAATTATCCCTTTTGCGATAAACCCAGCACAGCCGAGAAAAAGGACCAACCATACAATACGACGACCAAAAACAGGTACATTGCCTTGCTTCAGCACATCTTTTATTGCCATCCCAATGAAGAAGAAGATAGCAGCAAAAAGAAGATCGAGCCCGATAGATTCGAGCGTATCCATGTAGTCGTAGAGCATTTTAGTCCTTCATGCCGAAAATTATTGCGCGCACTATACCACTGTTAAACGGTAAAGTTAATGCGCTACGAGAAGGGATATTTCAATAATCGATACGTAGTCGTGAAATTGTTAACCCGAAATGTGTTTCCTGATCACGCGCATGACTTCAACTGGCTTTTCTGCGTGTAACCAATGGCCGGTGTTAGCAATGATATGTGCTTTGGCATGTTTAAATTGTCTTTGCACAGCTGGTTGATGTTCCGGCATTAAATAATCAGAGTCCCCTCCCTTAACAAAAAGAGTTGGGATATCGGTTGGTGTGATCTCTTCCCAGCCAATAATTTCCGCGTAGTTGGTCAACAGACTTTGCACATTAAATCGCCAGGCCATTTTATCACCTTCTTTATACAGTGATTTCGAGAGAAATTGTCTCACACCGTCAATTTCAACGTGCTGAGCGAGAATATCCATTGCTTGCTGACGGCTTGATGGCTTTTCGGCGATAACAGCTTGCAAGCCCTTGAATACGTTATCATGGCGATTTGTCGTATATGCTACCGGAGCCATGTCTAATACAACTAATTGCTTTACCAAGTGCGGAACGATGTCTACGAGTTTCATTGCAACTTTACCGCCCATTGAATGGCCGATAATGATCGCAGGCTCGACGTTTAAATGACGGAGCAGATCGGCGACATCTTGTGCCATATCTGCGTAGGTATGTGTATCAGAATGGAAAGAGAGGCCGTGATTTCGTAAGTCAATACTGATCACAGAACAATCTTCGATAAGATCACGAGCCAAAAGGCCCAGATTACTTAAACTACCAAACAATCCGTGAATCAAAACAACTGTTTGGCCTTGGCCTTCCTGCTTATAGTTGAGTAATGCTGACATTTTATCTTATTCGTGATGGGTTTAACGTGGAGTATCCGTGAGGATCTCGTTATAATCCCCCAGAGTTTAAACATTGAGAATGTGAAAAGCGAATGAAAACAATAGAGGTTGATGAGGATCTTTACCGTTACATTGCTAGCCAAACAAAGCATATCGGTGAAAGCGCCTCGGATATTTTGCGACGCCTTTTAAACCTTGATGGTCAGTTGCAGGTAGCAGAAGTTGTGCCTGTAGTAGAGAAGCCACAAGGGATTGTAGTAAGTAAAGATGCAGGTAAAACAGAGCAAGTTGATACAGTGAAAGAAATGCGTTCACTGCTGATTTCTGATGAATTTGCTGGTCTTAAGAAAGCGATTGATCGCTTCATGTTGGTTTTATCAACATTACATAAGTTAAATCCTGAAGGATTCGCGCAAGCAACAAATGTGAAGGGACGTAAGCGCGTTTACTTTGCTGATAATGAAGAAACTTTACTGGCAAACGGTAATACGACTAAACCTAAAGCGATTCCAGAAACACCATTTTGGGTAATCACAAATAACAATACCAGCCGAAAAAGACAGATGGTTGAGCAAGTGATGGCGCACATGGGGTTCCAACCGGACTTGATAGAGAAAGTAACGGGTTCAATTTAAGAAACCTGATAGAAGCCTCATAATGTGTAGCATTTAGCGGATATTATGAGGCTTTTTAGTTTGTTATTTTTATAGAAAGGATGTCAGACATGGCTATGCACCCTCGTGCTGGGCAAAAAGCGCAGCAGGAAGATCTTCATAATATTCCGGCGTTAGTTGCTAATTACTTCTTGCTTCAACCTGATGCGACTAATCCAGAACACAAGGTTCAGTTCGGTACATCTGGTCACCGTGGTACCGCAGACAAACATACTTTTAACGAAAACCATATCTTAGCGATTGCACAAGCGGTTGCAGAAGTTCGTGCAGAGCAGGGAACAACAGGACCACTGTTTGTAGGTAAAGATACCCACGCACTGTCTGAGCCAGCTTTTTCTAGTGTTATCGAAGTTTTGATTGCGAACGGTGTAAAAGTGATCGTTCAGCAAGACAGTGGCTACACGCCAACCCCAGGGATCTCTCACGCCATTCTGACTTACAACATCAAGCACGATGAAAAGGCAGATGGCATTGTTATCACGCCATCACATAACCCACCACAAGACGGTGGTATTAAGTACAACCCAACACACGGTGGTCCAGCGGAAGCTGAATTGACTCAAGCGATTGAAGATCGCGCAAATGTGTTGATCGCGGAACAATTAAAAGGCGTGAAACGTCTGCATCTAGAAGAAGCGAAAGCATCTGATTTGTTTGTTGAAGTCGATTTGGTAAAACCGTATATCGATGATCTTGTAAACGTTATCGATATGGAAGCGATTCAAAAAGCAAATCTGAAAATTGGTGTTGATCCACTAGGTGGTAGCGGTATTGATTACTGGCGTCAAATCGGAAAAGCATACAATCTGGACCTTACTTTGGTGAATGAAGAGATTGACTTATCATTCCAATTTATGTCACTGGATAAAGATGGCGTGGTTCGTATGGATTGTTCTTCACCATACGCAATGGCTGGTCTTCTAGCACTGAAAGACGAATACGATCTGGCGTTTGGTAATGACCCAGATTACGACCGTCATGGAATTGTTACACCAAAAGGTTTGATGAATCCAAACCATTACCTGGCTGTATGTATCGACTACCTATACCGTCATCGCGATGGTTGGGGAAAAGATGTTGCAGTAGGTAAAACTCTGGTATCAAGCGCATTGATTGATCGTGTCGTTGCAGATCTTGGGCGCGAACTGTGTGAAGTGCCAGTTGGTTTCAAATGGTTTGTTGACGGTTTATACACTGGTAAGCTTGGTTTTGGCGGTGAAGAAAGTGCAGGAGCATCTTTCCTACGCAAAGACGGAACACCATGGTCTACTGATAAAGATGGCATTATACTTTGCCTGTTAGCGGCAGAAATCACTGCAGTAACGGGTAAAAACCCACAAGAGTACTATGAAGAGTTAGCAGCTAAGCACGGTGAATCAAATTATAACCGTATCCAAGCCGTAGCGAATGGTCCTCAAAAAGACGTATTGAAGAAGCTGTCTCCAGAAATGGTATCAGCAGAAACACTGGCTGGCGATGCCATTACTGCACGACTCACTCACGCTCCTGGTAACGGTGCGGCGATCGGTGGTCTAAAAGTAACCACAGAAAACGGTTGGTTCGCGGCTCGCCCGTCTGGTACGGAAGACATCTACAAAATTTACTGTGAGAGTTTCAAAGGTGAAGATCACCTAAAACAGATTGAAGCAGAAGCACAAGAGATTGTTAATCAGGTTTTTGCAGCAGCAGGATTGTAAAAGTCTTTAATTACTCAATCGAGATGTTAAGGGTTGATGTGAAAGCATCAACCCTTTTTAATTCTGAAGCTTTTCACAAAACTCACCTATTTAATAATAGATTTCTAACTTAGTCTCGTTCCCGCCTTGGGTATGAAAATATCCATGCTTAACGCTTCTCTGGCCAGCTATCCGGCACTATAAACCAAAACTCACCATCTTCGGTTTGTGCGTGTTCAAATCGTCCTGATGGCTTCTCTATCGGATGGGAAAAATCATTTGTGCCAATTGCCCAGCATGGTTTGCTTAAGTGATATAGCGGCTTCTCTATCAAGTCCCACTGGCTTTGATAGCACCAGTATCCGGTTATTTGACTTGGATTGAGCTCATATCCTAAACATTCTGTTGGTGTAGGCTCTGGCGCAAACGGATTGATGTAAAGACGTCCCTGCATTAATAAACGTTCGATAGGTAGCGTATCGAGAGGAAGAATTTGGTGAAATTCGGGTTTCTCGCTCATTTTAAGTTGATGAGTCAGCATTCTATTCAGTTTTTTGTGCAGCTGGTCATGAGCATTCGGTCCGTACCAAATCCCTTGGTGAAGAAGGTAGAACTTTATCGCAACTTCCCAGTGCTCCATTTGACCGGACTCAGTATTTTTCAATATCAGATCAACAGCACCGATAGTTCTTCCATCACTATCATTTAACTGAATTTCTTCTGCGACTACCTGGTATCGTGGCGACTGGGAAAATACAGCGGTACATAAATGCTGATAGAGAAAGCCTAGTCTTGGATTCCCGCTATATTCCTCGGAATCGCATAGGGGGGCAACCGGCAAATCCTCTAGTGTCACAAATGGTGGACGCAATTCAAAAAGCGGTGGTGATGATGCGATCCAGTGATAAAAGCGTTGTAGTTGATTCATCCTATTTCCTTTTAACCGGTTAGCTTTAACAATAGAGTGAAAAAGCGGCATTATTGTAACGAAAATTGCCAACTAAGGGGACTTGATATCTGGCATCAGTCTCGGGGTTCGATATACACTTTGGAAATGCGCTAGAAATTGGAAGTGATAATGAATAACTTGAAATTAGAACAGATTCTTAATGACAAACTGTCACCACAATTGATTAAAGATTACGCTCCAAATGGATTGCAGGTGGAAGGTACATCTGCGGTGAAGCGTATTGTAACAGGTGTAACTGCCTCACAGGCATTAATCGATAAAGCGATAGAACTTAATGCGGATGCGTTACTCGTCCATCACGGGTACTTCTGGAAGGGGGAACCTGAGCCAATTCGTGGTATGAAAGGTAAACGAATCCGTAGCTTGATTAAAAATGATATCAACTTATATGGTTATCATTTGCCTCTTGATATTCATCCAGAGCTAGGTAACAACGCAGAGTTGGCACGTTTACTCGAAATTGATGTGGAAGGTGGCTTGGAAGGGCATCCCCAGTCGGTGGCGATGTTTGGACGTTTGAAAAAGCCTATCTCGGGTGAAGAATTTGCTAGCAAGATCAACCAAACGCTAAATAGAGAACCTCTACATATTGCTCCAGAAAATGCAGGTAAGATGATCGAGACTGTGGGGTGGTGTACTGGCGGCGGACAAGACTATATCGAACTTGCCGTTCAGCATGGTTTGGATGCCTTTGTTTCTGGCGAAATCTCTGAGCGCACCACTTATACAGCGCGAGAAATGGATATTCATTATTTCGCAGCCGGGCATCATGCAACAGAGCGTTATGGTATCAAAGCGCTTGGTAAGTGGTTAGCCGACGAATACGGCTTACAAGTGGAATTTATCGATATTGATAATCCGGTTTAACCTGCATACCCAAATTACCAAGCATTTCAAGGTTATTTGGGTATCGTTATTAGCCACAAATAAAAAGGGTTGAGACTAACATCTCAACCCTTTCTTTTACTTAGCTTTTCGCTCAGCGATTATTCACGTTCGTGAAGTGGTGAAAACTCACGTTGTGCTTCACCAGTGTATAGCTGACGTGGACGACCGATGCGGTTTAGCGGATCGCTGTGCATCTCGTTCCAGTGAGCAATCCAGCCAATAGTACGAGAAATCGCAAAGATAACCGTAAACATTGATACTGGAATACCGATCGCTTTAAGAATGATACCTGAGTAGAAATCTACGTTCGGGTACAGTTTCTTAGAAACGAAGTACTCATCAGAAAGCGCGATACGCTCAAGCTCCATTGCAACATCTAGAAGCGGGTCTTGGATGCTCAGCTCTTTTAGAACGTCATGACAAGTTTCACGCATTACAGTTGCACGTGGGTCGTAGTTCTTGTAAACACGGTGACCGAAGCCCATCAAACGGAATGGGTCATCTTTGTCTTTCGCTCGCTCTACGTATTCAGGAATGTTATCTACACTGCCGATTTCTTCCAACATTTTCAAACACGCTTCGTTAGCACCACCGTGCGCAGGGCCCCAAAGAGATGCGATACCAGCTGCAATACATGCAAATGGGTTAGCACCAGAAGAACCTGCCAGACGCACTGTTGACGTCGAAGCATTCTGCTCATGGTCCGCATGAAGCGTGAAGATTTTATCCATCGCACGAGCAACTACAGGGTTCACTTCATACTCTTCACATGGGTTTGCAAACATCATGTGTAGGAAGTTTTCCGCGTAGCTTAAATCGTTACGAGGGTAAATGAATGGTTGGCCGACTGAGTATTTGTAACACATCGCCGCCAGCGTAGGCATTTTCGAAAGTAGACGATAAGCCGCAATTTCGCGGTGCTCGTCGTTATTCACATCAAGAGAATCGTGGTAGAAGGCAGCAAGTGCTCCAACTACACCACACATTACCGCCATAGGGTGAGCGTCACGTCGGAAGCCGTGGAAGAAGCTTGCGATCTGCTCATGAACCATAGTATGGCGAGTAACGGTTTTCTTAAATTGCTCGTATTGTTCTCGGGTAGGGGCTTCACCATAAAGAAGGATGTAACATACTTCTAGGTAATCTGCGTTATTGGCTAATTGATCAATCGGGTAACCACGGTGCAAAAGAATACCTTTGCCGCCATCGATATACGTGATTGATGATTCACAAGATGCAGTGGCAAGAAAACCAGGGTCAAAAGTAAAGTAACCATTGGGTCCTAGTTTACGAACGTCAATTACAGGTGTACCTAGTGTACCTTCCATAATTGGCAGCTCGATTGGCGCTTGGCCTTCAACATGAAGGGTAGCTTTCTTATCCGCCATAACAATCTCCTTTGTTTATTATTTAATCCGTCCAGGATGTTTGTGTGCAATGTTTTTACTGTTGTTAAAGACTAAAGTCAATTTTTCTACAGCTTTGTGTGCACTTGTTATGATTTTTTCTTGGAAAATCGTTAAAAATCTGTTCTATGTAGCATAATTTGTTACACCAATTGTATTAGAATGTTGCTCGCCGTATATTGGCAAAGAAAATTTTAGTTAAATCCTTATAAATTCGGGGCTATAACAAAGAGTGAGGTTTGGTGATAGCTCTCGCTGTTAACAACTTGTTTACAATTATCTGGGTGAATATCTAAGGTATCTGTTAAATAAATGTTAACTTTTGTACATTTGGACGCTGAAATTGGTTATAACAATAAATGCTCAATGGAGCTGAGTGAGCAAGCCCGTGAAAGAAAGAAAGTCAAGACCTGTTAATTTAGATTTACAGACCATCCACTTTCCTATCACAGCAATCGCATCCATCCTGCACCGTGTGTCTGGGGTAATTACGTTTGTTGCGGTGGGTATACTACTGTGGTTACTATCCATTTCTCTGTCATCCCCAATGGGTTTTATGGAAGCCGCTGACATCGTTGATGGTTTCTTCGTAAAATTCATCCTGTGGGGAATTCTAACTGCACTTGCATACCACGTTGCTGGTGGTGTCCGTCATCTACTGATGGATCTAGGTCATTTTGAAGAGCTAGATTCTGGCGCGATGAGCGCGAAAGTCGCCTTCGGTGCGACTGCAGTATTGTCACTATTGGCGGGGATCATGGTATGGTAAAACACGTTTCTTCATTCGGTCGTAATGGTGTACACGATTTCCTATTGGTTCGTGCAACTGCCATCATTATGACGCTATACACGATTTATCTGGTGAGCTTCTGTGCATTCTCAGATATCTCTTACGCATCTTGGACCCAGTTCTTTGGTGGCACTTGCACCAAAGTTTTCACCATGTTGGCTCTGGTTTCGGTACTGATTCACGCGTGGATCGGTATGTGGCAGGTGTTTACCGACTACATTAAGTGCGCAAAACTTCGTGCCGCACTACAACTTGGTGTAATTGCCGCTCTATTCGGTTATGTCTTCTCTGGTCTATTTATTTTGTGGGGTGCGTAAGTGTCTATTCCAGTTCGTGAGTTTGATGCCGTTGTAATCGGCGCTGGTGGTGCAGGTATGCGCGCTGCACTACAAATTTCAGAGCAAGGCCTTTCATGTGCTTTGCTATCTAAAGTATTCCCAACTCGTTCTCATACAGTATCTGCGCAGGGTGGTATCACCGTTGCTCTAGGTAACTCGCACAAGGACGATTGGCAGTGGCACATGTACGATACCGTGAAAGGATCGGACTACATTGGTGACCAAAACGCTATTGAATACATGTGTAAGAATGGACCAGAGTCTGTAATCGAACTAGAAAAAATGGGTCTTCCATTCTCTCGTTTTGATAATGGCACTATCTACCAACGTCCATTTGGTGGTCAGTCAAAAGAATTTGGTGGCGAGCAAGCTGCACGTACAGCGGCAGCAGCCGACCGTACAGGGCACGCGCTTCTTCATACGCTTTACCAACAAAACGTAAAACACAAAACAACGATCTTCTCTGAGTGGTATGCGTTGGACTTGGTGAAAAACCAAGATGGCGCGATCATGGGGTGTACTGCGATTTGCATGGAAACCGGTGAAATCTGTTACTTCAAATCTAAAGCAACGGTACTCGCTACCGGTGGTGCAGGTCGTATTTACGCCTCGACAACTAACGCACACATTAACACTGGTGATGGTGTTGGTATGGCACTACGTGCGGGCGTACCAATGCAAGACATGGAAATGTGGCAGTTCCACCCAACTGGCATCGCAGGCGCGGGTGTACTGGTAACAGAAGGTTGTCGTGGTGAAGGTGGTTACCTTCTAAACAAAGACGGCGAACGCTTCATGGAGCGTTATGCTCCAAACGCGAAAGACCTTGCTGGTCGCGACGTTGTTGCTCGTTCAATGATGATTGAAATCCGTGAAGGCCGCGGCTGTGATGGCCCATGGGGACCACACATTAAACTGAAACTGGATCACCTAGGTAAAGATGTACTTGAGTCACGTCTACCTGGTATCTGTGAACTATCTCGCACGTTCGCACACGTTGATCCTGTAAAAGAACCAATCCCAGTAATCCCGACATGTCACTACATGATGGGTGGTGTACCAACTCAGGTTTCTGGCCAGGCAATCAAACAATTGGCTGACGGCAGCGAAGCTGAAATTCAAGGCCTATTCGCTTGTGGTGAAATCGCTTCTGTATCTGTACACGGTGCAAACCGTCTGGGTGGTAACTCGCTACTAGACTTGGTTGTATTTGGTCGTGCAACAGGTCTACACCTAGGCGAAACACTAGCAGCACAAGCGGAAGCTCGTCCTGCAACTGAGTCTGACATCGAAGCTTCTCTGGCGCGTACAATGCGTTGGGAAAACAGCACTGGTGGTGAAGATCCAGTACAAATCCGTAAAGATCTACAACGTTGCATGCAAAACAGCTTCTCGGTATTCCGTGAAGGTGATGCAATGGCAACCGGTCTGGAAGAGCTGAAAGTGATTCGTGAACGTCTGAAAGACGCACATCTGGCGGACAAATCTTCAGAGTTCAACACTCAACGTATTGAGTGTCTAGAGCTAGACAACCTGATGGAAACAGCCTTCTCAACAGCAGTTGCTGCAAACTACCGTACGGAAAGCCGTGGTGCACACGCTCGTTTTGACTACCCAGAGCGTGATGATGAGAACTGGCTATGTCACTCTATCTACAATCCGGAAACAGAAGCGATGACTAAGCGTGATGTAAACATGACGCCAGTATACCGCGACGCGTTCCCGCCGAAAGTACGTACATACTAAGGGAGGAAATGACGATGAAACTTAACTTCTCTTTGTACCGTTACAATCCGGACGTAGACACCAAGCCTTACATGAAAGACTACACGCTTGAGGTAGAAGAAGGCTCAGACATGATGGTTCTGGATGCGTTGATTCTGCTTAAAGAGCAAGATCCTAGCATCTCTTTCCGTCGCTCATGCCGTGAAGGGGTTTGTGGTTCTGATGGCTTGAACATGAACGGTAAAAACGGCCTTGCATGTATAACGCCGCTGTCTGCACTTCAAGGCGATAAGATCGTAATTCGTCCACTGCCAGGCTTACCTGTTGTGCGCGACCTTATTGTTGACATGACGCAGTTCTATGATAACTATGCGAAAGTTAAGCCATTCTTGATTGATGACGGTGCATTACCACCATCACGAGAGAACCTGCAATCTCCAGATGAGCGTGCACATTTAGATGGTTTGTACGAATGTATCATGTGTGCATGTTGTACAACTTCTTGTCCGTCGTTCTGGTGGAACCCAGATAAATTCATCGGTCCTGCTGGTCTGCTGGCAGCATATCGCTGGTTAATTGATAGCCGTGATACAGCAACAGATGAACGTCTGTCTGATCTTGATGATGCATTTAGCGTTTTTCGTTGCCATGGCATCATGAATTGTGTAAGTGTTTGTCCTAAAGGACTAAACCCGACGAAAGCAATCGGTCATATTAAATCGATGCTGGTAAATCGTTCGGTGTAACTTACTCGCTATTGCTACAGTTGCGGTGGAGTGTAGAAAGCACTTCACTGCAATTGCAAAAGTCGAGTAGAAGAATATTAAAATTGCCGATTGTTCTAGTCGGCTGTTTATAGCTCGGCGTAGACCGAAGCAAACGTGAAAACTACTGGTTAAGGGAAAATATGCACAACGGCGTGATGAAGGCATGGCTCGAGTCTTCACACTTGGCTGGCGCCAATGCAACGTATGTAGAGGACCTCTACGAACTGTATCTAAGTGATCCCGATCTGGTAAGTGAGGAGTGGAAACGTGTTTTTGAAGGCTTGCCGAAGCCAACAAAAGAAGTGGCAGAACAGCCACACTCACGTGTCCGTGACTACTTCCGACGACTCGCTCAAGAGACAAAGCATTACAATGTCCAAGTTAGTGACCCTGATGTCGATGCAAAACAAGTAAAAGTTCTACAGCTAATTAACGCATACCGTTTCCGCGGACACGAAGCTGCTGAACTAGATCCACTAGGTCTATGGCAACGTTCAACTGTTGCTGAGCTAGATCCGGCATTTCATAATCTTACCGAAGAAGACTTCGAAGAAACTTTTAACGTAGGTTCTTTTGCTATTGGGCAAGAAACCATGAAGTTGAAAGATATTTACGAAGCCCTCAAGAAAACATACTGCGGTTCCATCGGTGCTGAATACATGCACATGACTGACACAGAGCAAAAGCGTTGGATTCAACAACGTCTTGAGTCTGTCGTAGGCCAGCCATCATTTAACATAGATGAGAAACGTACGTTCCTAGAAGAGTTAACAGCAGCTGAAGGTCTTGAGCGTTACTTAGGCGCTAAATTCCCTGGCGCAAAACGTTTCTCGCTCGAAGGTGGTGATGCACTTATCCCAATGACGAAAGAACTGATTCGTCATGCAGGTACGAGTGGCATGCGCGAAGTCGTTATCGGTATGGCTCACCGCGGTCGTTTGAACATGCTAGTGAACGTTCTGGGTAAGAAGCCACAAGATCTGTTTGATGAGTTTGCGGGTAAGCACGACGAATCGTGGGGTACCGGTGACGTTAAATACCACCAAGGTTTCTCAGCAGACTTCGCAACGCCGGGTGGTGATGTCCACTTAGCGCTGGCATTTAACCCATCGCACTTAGAGATTGTAAACCCTGTAGTTATGGGCTCTGTGCGTGCCCGTCAAGATCGCTTAGGTGATAATAAGGGAAGTAAAGTTCTTCCTATTACTATCCACGGTGACTCGGCTATCGCAGGTCAGGGTGTAGTTGCAGAAACGTTCAACATGTCTCTAGCGCGTGGTTTCTGTGTTGGTGGTACGGTTCGTATCGTTGTAAACAACCAGGTTGGTTTTACGACGTCGAATCCACGTGATACTCGCTCAACCATGTACTGTACCGATATTGCTAAGATGGTACAGGCACCGATTTTCCACGTTAATGCTGATGATCCAGAAGCGGTTGCGTTTGTTACGCGTATTGCATTGGATTACCGTAACGAGTTTAAGCGTGACGTTGTTATTGACTTGGTATGTTACCGCCGTCATGGCCACAACGAGGCAGATGAGCCAAATGCGACTCAGCCTTTGATGTACCAAAAAATCAAGAAACACCCAACACCGCGTAAGCTTTATGCAGATGTTCTGATTGATAAAAACGAATCAGATATTGAAACTGCTACTCAGTTAGTAAACGAATATCGTGATGCTCTTGACCGCGGTGAAGTCGTGGTGAAAGAGTGGCGCCCAATGGCATTGCATTCTGTAGACTGGTCTCCATACCTAGGTCACGAATGGGACATGCAGTGGGAATCTCAATACGATAAGCAAAGACTGATTGAGCTTGGCAATCGTATATGTCAGTACCCAGAAAGCCATAAGCTACAAAGCCGAGTCAATAAGCTATACAACGATCGTCTATCAATGATGACCGGTGAAAAAGCAATTGACTGGGGTATGGCTGAAACGTTGGCTTACGCAACATTGGTTGACGATGGTAAGCGTATCCGTATTTCAGGTCAGGACTCTGGCCGTGGTACTTTCTTCCACCGTCACTCAGTACTACATAACCAAACGGATGCGAGCACCTATATCCCGTTGGCGAACATTCATGACAAGCAAGGTCCTTTCCAGGTATTTGACTCTGTGTTGTCTGAAGAGGCAGTACTGGCATTTGAATACGGTTACACGACAGCGGAACCTGGCGGTTTAACTATCTGGGAAGCACAGTTTGGTGACTTTGCAAACGGCGCTCAAGTAGTTATCGACCAGTTTATCTCTTCTGGTGAACAGAAGTGGGCTCGTTTGTGTGGCTTAACCATGCTTCTGCCTCATGGCTATGAAGGTCAAGGCCCAGAACACTCGTCTGCACGTTTAGAGCGTTACCTACAGCTGTGTGCTGAGCAAAATATGCAAGTGGTTGTACCTTCCACTCCAGCTCAGGTTTATCACATGATTCGCCGTCAGGTTGTTCGCCCTATGCGTCGACCATTGATCGTAATGTCTCCAAAATCATTGCTTCGTCACCCACTTTGTATTTCGACTATCGAAGACCTTGCAGAAGGTACATTCCAAGCAGCTATCCCTGAAGTGGATAACTTGGAACCGAGCAAAGTGAAACGCGTTGTGTTCTGTTCTGGTAAGGTTTATTTCGACCTTCTTGAACAGCGCCGCAACAACGAGCAAGAAGACGTGGCAATTGTGCGTATTGAACAGCTTTACCCATTCCCAATGGAAGAAGTGCAAGCTGCGATTGCTCAATACACTAACGTTGAAGACTTTGTGTGGTGTCAGGAAGAGCCTCAGAACCAAGGTGCTTGGTACTGTAGTCAACATAACTTCCGTGCCGCTATTCCTGCAGGTGCAGATCTTAAATACGCAGGTCGCCCAGCTTCTGCTTCGCCAGCAGTTGGCTACATGTCGGTGCACTTGAAACAACAAAAAGCGTTGGTTGAAGACGCTCTGAACGTGAACTTAGAAACTTCGAATTAAGAACTAGAAGTTAAAGGAAGAAACACATATGACAATTGAAATTCTGGTTCCAGATTTACCTGAATCAGTTGCTGATGCAACCGTAGCGACATGGCACAAACAACCAGGTGACACAATCGAGCGTGATGAAGTTCTGGTTGATATTGAAACTGATAAAGTGGTACTGGAAGTACCTGCTCCTGAAGCTGGCGTTTTAGAAGCTATCGTTGAATTAGAAGGTGCGACAGTACTTTCAAAACAGCTTCTGGCTAAGATCAAGCCAGGTGTAGTTGCTGGTGAACCAACAGCAGATACTACAGAAGGCACTGAAGCTTCTCCAGACAAGCGCCACAAAGCAGCGCTGACAGAAGAGAGCAACGATGCACTTAGCCCAGCTGTTCGCCGTCTGCTTGCGGAACATAACCTTGAAGCTGGCCAAGTGAAAGGCACTGGTGTTGGTGGTCGCATCACTCGTGAAGATATTGAAGCGTACCTAGCTAACGCTAAAGCTGCTCCAAAGGCTGAAGCTCCTGCAGTAGAAGCACCAGCAGTGGCACGTAGTGAAAAACGTGTACCTATGACTCGCCTACGTAAGACCGTTGCAAACCGTCTACTTCAAGCGAAAAACAGCACTGCGATGCTAACTACGTTTAACGAAGTGAACATGAAACCAATCATGGATCTTCGTAAGCAGTACAAGGATCAGTTCGAAGAGCGTCACGGTATCCGTTTAGGCTTCATGTCTTTCTACGTGAAAGCAGTAACTGAAGCGCTAAAACGTTACCCAGAAGTAAATGCGTCAATCGATGGCGACGATATCGTTTACCACAACTACTTCGACATCAGCATGGCGGTATCGACGCCACGTGGTCTGGTTACTCCAGTACTAAAAGACTGTGACACACTAGGTTTTGCTGACATCGAAAAAGGCATCAAAGAGCTGGCGGTTAAAGGTCGTGATGGCAAGCTAACGGTAGACGAGCTAATGGGCGGTAACTTCACTATCACTAACGGTGGTGTGTTCGGTTCACTGATGTCTACGCCAATCATCAACCCACCGCAATCAGCGATTCTAGGTATGCACAAAATCCAAGATCGCCCAATGGCGGTGGATGGCAAGGTTGAAATCCTGCCAATGATGTACCTAGCGTTATCTTACGACCACCGTCTAATCGATGGCCGTGAGTCAGTTGGTTTCTTAGTAACCGTTAAAGAGCTACTAGAAGATCCAGCACGTCTCCTATTAGACGTTTAATATCGCTAAAACGTCTAGTTACCTCTAGTAGCTAGACGTTGAAAATTTCAATGGCTAGACTAGCTCAACGTTTGGCCTTCATTTGAATCACTAAGTGATTTATTTGAGAAGACCCTACAGACGTACAAGCAGCCAAGACTGCAGCGTTATGGAAATAATAAATCCCGTAAGGGAAAAACAAACGGAATATCGAAATGAATTTGCATGAATACCAAGCCAAACAGCTGTTTGCAGAATTCGGTTTGCCTGTGCCGGAAGGCTACGCATGTGATACACCACAAGAAGCTTTTGAAGCTGCAGGCCGTATCAGCACAGCGAAGAAAGTCGTTAAATGTCAGGTTCACGCTGGTGGCCGCGGTAAAGCGGGCGGCGTAGAGCTACACGATACTAAAGATGGCGTAAAAGAGTTTGCACAAAAGTGGCTAGGTAAAAATCTAGTAACTTACCAAACAGATGCAAATGGTCAGCCTGTAACTAAAATCCTTGTTGAAGAAGCTTCAAACATTGCTAACGAACTATACCTAGGTGCGGTAGTTGACCGTGCTAGCCGTAAGATCGTTTTCATGGCTTCTACAGAAGGTGGCGTGGAAATCGAAAAAGTTGCGGAAGAAACTCCGGAACTAATCCACAAAGCAGCAATTGATCCGCTAGTAGGTCCACAGGCTTACCAAGGTCGCGAGCTTGCGTTCAAACTTGGTCTTGAAGGCGACCAAATCAAACAATTCGTTAAGATCTTTTTGGGTCTTGGCACCATGTTCTCTCAGTACGACCTGGCTCTACTAGAGATCAACCCACTTGTTATTACTGCTGAAGGCAACCTGCTATGTCTTGACGGTAAGATCAACATCGATTCAAACGCGCTATACCGTCAACCTAAGCTTCGTGAAATGCACGATCCTTCTCAAGAAGACGAGCGTGAAGCGCATGCAGCTCAGTGGGAACTGAACTACGTAGCACTAGATGGTAACGTTGGCTGTATGGTTAACGGTGCTGGTCTGGCAATGGGTACGATGGATATCGTAAACCTACACGGTGGTAAACCTGCTAACTTCCTGGACGTAGGTGGTGGCGCAACTAAAGAACGTGTTGCTGAAGCATTCAAGATCATCCTATCTGATGACAACGTGAAAGCAGTACTAGTAAATATCTTCGGTGGTATCGTGCGTTGTGACATGATCGCAGAAGGTATTATTGGTGCGGTTAAAGAGGTAGGTGTAAACGTACCTGTTGTTGTTCGTCTAGAAGGTACTAACGCAGATCTAGGTCGCGAAGTTCTTGCTAATTCTGATGTTGATATCATTGCTGCTGAGTCGCTAACTGACGCTGCTCAGAAAGTTGTTGCTGCTGCGGAGGCAAAATAATGTCTGTATTAATTAACAAAGACACTAAAGTAATCTGTCAGGGTTTCACTGGTGGTCAAGGTACTTTCCACTCAGAGCAAGCTATCGCATACGGTACGCAAATGGTTGGTGGTGTGTCACCTGGTAAAGGCGGCCAAACTCATCTAGGTCTACCAGTATTCAACACTGTTCGCGAAGCAGTAGAAGCGACTGGCGCAACTGCGACAGTAATCTACGTTCCAGCACCTTTCTGTAAAGATGCAATCTTAGAAGCGATTGATGCAGGTATCGAGCTAATCGTAACAATCACTGAAGGTATCCCAACGACAGATATGATCGACGTAAAAGTGAAGCTAGAAGAAACTGGCGTTCGCATGATCGGTCCTAACTGTCCGGGCGTTATCACTCCTGACGAGTGTAAGATCGGTATCATGCCTGGTCATATCCACAAGAAAGGAAAAGTAGGTATCGTATCTCGTTCAGGTACACTTACTTACGAAGCAGTTAAGCAGACTACAGACGAAGGTTTCGGTCAGTCTACTTGTGTTGGTATCGGTGGAGACCCAATCCCAGGTTCAAACTTCATTGATATCCTAAAACTGTTCCAAGAAGACCCAGAAACTGAAGCGATCGTAATGATCGGTGAAATCGGTGGTACAGCAGAAGAAGAAGCGGCAGCGTTCATCAAAGAAAATGTAACGAAGCCAGTTGTTTCTTACATCGCTGGTGTAACTGCTCCTCCAGGTAAGCGTATGGGCCACGCTGGTGCGATTATCTCTGGTGGTAAAGGTACAGCTGAAGACAAATTTGCTGCACTAGAAGCGGCAGGTGTTAAGACGGTTAAGTCTCTAGCAGATATCGGTCAAGGTCTGCGTGAAGTAACTGGTTGGTAATATCAACCTGTCTTACTCAAAAGCCTGGCATTGCCAGGCTTTTCTGTTTCTTATGTTTGGTCAGTAAAAATAGTAATAAAGCATAGAGTTGTTCACCGCTTATCGAACTAAATATACTTTCGCTATTAATCTTTAATTTGAATCACCTGACTTAGCATAAACAGCGCTGTTGCGCTTATCACTACCGATGGTCCCGCTGGGGTATCAAAGTGCCAGGACATACTCAGTCCTATTAGTACAGAAATTGCCCCGATAATGGATGCAAACAGTGCCATCTGCTCAGGTGTAGATGATAACTTTCTAGCCGTTGCTGCAGGAATAATAAGCAATGACGTCATGATTAGCGCGCCAACAAACTTCATTCCCACCGCTATTACTACACCAACCATCAACATCAACACGAGACGAACAAGATCTGTATTGACTCCCTCGACTGCAGCAAGTTCTTCACTCACTGTACTCGAGACTAAAGGACGCCAGAAAATAAACAAACATGCGCTTACAGCAATGACACCTGCATAAATAAACATCAGATCTTGAGACGAAACGGCCAGCAAATCACCAAATAGGTAACTCATCAGATCGACACGAACGTTATCCAAAAAGCTTACCGATACCAGACCTATGGATAGTGAGCTATGAGCCAGTATGCCGAGTAAGGTATCTGTGGCAACCAATTGCTGTTTCTGCAATGTGACCAGCAGGACGGCTAACGCTAAACAACACACCAACAATGCCAGATACAGGTTGACGTTGAGTAAAAAGCCAAGCGCTAAACCCATTAATGATGCATGGGCTAGTGTGTCGCCAAAGTAGGCCATTTTACGCCATACGACGAAGGAACCTAGCGGGCCAGCGATGATTGCGATGCCAATACCGGCAAGGATAGAAGGTAAAAGAAACTCAATCATGGTGGTGATGTCCGTGGTTATGCTTAGAGCAAGATGATGCATCACCAGAAACCGGATCACCGGATAAATCGTGGTGGTGGTGATGGTCGTGATGGTAAAACGCCAACGATTCTCTCGCAGCACTACCAAACAAAGCAATGTAGGACGGGTGCTGAGTAATCATTGCAGGAGAGCCTGAACAGCAAACGTGATGATGTAAACAGATAACATCATCTGTTTTAGCCATTACTAGATGCAAATCATGGGAGACCATAAAAATACCGCAATCAAAGCGGTGACGGATACTTTCGATTAAATCATACAGGTCGATTTGCCCCTGAATATCAACACCTTGGGCTGGCTCATCTAGAACCAATAGCTGTGGACGCTGCAGTAGCGCGCGAGCGAGTAAGACGCGTTGATTTTCGCCGCCGGACAGGCGGTGCATATTGCTGCTGATTAAATGTTCTGCACCGACTAGTTTTAATGCCTCAATACACTCTTGTTTACTGAATTTTCCTGCCAAATTTAAAAAGCGGATCACATTCAGTGGTAACGAGTCATTGAGTTTCAACTTCTGTGGAACATAACCAACTTTTAATTTTTTTGGTTTAGATATTTTTCCGTTAGTCGGTTTCTGAAGACCTAAAATTACTTTCACTAACGTTGATTTACCAGCACCGTTGGGACCGATCAGGGTTGTTATTTTACCCTTTACTAATTCCATGCTGATGTTATCGAGAACTTTGCGGCCGTCAAACTCGACGCACAATTGTTCTAGATGGACTAATGAAGTCATGAATGAAACTCAATTGCAAACTAATAATGTTATAATGTAACATTATTGCACTTTCCACTCTATATCCCAAGTAAAACTATGAAAAGAGCCTTAATTCTTGCTACAACAGCGATGCTGGTACTTCCAGCACAAGCAATGACTGTTATGACCAGCATCAAACCTATTCAGATGATGGTGACAGAGCTTACCCAAGGTGTGACTACACCAGACGTATTATTGAACTCGAATGCGTCACCTCATGACTATGCGTTGCGTCCTTCAGATGTCAAAAAAGTCGCATCAGCTGATTTGATTGTTTGGTATGGTCACGATCTGGAGCCTTTTTTAGAGAAAGTTGTCGCCGATAGAGATAACTCCCTAACCATTAGCCAAATTCCAGATCTACCATTACGTGAGTTTGATAGCGAACATGACCATGATGGTCACGACCATGGTAACCACGATCCACACTTTTGGTTAGGGGTTGAACCTATCAGACATGTAGCGATTGCAGTCACAAACAAGCTAGTAGAAGTGGATCCATCAAATGCGGCTAAGTATCAAGAGAACCTGACCCATTTTGAAACTCAGTTAAGTGCGACAGACAGTGAAATTAAACAGAAGCTCAATCCTGTGAAAGATAAAGGCTACTATGTTTTTCATGATGCTTACGGTTATTTCGAACAGCAATATCAACTGACGCAACTCGGACACTTCACAGTAAGTCCTGACCGTAAGCCTGGTGCAAAAACATTGATTGAAATTCGTAAAGCACTCAGCTCTGGAGATGTGGCATGTGTGTTCTCCGAGCCACAATTCACGCCTGCAGTTGTAGAAAGTGTGATGCGAGGAAGCCAAGTTGCTAAAGGTGAGCTGGATCCACTGGGTAGCACGATTGAGGTAAAACCTGGTAGTTACTTTACCTTCTTAAACCGTATGGCGGATAGCTTTGAACAATGCTTAAGCCAAAAATAGTGATAGGGATTACTTTCTGGGTGAAATTTTTCTCTTTAACGTGATCTGACAGTAATAATTGCAACCTTTGGTAAGGCGAATCCTTTTCTATAGAACGAATTGAGATATCATTATCCGATAATTAGCGACTCAAAATAAGCGTGTTAATAAACTGCTATGGAAGGCATGAAGCGTTAAGAGTTGGGATAAATTAGATCTAAAAGGTTTCGTCTTGCTACGCTGTTTAGCTCTCATTTTGATGGGAGTGGTAATTTCATGCCAAGCATTTGCATACAACTATGCCAATGCTATTTTTTACCCTTTGCCTACACAGGTTAAGGGGACTTTTATTGCGGCAAAAAAATTATTCTTGGGTGAGCAAGGTGGGCTTTGGATACACGACGTTCACGGTCGGGTTTTATTCTACGATGGCCAGAATATACTTCCCAAATCAGGGAGCTTTTTACAGGAACCAGCCAAGCAACTTGCCTACTATAAAGGCTCTTTTTGGACGTTCGTTGAAAACGAGGTCTACCAAACATACCCAAACCAAGAGAGAAACTTGGTTTTCAGCTTAAACCCAGGTTCTCAGATTAGAAAAATCGGCTCTTCTGGTCACTATATTTGGGTCAGCGACGGCGCTAATTTTTATACCTACAACACGGAATCCAGTGAGTTAAAAACCTTTTCTTTGCTCCATCTTTATCAGCACAGCAACAACAGTTACGTCTATATTAACGATGCCGTATTTCTCAAAAGTAAGTGGGCACTTGCCACCACCTCGGGGTTTTATTTGTCAGAGGGAAATGCGTTTGATCATGTTGTTGCATCCGGCCAACGTTACATCGAAAAAATCTACTATTCTCCCACGCGGCGTGAAATATTAGTTGGTACGCTTCAAGGTGCTTTGATTATCAACATCAATCAACCCGATAAAGAAGTGACCAGAATTGGCGGCTCGCATGTTTTGACGTTTGCTGAGACAAATCAAGAATATTGGGTTGGAACCGAACATGGGCTATATCTATATTCATTTTTGTCCGGAGAGATCACCGAGATCGAATCAGCAAGCTTTCTTGAGCTAGAGCTGGATAGCACTAAGATCTATTCGCTGTTGAGTGACAATATGGGGGGGATTTGGATCGCAACCAGTAATGGTATTCGTTATTATTCCTTGTTTAGTAAAAGATTTGAGCGAATTACATTCAGTAGTTACGATTCGCAGACATTGTCGGGGAGAATTCGCCACACGGTATCTGGGCCGGATGGTGCTCTATGGTTTGCTGACGATTACAAGCTATACCGTAGCGGCAGGCATGGGAATGAAAAAATTCTCGAATCACAATCTCAAATTAACGAGTTTGCATTTCAAGGTGGCATGCTTTGGCTAGCGACATCGAAAGGGTTAGAAGTCTTCGAGCTTGATGGACTAAAAAAAGTCATCTTTCCTTACTTACAAGTCATGGCAGGACATGCGGTTGAACATCTTGCCACTGATGGTACGTCACGCCTCTGGGTATCAAGTGGATATCAACTTTATAACATTGATATTAATAATAAACGAGTGCGAAACCTTGGTCGTGAATGGATGGTCAGTCAGTACTTACCTGCAAAAATAACTCGGTTGTATGATACCGAAGACCGTTTATTGATTGGTACAGACCATGGTGTGTACGAATATGATGATGAGCAAATTCGTTTTAACCATTTTTCGGAACAATTTGGTGAATCGTTAGATATCATTACCGCTGCTGATGGAAGACAGTGGTTTGCTTCGTCTTATGGCTTGTTTAAGACGGTAAAAGACAGCGATGAAAGACAAGTATTGGAGCTGAGCGTCCCTAATGCTCGACCAGCTTGTATGATCAGCGATCCTAACGGTGTCTGGCTCGCCTCATCGGTCGGATTAAGTTATTACCGCTTATCTGGCCAATTAATCAAACATTTTTCTTCTTCTTCTGGTTTGATCAATAACGAATTCTTGCCAGGTATATGTTCAGTTATTCAGGGAGAAAAAGAAGGCGAGAGCGAATTGATCCTGGGATCTAAATTTGGACTGGTTAAAGTCGAAACGTCAAAACTACAGGTCTCAAATGCTCCGGAATCAAAGTTTATTGTAAGTCAGGTGGTACACGAAAATGAGGTCATTCAAGTTGGAAGCACCAACCTTGATGGGATTAAATTACCCTATGGTTCCTCGTTGAGTTTTCTTTTTGGCATTATGCCCAGACCCGATAGTCAAGACTTGTTTTATAGGCTGAGTGAAAATGAGCCATGGCAGACGCTGGAAGGAAGCCAGTTGACGCTAGAACACCTTAACTCAGGCGAATATAATCTGCAGATAAGCAGTCAATCTCAACTTTCAGCAGGGTTGATAGGGCTAGAGTCTCGCTTTGTCGTTCAGCAGCCATGGTATTTATCTTCCCTAGCTATATTTGCTTTTTTGGCAGCGACGCTTATCGTACTTGGGGGGCTTACTTATTGGCGATCGCGTTATATGGTCCAAGTCAACCGGGCGCTGGCTGCGCAAGTTACTTTAAAGACTAACCAGCTACGGCACCAAAGTCGGGTGCTATTGGGCAGCAATCAACAACTTCGCAAGCAGATTCAGGTGAGAAACTTATTGGTGGATCACGTAGCACAATCTATAAAATCAAGCGTGGATTATATTGCGTCTAAGTTTCCTCATACTATCGATGTTCCGACACAAGACCAATTTGCAAAAACTTACTGGCAATTAAATGAGTTGCGAAGTGGCCCATGTGATTCAAGTAATGGGAGTCAAAACTATAATTTGAGCCAAATAACTCAATCTGTAGTTGATGTGTGGCAAGACGACTTCGCGAAAGTGGGTGTATTGGTAGAACTCATTGATGAACAGAAATCGAGTCGAATTGCTCTGGATAGCTTTAACTTAGATGTCATTTTTAACACTATCTTTGCCAATATCATAAAGCGTTCATTTCGTGGACAAACTGTTAAGATCATGCTGGCTGAGGGCAGTGATATTGTATGGTTAAGCTTTATTGATTACGGGATTCAGCTACCGAGCAAATTAGTAACAGGCCATATTTCAAACAGTAATAACACCGATCTGGGTATCGACAATTTGTCACAGTTGGTTGCAGAAAGTGGTGGCCATTTGGCCGTATTTACTTCGGATGCACAAAATAAAATTGAGATCACATGGCCAGTGGCGAAAGGATTAATCCATGTAGAAGAAGAAATATTGGAGTTTGAGGCGGAGAGAGATTCTGAAGCGCTAGTTACACCTGAAGATGAATGGTTGCAAAAGGTCTATCAGTTAGTTGCTGAACATTACCATGATGCGGAGTTCGGTACTGCCTCGGCAGCTAAAATGCTGTTTATGTCTGAGCGTAGCTTACAAAGGCGTTTCAAGTCAGCCTCGTCAAGAACGTTAAAAGATTATCTAACGGAAGTTCGTTTAGAGACTGCTTGCGAGCAGTTACTCGCCGGAGAAAAAATCTGTGAGGTCGCATTCAATTGCGGCTTCAACGATCCTTCTTACTTTAGTCAAAAATTCAGATTACATTTTGGCCTACCTCCTTCTAAGTTTGTGATGACTCAAGAAAGCCAAGACGTTAGTTAACTACACCTTTCTGCTTATACACCCACTTAATTTGAACCGATGCCAGTGCCAACGCTCTACATCCTGCCTTGTTCTCGAGCATTTTTCCTACGCTATTTCTGATCACTGATTTACGGTGGCCGTATAACCTCATCTTATTGAGACGTCTTATGGTGTTCTATTTCTTAGTCAACCGTCACATGGTGTTTATCTAAATTAAAGAGCAAAGCCACTTTTCTGCTAAGTGGAGCACTTCCTTTCCTTTAAAAGGTTTTCTTAGTTCGAAAGTCATATCTGTATACGAGTCGCAGCTACCGTAGTGGGGTGCTTTTACGGAAGTCACTTGAGCTTTGAGGTTTCGCGCTTCTCGTTCTTTCTGGTGGTTTATAGGACAGGCACATAGGGCACTGATGAATCAATCTGGAATATAGGTATCGGTTTTGTGGTTAGTGAAACGAGCCAATGCGTTATTTGGATTTAGAATTCAGTGGGATAAGAATCAATGAAAAAAATATCGTGGTATAGCCGGGGGGACTATACCACGGGTGTCAATGACACCTTCGCTTGCTGCCGGAGTGGCATGTGTAGTGCCACCTCTGGAATACATTTGAGAGGTCTCCCTCTCGATGGGTTAACTATACGAGGGGTTACTTATTTTTCTTATAAAAATAACGACATCTTTATATGAGAAAAGCGACAACATTTTATTGTTTATATAAGTTGTTGATATTATTTGATTATTTATATTTAGATGTTTGCATCGTGATTTTTTGCATGATAAATCAGCGAGCGATGTTTTGAATTTGACGAAAATAACGTAAAGAAAATTAACGTAGTTGACGTTTGTGGTTGTGAAAACATTTATGGAATCTTTGATTTCACACAATAATTGTGTGGTGATAGAGGAGTATTATTAAAACCTAAATGTTTAAATGATAATTTTTATCATTAGCAATTATATTAAGGACCACTATGAAATTATCAGAAGTTATACCCGGAGATTCGGTGACTATTCGCTTTCTAGATGGCCTTTCACCAGATGTAAGAAAAAAGCTGATGGTAATGGGGCTACTACCAAACACAGTAGTTAAAGTTATCAGGCGTGCTCCGATGGGTGACCCATTACAAGTAGAGGTACGTGGTGTGTCGGTTGCGGTGAGAGAAACCATTGCTCAAAAAATCGAAGTGGAGTGAGTGTAATGCAGTATCAAATCCTTACAGTAGGCAATCCGAATAGCGGTAAAACCACGCTTTTTAATGGATTGACTGGTGCAAAGCAACAGGTTGGCAACTGGGCTGGTGTGACTGTCGAGAAAAAGACAGGGCAATTTAAACATGCTGGTGATGAATTTTTGCTTACCGACCTTCCAGGTATCTACTCATTGGACAGTGGTAATGATAGTAACAGTATTGACGAGTCAATCGCGTCAAGAGCAGTACTTACTCATCCAGCTGATCTGATTATCAATGTTGTGGATGCAACGAGCTTAGAACGAAGTCTGTACATGACGTTGCAACTGCGTGAACTAGGCCGTCCAATGATCGTCGTGCTGAACAAAATGGATGCCCTAAAACGCGAGCGCCAAGTGATTAATGTTGCAGAGCTGGAGAAGACGTTGGGCTGTCCGGTTGTTAGTTTATCAGCAACGAATAGAGCACAGGTCGCTGAATTTAAAGAGAGTCTTCATAAGTCGGTTGTGCAGGGTGTAGCAATTAAAGATCTGTCGCTTAACTATGGTGAACAGATGGAAGCGGCGATTGAAAATGTATCGACGCTTTTTAGTGATCAAACGGTTTCTCATCGCGCTTTAGCTATTCGTGCGTTAGAGAAAGACACCTTGGTTTTGAATAGTATGCCAGAACCAGAAAGAAGTAATGTTCTGAAAACTATTGCTTCTCTAGATCTGGATATTGACCTACACGTAGCGGATATCAAATACACACATTTACATGAGCAGTGTAAGAAGGTTCGCCGCAGTGAAGGTAAGCTGAGTCGCAGTGTGACAGAAAAGCTGGATCAATTCATTTTGAACAAGTGGATTGGTATTCCATTTTTCTTCGTGGTTATGTACCTGATGTTTATGTTCTCAATTAACATTGGTAGTGCATTCATCGATTTCTTTGATATTGGTGTCGGTGCGTTGCTTGTTGATGGAGGCCATTACCTGCTTGATGATCATCTTCCGGTCTGGCTGGTGACTGTACTTGCTGATGGTATCGGTGGCGGTATCCAGACGGTCGCAACCTTTATACCGGTAATTGCTTGTCTTTACTTGTTCCTCGCGGTGCTTGAAAGTTTAGGTTACATGGCTCGGGCAGCATTTGTTCTGGATAAAGTGATGCAGAAGATTGGTCTGCCGGGTAAAGCGTTTGTTCCGTTGGTACTGGGTTTTGGCTGTAACGTGCCCTCAATCATGGCAACGCGTACATTGGATCAAGAACGTGAACGTAAGTTAGCTGCCTCGATGGTTCCTTTCATGTCTTGTGGTGCACGTTTGCCAGTTTACGCCTTGTTCGCTGCCGCTTTTTTCCCTGGCTCCGGACAAAACGTAGTATTCGCTCTTTATCTATTGGGTATCGCTGCCGCTATCTTTACCGGGCTGTTTTTGAAAAATACTCTTTACCCGGGTAGCAGCGACAGCCTTGTAATGGAAATGCCTAACTATGAACTACCTACGCTGCAGAATGTTGTGATCAAAACTTGGCAAAAGCTGAAACGCTTTGTTCTGGGCGCAGGTAAAACGATCGTTATCGTGGTTGCGATTCTTAGCTTCCTAAACTCAGTAGGTACTGACGGTAGTTTTGGTAATGAAGATAGTGAAAAATCAGTACTGTCAAAAGTCTCACAGGTTGTAACGCCAGTATTCGCGCCAATTGGTATCCAGGAAGATAACTGGCCTGCTACTGTAGGTATTATTACTGGTATATTCGCTAAAGAGGCGGTTGTTGGGACGCTAAACAGTCTTTATACATCACCAAGTGATGCTGACGATGCTGAATTTGACCTAATGGGCAGTCTGCAAGAAGCGGTAATGAGTATTCCAGAAAACCTTGCAGGGCTTAGCTTCTCTGATCCTTTGGGTATTGAAGTGGGTGATCTAACTGATACTAACGCGGCTGCTGAAGAGCAAGAGGTGGATTCGTCTATCTTTGGCAATATTAAGTCGCAGTTTGTTTCCGGCCATGCAGCGTTTGCGTACTTAATCTTTATCCTTTTGTACACGCCATGTGTTGCTGCAATGGGGGCGTATGTTCGTGAATTTGGCAACAACTTTGCTCGCTTTATCGCGGTGTGGACCATGGGCTTGGCCTACCTAAGTGCGACGTTCTACCATCAGGTGGCGCATTTCACGGACAGCCCTGTTACCAGCGGTATCTGGTTGGCGGTGATTGTGGCTATCTTCTTCGGTACTTACCGCGTATTCCAACGCATTGGTAAGAAACAGCAAGTTACGTTAGAGGCGCAGGTAGCATGATTTTAAAAGAGCTTTATCAATATATTGCAGACAAAGGAACGGTCTCTCAGTCAGATTTGGCGAAGCAATTCGGTATGAGTGAAGATGGTGCCGACGCAATGCTTAGTGTCTGGATCAATAAAGGTCGCGTTACACGCTTGGTAGACACAAATAAAGCTCATCATGTGACTCGCGTGCGCTATGCCGTGACAAGACACGATGGATTATCTCTGACCGTGACGATGTAATCCTCAAACAGAAAAAAGCCGCCTTATTAAGGTTGATAGGGCGGCTTTTCTGTTCTTGGGGAGTTTAAACTTTATGGAAGATCGAGCTCAGCGATAACACATTCTGAATGCGACCAAGCACTGCGTCTTGTTCTTCGTCGCTACGGAATTCGCCTTTGGTGTTACCCCACACAGGTCCCGGCCAGGCCACATCATCTTTAAAACGCGCGATATGATGAATGTGCAGTTGAGGTACCATATTACCCAGTGAGCCCAGATTGAGTTTGTCCGGACGAAATGTCGCTTCGAGCGCTTGACTTACCGCCTGAGATTCCAACAAAAACTGATGTTGTTCATGCATCGGTAAGTGGTGTAACTCTTTCAGATTGGCGTGTTTAGGGACCAAAATAACCCACGGCACTGCGTTGTCTTTGTGCAATAGGGCAACGCAAAGCGGGAAGTGACCAATAACAGTGGTGTCTTTTGCTAATTGAGGGTGCAGTTCAAAACTCATTTTGTTTTCCAATTCGTTTTTATTTGTATTAATTGAATTTAGTATACTCAGCAAGTTCGCATTCGTTAACTAGTGTATAAACAAAAAGGCTGACGCTTTCACGTCAGCCTTTGCTTTTTCAGCTTAACTGAGAACGGATTACATGCGCTCTAGTGTTTCGATACCCAATAGAGACAGACCTTGCTTGATGGTCTTCGCTGTTAGCGCTGCTAGTTTCAGGCGGCTTTGCTTAACGGCTTCGTCTTCCGCAACCAGAATAGGGCACGCTTCGTAGAAGCTTGAGAACTGACCAGCCAGTTCGAACAGGTAGCTACACATGATGTGTGGTTGACCTTCACGAGCAACAGATTGAACCGCTTCTTCGAACTGTAGAAGTTTAGCGATAAGCGCTTTTTCTTTTTCGTCAGTGATTTGGATATCGCCTTGAAGCTCATCCATTGCAACATCAGCTTTGGCGAAGATAGATGCAACACGAGTGTATGCGTACTGCATGTATGGTGCAGTGTTACCTTCAAATGCCAGCATGTTGTCCCAGTCAAACACGTAGTCAGTGGTACGGTGTTTAGACAGATCAGAGTATTTCACCGCAGCCATTGCTACGGTACGAGCTATTTTCTCTTTTTCTTCTGCGTCTAGCGCAGGGTTCTTTGATTCGATTAGCTTCGCTGCGCGCTCTTCTGCTTCATCCAGAAGATCAGCAAGACGAACCGTTCCACCTGCGCGAGTCTTGAATGGACGACCATCTTTACCTAGCATCATGCCGAACGCGTGGTGCTCCAGAGAGACTGACTCTGGCACGTAACCCGCTTTGCGAACGATAGTCCAAGCCTGCATAAGGTGTTGGTGCTGACGAGAGTCGATGAAGTAAAGTACGCGGTTAGCGCCTAGCTCTTCGTAACGGTATTTCGCACATGCGATGTCTGTGGTTGTGTATAGGAAGCCGCCATCACGTTTCTGAACGATAACACCCATAGGCTCGCCATCTTTGTTTTTGTACTCGTCTAGGAATACAACTTGTGCGCCGTCATCTTCTACAGCAAGACCTTTTTCTTTCAGGTCAGCAACGATCTTAGGTAGCATGTCGTTGTACATGCTCTCGCCCATTACGTCATCACGAGTCAGTGATACGTTTAGACGATCGTAGTTACGCTGGTTTTGGATCATCGTAACGTCAACCAGCTTCTTCCACATTTCTGCGCAGAACTCGTCGCCACTTTGTAGTTTCACTACATAGTTACGTGCTTTAACTGCGAATTCTTCATCTTCGTCGTAAAGCTTTTTAGATTCACGGTAGAAGGCTTCAAGGTCAGCCAACTCCATTGAAATTTCGCCAGACTCTTGTTGTACACGCTCAAGGTTTGCGATAAGCATACCGAACTGAGTACCCCAGTCACCGATGTGGTTCGCGCGGATTACTTTGTGGCCTAAGAATTCAAGAGTACGAACAACCGCGTCACCGATGATGGTTGAACGCAGGTGGCCAACGTGCATTTCTTTTGCAACGTTTGGTGCAGAGTAGTCAGCAACAATAGTTTGCGATTCTTCTTCTGCCACACCCAAACGTGAATCAGCCAGTGCTGCATCAGCTTGTTTCGCAAGAAACTCTTCGCTTAGGAAAATGTTGATAAAACCAGGGCCAGCGATTTCTGTTTTGCTCGCAATACCATCAAGGTCTAGAACATCCAGTACTTTCTGTGCAAATTCTCGTGGGTTAGTACCCAATTTTTTAGCAACGCCCATTATGCCGTTTGCTTGGTAGTCACCAAATTGTGGCTTTGCTGATTGGCGAACTGCTGCAGGGCTGCCTGCAGGTGCGCCAGCGGCTTCTAGAGCCTGAGATACTTTGTCATTAATAAGTGCTTGGATATTCACACGTGTTTCCTTCAATTCGAGGACTAAGAACCCGTTATAATCAGAGTCGAGTTCTGTTGGAGTTCACAAAAATGGCGCTAATGATAACAACTTTATTGCTTTTCTTACAGCGAGGATTTGGTGAAATTAATACTTTTTCGACTGAATGGAAATCGATACCTAAATCCCCCTGATTACCTCTGAACCAAGTATCTTGTAGTCATTTTGGTATATTCTCTTTTAGGTTTACTATTGCGCCTAAAGTAAATATCAAATCCTCCTCACAGAGAATCCAGATGACGAATGAATTAGTAGAAAAACGCTTAACACCAGAATTGATGATCCAAGATTTGGACGCCTTTATGGCAAAGATAGAAGCGCTGGCTTCCATGCTTCATCTTGATTTGAGTTTGGCTCAAGCAGACCATATCGCGCTGCGCATTAACGATACTGAAACTGCGCAACAAGCACATCAGGCATGGAGTGGATTCGGTAAGGTGATTTCGCAAGCACAAATTAATGGTCGCCCAATCATTGTGATTGAATTTGATAAAGCACTTGAAAGTCGAGGCTGGAAGATGGAGTGTTTGGAGCTACCATATCCGGCAGAAGGCAAAACATACCCCACAGAAAGTTGGGAACATGTAGAGTTTGTAATTCCATCTCATGCGCAAACGGCTGATGCGTTTTTGGCGGATTTGAAGCACACTTATCCGGCCTTTGGTGCTCAATTTGAAAATCTTGATGAAATGGGTGTGAAAATAAAACTGTCAAGTCCGAAAGGAGAAGGCGAGCGACTGAATAACCCAACGGTAGCGTTTAAATATCAGGGTGTTTGTATCAAGCTTCATCCGCATTCACTTAAACGAATTGTTGAGTCTGAGCAAGCGTAAGTTTGAGCGTAAAATAAAAAGGGTTGCCATCAGGGCAACCCTTTTTCAGTTTGAAATAGCGGAAAATCTTACAGTATTACCGTCTTGTTTCCGTAAACAAAGACATGGTCGTTCAGTACTTTGTTCAGCGCTTTACTTAATACGTTCTTTTCAACATCACGACCTGCTTGCGCCATGTCCTGAGCGCTGAAGTTGTGGTCGACAGGAATTACATCCTGCTTAATGATTGGACCTTCGTCCAAATCATTCGTCACGAAGTGCGCAGTAGCACCGATGATTTTCACACCACGGTCATAGGCTTGCTGGTAAGGTTTAGCTCCAATAAACGCAGGTAAGAAGCTGTGGTGAATGTTGATGATCTTGTGGTGGAACTTCTCAACAAATCCAGGCGTTAATACGCGCATATATTTCGCTAATACGATGTAATCCACATCGTATTGGTTGATCACGTCAAGCATCTTTTGTTCATGCTCTTCACGGCTGAGATCTTCGTGTGTCACATAGTGGTAAGGAATATCAAATCGTTCAGTCAGAGTCTGCAACTTGTCGTAGTTACCGACCACTGCTGCGATTTCAACATCCAGGCTGCCATCGAAGTTTTTCATCAGAATATCGCCTAAACAGTGCGCTTCTTTGGTCACTAAGATAACAATACGTTTACGGCGAGAGCTAATCAGTCTGCGTTTAGCACCTGCTGGCAAAGCCTGATCTAAGTCGGCGAGTAAGGTCTGATCGTTGAAGTAACCCTCCAACTCCGTTCGCATGAAAAAGTGCCCACTGGTGTTATCAACAAACTCGTTATTGTGAATGATGTTTAATTGATGCTTGTAACAAATGTTAGTGATTTTTGAAATTAAACCCGGTGCGTCAGAACAATGGGTTAACAGCGTTTTCTTTTCCATAACAGGGGGACTTCCATGCAATAAAATTTGAGCGTACGAAAAGTGTGTCGGCCGACAGGGACCAACCGTACTGCAATGTTCCATCATAAATAATCTATTCTTGGACTGGTTTCAACAAATTATCTGCAATGAGTCATAAGCTGGTCATATTGTGGGCTGCTGTCACTCCCCATCGTCTGTTATACTCTCGACAATTTTTCTAACCAGACCCTAGATATGATCGCAAAAACATTTTCCTCTGAGGGCGCTTTAGGTAAGGCCATCCCTGGTTTTCAGGCCCGTCAGCCACAAATAGATATGGCGGAAGCCGTCAGTCGTGCGATCAAAGATCAAAGCCAGCTCGTGGTGGAGGCGGGGACGGGGACAGGTAAAACTTTCGCCTACTTAGTGCCTGCTTTATTAAGCGGAAAGAAAGTCATCATCAGTACAGGCTCTAAGAACCTCCAAGAGCAGTTGTATCATCGCGACCTGCCATTAATGGTCAATGCTCTGGGTTTTTATGGTCAAGTCGCGTTATTAAAAGGGCGATCAAACTACTTGTGTCTGGATCGCCTGAGTCGACAAATGGTAGAAAGCCATACTAACGAAGCCGACCCAACGTTATTGACTCAACTCGTGAAAGTCAGAGCCTGGTCCTCAGAGACCAAAACCGGCGACTTGGGCGACTGCGATGATTTGCCTGAAGACAGCATGATCATTCCTACGATAACGTCGACCAACGACAATTGTTTGGGGAAAGAGTGCCCAAGTTATACTGACTGCTTTGTTTTGAAAGCGCGAAAACGCGCCATGGATTCAGATGTGGTAGTGGTAAACCATCACTTGTTCCTCGCTGACCTTGCGATTAAAGAAACTGGCTTTGGTGAGTTAATCCCAGAAGCAGATGTATTTATTTTCGATGAGGCTCATCAGTTGCCGGACATTGCCAGTGAGTACTTTGGTCAGACGGTATCGAGTCGTCAAATTCATGATCTCGCCAAAGACATCGAAATTGCTTACCGTACTGAAGCAAAAGATATGCGTCAGTTGCAAAAGGTCGGCGATAAGTTACTGCAAAGTGCGATGGATATGCGTATTGTCCTCGGCGAACCGGGTTATCGTGGCAACTGGCGAGAGGCTTTGCAGTCGGAATCGATAAAACGTGAATTAGTTCGGCTAACCGACAGTCTGGAACTGGCAATTGATGTTCTCAAACTGGCTTTGGGTCGCAGCCAACTACTGGATGTGGCGTTTGAACGTGCCAATTTGATCAAAGGTCGGGTTGATCGCGTGTGTGATGTGGATATTACCGGATACTCTTATTGGTATGACACCTCTCCACGTCATTTTGCTTTACACATTACACCGCTTTCCGTCGCCGATAAGTTTCATGAGCAAATTGAAATCAAGCAGGGGGCGTGGATATTCACCTCCGCAACCTTGGCGGTATCGGGAGACTTCAAGCATTTTACTGACCGTCTGGGTCTGAAACCAAAACAGCAGTTCTCCTTGCCATCACCGTTTGATTACGAAAAGCAAGCGCGCTTGTGTGTTCCTCGTTATTTACCAGAGCCCAATAGTCCGGGGTTGGCAGATAAATTGGTACACATGTTAGCGCCAGTCATTGAAGAGAACCAAGGACGCTGTTTCTTCCTGTGTACCTCGCACAGCATGATGAGAGAGCTGGGTGAAAAGTTCAGAGAAGTACTGGATTTACCTGTTCTCATGCAAGGTGAAATGAGTAAACAAAAGACTCTGGCAGAGTTTATGGAGCTGGGTAATGCGTTGTTGGTGGCAACGGGCGCATTTTGGGAAGGGATCGATGTTAGAGGTGATGCGCTGAGCTGTGTTATCATCGACAAATTGCCGTTTACCGCCCCTGATGATCCGCTACTCAAAGCCCGAATCGAAGATTGTCGATTACGTGGTGGTGAGCCTTTTGCAGAAGTGCAAATCCCAGATGCGGTGATTACTTTAAAGCAGGGGGTCGGTCGCTTGATTCGAGATCAGAAAGATCATGGTGCATTGATCATTTGTGACAATCGCCTGGTAACCCGTGACTATGGCGGCACCTTTTTAGGCAGCTTACCGCCGATCCCAAGAACACGGGATTTAGAACGAATCAAAGCTTTCCTTAAAGCAGGATAATCAGCCACAGACCTGTGTTGTGGCATAATCAAATCAAATAGAGTTGTAGAGAGTTAAATGAGCGCAAAAATTCTTGCCATCGATACATCAACTGAAAACTGTTCAGTTGCACTACTGGTTAATGATCAAGTGATTTCACGCAGTGAAGTTGCACCTCGTGACCATACGAAAAAAGTCTTACCTATGGTTGATGAAGTGTTGAAAGAAGCGGGTCTTACTCTACAAGACTTGGACGCTTTGGCGTTTGGTCGTGGTCCGGGCAGTTTCACTGGTGTTCGTATTGGTATCGGTATTGCTCAAGGTTTAGCGTTTGGTGCAGACCTGCCAATGATTGGTGTTTCGACATTAGCGGCGATGGCACAAGCAAGTTACCGTCTTCACGGTGCAACCGACGTAGCGGTCGCAATTGATGCTCGCATGAGTGAAGTGTATTGGGCACGTTATACTCGCCAAGAAAATGGTGAATGGGCTGGTGTGGATGAAGAGTGTGTGATTCCGCCTGCAAACTTGGTCGAAGAAGCGAAAGCTGACGATGTAACATGGACAACCGCTGGTACGGGTTGGGATGCTTATCAGACTGAACTCGCTGGCCTGCCTTTCAGTGTCACTGTAAGTGAAGTACTGTACCCTGACTCACAAGACATCGTGATTCTGGCTAAGCAAGAACTTGAGAAAGGCAATACGGTTCCTGTTGAAGAGTCCAGCCCTGTCTATCTGCGTGATAACGTGACATGGAAGAAACTTCCGGGTCGCGAGTAACAGCTTCACCCACTATCACAACGACTACCAATCATTGATATAAGTGCAGGGCAATTGCCCTGCCTTTTTATGGAGCGTTATGGCGTCGATTAATGGTTTACCTCCCTCTTTTATAACAAGTGCAAATCGCACGGATAAAGTCAGTAAAAAGAGTCAGGTAAAAAAAGCTCGGACTAAGCAACCAATAGAGCAGCCCTCTAAAGTTGCTAATGCTGTCGCGCATTCCATAAAGCAAGTGGATGAATCCCAGATTCACCGCGCTCAAGTGCAATATGATCTCCCAGAAGGAAATGCGCGAAAAGCGATGGAACAGTATATGGATGTCATGAATCGAGCCAAAAAAGAGGAACTAGCTCAATTGCTTGGTGTCGATATCTATGTGTAATGAACGGAGATCATTCGTTCGCGATAAATAGGGTTAAATGGTGGGTTATGACAAATTCTCGACACATTTTTCTGGTTTTATTGGTTGTGTTTGGACTGTCGGCGTGCAGTTCTCTTCCTGAAGAATTGAACGCAACAACGGAACAAGTTCTCACAGACTATAAAACGTTTGCTGAGTCTGAAGGGCGAGTAAGTAATGATGTTCGTTTAGGCGGCATCATTGCTAAGGTCGATAACTTCAAAGACAAAACGCGAATTGAGATCGTTAATTTACCCATCAGCCAGTCTGGTAAACCAGATATTAATGAAGAACCAACAGGTCGCTTTGCGGTTTACTTCGATGGTTACTTAGAGCCTGTCGCATTTAGTCAGGGACGTTTAGTGACGGTTGTCGGCCAAAGCGCAGGTGAAGAACAAGGAAAAATCGGCGAGCGTGAGTACGTCTTCCCTTTGATTAAAGGTCAGGGCTACCGCTTATGGGTGATTGAAGAGCGAGTACGAACGTACGACACACCACTTTTCCTCTACCCGTGCTATTCAATTAACTGCCGTATGGAGCGCCATGATTTCCCGCAAGATGGCAAAATAATCAAACAAGTCAAATAATCTGTTATGCATGAGCGTCGATTTGAACTTACTGCCGGTACAATGGCAGCCCTCGAAATAGGTAATGAAAAAACGGCTGACTTGTCAGTCGTTTTTCTTCATGGATGGTTAGACAACGCTGGCAGTTTTAAAGCTTTGATGGAACAGACACATCAGCTTAACCCTGCCCTGCATCTGTTGGCCGTCGATCACTTTGGACATGGTTTGTCTAGCCACAAATCTTCCGATAATTACTATCCCTTCCACGACTATATTGCCGACTTACATCATTTGTTGGATGAATTATCACCAAACAGACTCATGTTAGTAGGGCATTCGCTTGGTGCTTTGGTCTCAAGTTGCTATAGTGCCGCGTTTCCTGAGCAGGTCGAAGCATTAGTGCAAATCGAAGGTGCAGGTCCTCTTACTGAGGCTCCTTCAAATAGTTTGCCGCGCCTTCGTGATGGCATTTTGAGTCGTCAGCGACTACGAAACAAGCCTGAACGTTCCATTGCTTCTTTTGATCTCGCTTTAAAATTACGCATGCAAGCCAACCAATTGACCGCAGAGCAGCTTCTGCCCATTGTCGAGCGGGGGACCGTGCAGCGCGAAAACTTATGGTATTGGCGACACGATACCAAGCTAAAGTGCGCTTCGCTTTTCCGTATGGCACAAGAGCAAGCGAATGCGATCACCAGCCAAATACGTTGCCCACATCTCATCGTATTAGGCGACCAAGGATTTCAGAGTTTACCTTCCAGCCAAGTAGATTGGGGACAGAATCCACCACAAATGGTTTCTGTTTCAGGAGGTCATCACTGTCATTTAGAGCAAATACTCGAAGTTGCGAGCGCAATTCTTGGTGTAGTTAACAAAATTTAAACAAGTGTTTGGGAGTTTCGTGCTCAAGCACGTTCGCTGTGCTGTAATAGCCATCAAAAATAAAAAGGCTGTTATCGTAAGACAGCGATGAACGAGGAGTAATATCGTGGATAAACCATGGCTTTCACGTTATCCAAGCGACGTACCTGAAACCATTAATCCGGAGCAGTACGAGTCTTTGGTAGACATGTTCGAACAGTCTGTACAAAAGTATGCAGACCAGCCGGCATTTATGAATATGGGCTCGGTTATGACCTTCCGAAAGTTGGAAGAGCGTAGTCGCGCGTTTGCTGCTTATCTACAGAATGAGTTAAAGCTGAAAAAGGGTGACCGAGTTGCTCTTATGATGCCAAACTTGCTGCAATATCCGGTTGCACTGTTTGGTGTTTTGCGTGCTGGTTGTATCGCCGTAAACGTTAATCCGCTATACACTCCTCGTGAACTTGAACACCAGTTGAATGACTCAGGTGCTAAGGCGATTGTTATTGTTTCTAACTTTGCCAATACGTTAGAGCAAATCGTCGCCAATACGTCTGTGAAGCACGTTGTGTTGACTAGTCTGGGTCAGATGTTGCCTCGAGCGAAAGGCACAATTGTCGATTTTGTCGTGAAATACGTTAAAGGTATGGTTCCCAAGTATAGTTTGCCTGGGGCAATTTCGATGCGTAAGGCGCTGCATAAAGGTCGTCGTCTTCAGTATGTGAAACCTTTTATGTCTGGCGATGACATTGCGTTTCTACAATATACCGGTGGTACCACTGGTGTTGCCAAAGGCGCGATTCTGACGCATAGCAACATGATTGCAAACGTACTACAGGCAAAAGGGGCGTACGGTCCGGTTTTGACGGCGGGTAGAGAGCTGGTTGTTACTGCATTGCCTCTTTATCACGTATTTGCATTAACAGTGAACTGCTTGCTGTTTATTGAAATGGGTGGCCGTAACCTGCTGATTACTAACCCTCGTGATATTCCGGGCTTCGTTAAAGAGCTGCAAAAACACCCGTTTACTGCCATTACCGGTGTAAATACGCTGTTTAACGCACTGGTTAACAACGAAGACTTCCATGAGCTAGATTTTAGCAACCTGCGCCTATCGGTAGGCGGCGGTATGGCAGTTCAACGTTCAGTAGCAGAGCAATGGTTGAAGACGACCGGCTGCTATCTGTTAGAAGGCTATGGTCTGACCGAGTGTTCTCCTTTGGTGGCTGCGTATCCACATGATCTTGTCGAATACAATGGATCGATTGGTCTACCTGTACCATCAACAGAAGTTCGTATTGTGGATGAAGAAGGTAACGTTCTGCCAAACACGGAAACCGGTGAGCTTCAAGTTCGTGGTCCGCAGGTTATGCAAGGTTACTGGCAGCGTCCTGAGGCAACCAGAGACACGATAAACGAAGATGGCTGGTTGTCGACGGGTGATATTGTTAAATTCGACGATGAAGGTTTCCTGCATATTGTTGATCGTAAGAAAGACATGATCCTGGTTTCTGGTTTTAACGTTTACCCGAATGAAATTGAGGATGTCGTTGCACTTCATGGTAAAGTTCTGGAAGTCGCCGCGATTGGTCAGCCTAACGATGCCTCTGGCGAACTGGTGAAAGTTTATGTCGTTAAACGTGATCCGAGTTTAACAAAAGACGAAGTCATTGCGCATTGTCGTGAGCACCTAACAGGGTACAAGGTGCCAAAACTGGTTGAATTCCGTGATGAATTACCAAAGTCGAACGTTGGTAAGATTCTGCGTCGTGTTCTTCGGGAAGAGAATGATGCCGAACTCGCGAAGAAGGGCTCATAAGTCGAATTCGTTGAGTCGCCGTAATTAAAAAATGATAGAATGCCAGCGTTTTGCTGGCATTTTTTATAGCGAGAAGCATGTGAATTATAATATTATTTTTAAAAACAAAGACCTAGAAGAAATTTGTGCTCAAGCCAGAGATGCAGATGTCGTTATGCTGGATACAGAATTTGTACGTATCAGGACTTTCTACCCGCAGCTAGGTTTGATTCAGCTTTTCGACGGCAAAAACCTTTCGCTTATCGATCCGACTGAGCTGACGGACATGTCCCCATTTGTTGAACTGCTGAAAGACACTTCGGTACTAAAAGTTTTACATGCTTGCGGTGAAGATCTGGAAGTATTTCAAAATGCCTTTGGCTGTACGCCATTTCCGATGGTCGATACTCAACTTATGGCAGCGTTTCTTGGGCATGGACTATCAACGGGTTTTGCTACACTCGTTGAAGAATATCTTGGTGTTGAGCTCGATAAGAGTGAGTCACGTACAGACTGGATGGCTCGACCATTGACGCAAAAGCAGCTCGATTACGCAGCGGCTGACGTTCACTACCTGCTTCCGCTTTATGAAATTCTGCTCGACAAAGTGATCGAAGCAGGTTGGTGGAGCGCTGTGCAGCAAGAGAGCGATTTGCTGGTGTCAAAGCGTATTCGCGAAGTTAATGAAGAAAATGCATATCTTGATATCAAAGGTGCCTGGCAGTTAAAACCGTCTGAGCTGGCGATCTTAAAACCGCTAGCGACGTGGCGTTACCGTCAGGCAATCAAACGTGACCTTGCATTGAATTTCATCTTCAAAGAAGGTGACTTATTGACGGTTGCTCGTCTTGGCTTAACTGGCTTTAAGAAAATGGAAGCAGAAGGCATTGATATCCGAGCTATCAACCGTCACGGCGCGAAGATCGCAGATATTGTTAAAAAAGCGAAGCAGACACCTGCTGATGAGTATCCAGCGAAAATAGATCGTCTTATGGATTACCCGGGCTATAAGCAGATCTTCAAGAATATGAAAGATATTGTCAAAAGTGCTTCCCAGAAATCGGGTCTGGCAACTGAGTTTCTTGCTTCTAAGAAGCAGATCAACCAACTCATCAGTTGGGTATGGAAGAAGGAGCGTGATCCTGCGAGACTGCCTGACGTTATGCGAGGCTGGCGTCTTGAGCTTATCGGCGAAAAGATGAATAAGGCGCTTAAATAAAACTAAGCGACAAGCAGAATAAGGTTGGCTATATAGCCAACCTTTTTTATGGCACGTACACGCCTTTAACCTGTCACTCCGACGAATTTAAGCGAGTTCAGGAATCTACTAACCGCACGCGATGAAACTGAGAATACGAGTGCTTGTTATCAAGCTCGAGAGACTCGAGCTCACTTCACAAACACCGATTAGCAAATTACTTCTCTTCGTCTGGCAGCTTCACGTTGAGCTCAAGTACTGAAATATCGTCACCTTTGTGCTCAAAGGTCAAATCAACCATATTCGGGTCAATATCCACGTACTTACCTATCACTTTCAGAATATCCTCTTTTAACTGAGGAAGGTAAGAAGGTGCTGGATCACTTTGGCTACGGCGTTCTGCCACAATGATCTGTAAGCGTTCTTTAGCCAGGCTTGCAGACGTTTTTTTCTGAGGGCGGAAAAATTCTAATAGTGACATGTCTAGCCTCCGAACAGTCGTTTAAGTAGTCCTTTCTTCTCCTCAGTAAGGAAACGAAAATTCACTTGATTGCCCAGTAAGCGATCAACGGTGTCAGAGTAAGCCATACCCGCATCGGTGTTTTCATCAAACGTCACAGGTACACCTTTATTCGATCAGTACCGCTTGGCTTTCAGGAATCACACCCAGCAATGGAATATGAAGAATTTCTTCAACGTCTTCTACACTCAGCATCTCACCTTGGTTTACGCGCATCGGGTTGTAACGAGTCAGCAGAAGGTGCTGCTTCACTGGCTCCAGGCCTTGTTCCGCGCGTAGCGATTTCGAGTCCAGAATACCCAGAATACGGTCTGAGTCTCGTACTGAAGATACTTCAGGGTTAGTTGTCACGATTGCTTCGTCAGCGTAGTACAACGCCATCAGAGCGCCTTGCTCGATACCTGCTGGTGAGTCACAGATGATGAAGTCAAAACCCATCTCATCCAGTTCGGTGAGTACACGCTGTACACCATCTTTGGTCAGTGCGTCTTTATCACGTGTCTGCGATGCAGGAAGAATGAATAAGTTGTCCGTGCGTTTATCTTTGATCATCGCTTGGTTTAATGTCGCTTCACCGTTAATGACGTTCACAAAGTCATACACTACACGGCGCTCACAACCCATAATAAGATCGAGGTTACGCAAACCGATATCGAAATCGATGACTGCGGTTTTATTTCCTTTTAGAGCCAAGCCAGAGGCGATGGCTGCGCTTGAAGTGGTCTTACCGACGCCACCTTTACCAGACGTTACTACAATAATGCGTGCCATTTGTTTTCCTTTTTAGACTATATTGTGAGTGTCTCAAGAAGTAATGATTCTTCGGCTTTACTGATCATGACCTTCTTTTGCCAATACTCACTCTCAATTTGATCGCTTAACCAGTAATCTCCAGCAATAGATACTAGTTCTGCTTGTAAATCGTGGCAAATAATCCGGGCCTCATGTTGTCCACTTGCGCCTGCTATTGCGCGCCCGCGCAAAGTTCCGTGAATATGTATGGAGCCATCTGCGATAACTTCTGCTCCCGCGCTGACATGTGCTAGCACGACTAAATCACCATCTTTTGCGTAGATTTGCTGTCCAGATCGGACTGGTGTACGAATGAATTTAGTCGGAGCCATTTTGGCAGGTGCCTGGCTTGGAGATTTGCTTGCAGACATGATGGCGAAGCCAGCTTCGGACGCAAGGTTTTGAACACGTTTATCTTTAGAACCCGTTACACCGACCGGAATAAATCCAGCATCAGCGATACCTTTTTTGAGCGCAGGGAAATCAATGTCGCCTTCGACTTTAGCTATATTGATAACCAAAGGTGCGGATGCGAAGAAAGAAGGTGCCTGAGACACTTTTTCTTGCAAAAACTCGATAGTTTTTACTATCTCGCTGTCAGAAAGGTGTAAAACTGACAAAGTAAAGCTGCTACCTTTAAGGTCTGGTGAATGGGTCATCGTGGACTTCTTGCCTCTGTTGAAAGAGCGTTGCCTTAAACTAGGTCTATCATGTTATATTCCATCTTTTGGCGCAGCAAGTTCTCTAACAAGCAATTCGGTGAATTAATCTCAAATTTGCTATTAAGTTTGCGGCAATTTTACGTTTCTAACTAAATCCGTATTAAAAACGGCTAAATCAGCATAAAAGGCGTGTCATGCTTTGTTCTATTTATAAAAGCTCCAAAAAAGAAGGTACTTATCTCTATATTCCGAAAAAGGATGATTTTTCACAGGTTCCTGACACCTTGATGCAGATGTTCGGTAAGCCTATCGCTGTCATGACGATTAAACTTGACGGCCGTAAGTTGGCACAGGTGGATATCGAAAAAGTGAAAGCGTCATTACTTAGTGATGGCTTTTTCCTGCAACTTCCGCCGCCACCGGAAAACCTATTAGAAAAATATAAAGAACAAAAAGCTCAGCAAAAAGACGGAAAATAATTTCGCATCTTGCTGAGGTTTCTGCCTTGCTCAAGGAGGGCAATATGAAAAAAGTACTGGCTACACTGCTTAGTGTTGGTATGTGTGCCTCAGCTTTTGCAAGCAGCGAAGGCTTTGAGGAATACTTAGATAAACTGCGCGCTGAAGCACGCGGCCAAGGTATCTCTGAGCCGGTTATCAAAGCCGCTTTTGCTAACGTCGAATATAAACCACGAGCGGTAACCGCAGACCGAAACCAACCTGAGAAAAAGCTGACGCTGGATGAATATATCCCTCGCGCGGTACCTGAGTGGAAGGTTAAGCAAGCCAGAGAATTGTACAAAGAGCACTACACAGCGCTTAAACGCATTGGTGATACGTTTGGTGTTCAGCCACGTTTTATTGTTGCACTGTGGGGCGTAGAAAGTAATTTCGGTAAATTTACCGGTAATTTTCGTGTGATAGATGCACTTTCTACTATGGCATTTGAAGGTCGCCGTGAAGAGTTCTTCCGCGCAGAAACTATGGCTGCACTTCAAATTCTGGATCAAGGCCATATTGAACTGGAGAACTTCAAAGGTTCATGGGCAGGCGCAATGGGTCAGTGTCAGTTTATGCCTAGCTCGTTTCTGCGCTTTGCGGCAGATGGTGATGGTGATGGTAAGAAAGACATCTGGAATACAAAAGCGGATGTGTTTGCTTCCACAGCCAACTATTTGAGCCAGTCAGGATGGGATGACAAGTTCACGTGGGGGCGTCAGGTAAAAGTCCCGAAAGGCATTGACCACAACTTGGAAGGTCGTGCTGAAGAGAAAGGTAAGTACCTCCAAGAGTGGAGCAAATTAGGCATCACGAAATTTGATGGTAGCCCATTACCTAAATTGGATGAGGACATCAAAGCCTGGTTGATTATGCCTGACGACGAAAATGGTCGTACGTATCTGGTTTACAATAACTACAATGTCTTAATGAAGTGGAACCGCTCTTACTACTTCGCGCTTGCCGTCAGTCATTTAGCTGACCGAATCATATACTAATTTGTAGTTAGATATTACGTTGTAGGGGCTCTTCGGAGCCCTTTGTTTTTCCTACATTTAAATCGAGGTAATACGTGTTATCTGAACGTGCCGCACAAATGGTGATCTTTTCAGTATTGATCAAACACAAAAGCTTCACTGCGGCTGCAAAAAGTCTCGGCGTATCCGTGTCTCACGTGAGCAAGCAGCTTAGCCAATTAGAGGATTCGCTTGGAATCAAACTGGTTCAGCGCACGACTCGAAGCTTTACAGCGACAGAAGCGGGAAAAACATTTTATCATCATTGTGAGCAGGTGGTTCAGGCGGTCAACAGCGCAACATTGGAAATGGAAAGCCAGAGAGATGAAGTAGCCGGGTTAGTTCGTTTAGGCATATCTCAATCGTTCGGCACATTACATATCATTCCTGCCATTCAGGAGTTGCGAGAGCTTTATCCTCAACTTCAAGTCGAAGTGCATTTGTTTGATTACAAAGTCGATATGTTGGCTGAAGGGCTGGATTTGTGGGTGACCAACAATGAACACTTGCCTGAAGGTTACATTGCACAGCGACTGACAGACTGTCAGTTTGTTGTGGCGGCATCACCGGATTACTTGCTTAATCATGATAAGCCAACCGAACCCAATGATTTGACTTTGCATAACTGCCTTATATACAGAAGCTGGGAACGTGATTACACAGGATGGGCGTTTACAAAAGGTCAGCAAGAGTTGAATGTTAAAGTTACCGGGAATTATTCAGTAGATCTCGCAGAAGCCGTGCGTGACGCCGCCATTGCAGGGTGGGGGATCGCGTATCTTGCGACTTATTTACTGGGTGATGAGTTCAGAACGGGTAAGCTGATTCAATTATTGCCAGACTGGAAAGCCAGCCAGTCGATGCCGTTTTATGCGGTATACCCCAGCCGACAGCATATGCCGAAGAAAATTTCTGCGGTCATTCATTTCATCAAACAGAAAATTGGCACTCCTTGTCATTGGGATCAGCGTTTAGCGCCTTATATCTCAATTCCGAAGTAATGATACTTAAATGACTTCAAGATGCGGGATTTAAATCGTTGCCGCGTCTGCATACCAAGCCATCCTCTCTGAACTAAAAATCTTGAGGTTAATGAGTTATACAAGGTGATTTTCGTCACAAAATTTTTTCTAAATTCATAAACATATTTTCCATATAGAAATAATAATAAAAAGCAAACGTTTATCATTATGTAATTCAATGTCTTATCTTGGTGCTTAAATGTTGAGCGTTTGAAGTTTTCACATTGTTAACAACCTCAACTTGCAGCATTTTGAGTCCACTATACAATCCGACCCCTTTCCTATCCCCCTTCTGTCGGACCCATTTATGAACTCAATTATTGGTATCGTAGCCATACTATTCGTAGCATGGCTACTTTCTACAAATAGAAAAAATATAAAGCTAAGAACTGTGTCGTTTGCTTTTGCCCTGCAAGTGTTGTTTGCAGTATTGGTTTTATATGTGCCAGCGGGACGAGATGCCCTAAATTCAGTGAGCAGTGTTGTATCTAGCTTGATCAACTATGGTCAGGAAGGTATCGCATTTTTATTCGGTAATTTGGCGACAGGGGGCTTCACCTTTGCGATCAATGTTCTCGGTATCATCATTTTCTTCTCTTCTCTGATTGCCGGTCTTTACCACATCGGTGTGATGCCAAAAATGATTAACTTCATCGGTGGCGCTATCCAAAAGCTGTTAGGCATTGGCCGTGCTGAGTCTTTGTCTGCCACAGCGAATATCTTTGTTGGTACGATTGAAGCACCATTGATGGTTAAACCTTACCTAAAACACATGACGGATTCGCAGTTCTTTGCGGTCATGACTGGTGGTTTGGCTTCAGTTGCTGGTGGTACGTTGGTAGGCTATGCCTCGTTAGGCGTTGACCTGAACTACCTAATCGCGGCGGCATTTATGTCTGCGCCAGCGGGGTTGTTGATGGCTAAAATTCTGATTCCGGAAGATACAGAACGAACTGAAGAGTTCGACATTAATCAGGTTGAGATACCACGCGCGACGAACGTAGTTGAAGCATTGGCTGATGGTGCTATGGCTGGTGTACGTATTGCGGTAGCGGTAGGTGGTACCTTACTGGCGTTTATTAGTGTGATCGCATTGCTAAACGGCATCCTAGGTTGGTTTGGTGAAGTCATCGGAACGCCACTAAGCTTTGAATTAATCTTAGGTTACGTGTTTGCACCTGTTGCATGGCTGATTGGTGTGCCATGGGCAGAAGCGAATACTGCAGGTTCACTGATTGGTAATAAGATCGTCGTAAACGAGTTTGTTGCTTTTATCCAACTAACGGAAGTGAAAACTCAATTAAGTGCGCACTCTCAAGCGATTGTGACGTTTGCATTGTGTGGCTTTGCTAATATCTCAAGCATGGCAATGCTTATTGGTGGTTTAGGCTCTCTGGTACCAGAGAAGCGTACTTTTGTTTCTAAACATGGATTCCGCGCGATTATTGCCGGTGTCATGGCGAACTTAATGAGTGCTTCGATTGCAGGAGTGATTTTAAGTCTGTAAACACGAATATTTCATTCGCTCAAATAGAAAAAAGGCTCCTTGTTCAGGAGCCTTTTTCGTATCTAAAAGCCGTTAATTACTTGTCAGTATGGAACTGTTCACAAGCCAGCATCGTATTTTCAATCAGGCTAGCTACAGTCATTGGGCCAACGCCTCCAGGTACTGGAGTAATGAAGCTCGCGCTTTCACGTGCTTTATCGTATTCCACGTCACCAACCAGTTTGCCGGAGTCAAGACGGTTGATACCTACATCGACAACCACTGCGCCTTTCTTGATCCATTCTCCAGGAATGAAGTTTGGTTTACCTACTGCGACGATAACGATGTCCGCTTGACGAACGTAGCTCTCTAAGTCTTTAGTGAAGCGGTGACAAGTCGTGGTGGTACAACCCGCCAGCAGTAACTCAAGCGTCATCGGACGGCCAACGATGTTTGAGGCACCTACAACTACAGCGTGTTTACCACGCAGTGCGATGTTGTAGCGATCAAGGAGAGTAATGATGCCTTTTGGCGTACAAGAGCGAAGTTTAGGGATACGCTGAGCAAGACGACCAACATTGTAAGGGTGGAAACCATCAACATCTTTTTCAGGGTCGATACGCTCGAGAACGTGTGTGCTATCAATACCAGCAGGAAGAGGAAGCTGAACCAAAATGCCGTCAATTTCATTGTCATTATTTAATTGATCGACAAGTGCTAGCAACTCTTCTTCTGTTGTTGATGCAGGAAGGTCAAAAGACTTGGAAACAAAACCCACTTCTTCACAAGCGCGGCGCTTACTGCCAACATAAACCTGAGAAGCAGGGTCTTCCCCAACGAGAACAACTGCTAGACCAGGTGCACGTAATCCAGCTTCAACGCGAGCTTTTACACGTGCTGCAACTTCAGAACGAACCGTTTGGGAAATGAGAGTCCCATCTATATTTTGAGCAGTCATGACTTTCCTTTATAAATTAAGAAGGCAAATAAATCTGCCGCGCATTGTCGCAGAATTTCTTTTTAACATCCATACGCAAACGTTTGCCCTGAAGTGTTTTTGAGCATCTAATGCTTTAGTGTCCTTTTTTTAGGCATTCAGATCAGAATGTTACTAAAAGCCGTTGATTTACCCATTTTAACTCGTATAATCCTTTCCCTGTAGCGCGCCCTTAGCTCAGCTGGATAGAGCACGTCCCTTCTAAGGATGTGGTCATAGGTTCGAATCCTATAGGGCGTGCCATTCCTCCCCTCAGCACAGTCTTCCTATCCAAAACCGTTAGGACTGTGCCATGTATTTAGTGAACAATCTCACAAAAAAACCACCACAAAACCTTAATTTAAACACCCCAATTCCGTCTTGTATAGACAGCTACGTTCAAATTCGTGCGCAATACCATAAAACTTACATTGGAACGTTAAAGTACCGATTAGAGCGAATCAGTCGCTACTTTTCTTCTTATTTAATCAAAGATCTCACCACAAGCCCTCATGCTAGGGATAACATCAACTCTTTCATCACTCATCGTCTATCTAGTGTTAAGCCAGGTACTGTTCGCAAGGATGCCGCAGCTCTGCAAGCGATGCTCAATTGGCTTCGTCGGGATATCGGCTTACAAATCCCAGATATTTTTAAACAGATACGGTTACCAAAAGATTACGGCGTCCGCCAATTCATTCCAACCCATGAACAAGTTCAGGCAGTAGTCGCCAGATTACCCTCAGAAGAGTTACGCGACATTTGTATGCTGTTGAGCGAAACAGCTTGTCGAAGGAATGAAGTTCTGAAACTGCGAAGGTGTGATGTGTACCTTGAGCATCGATACATACAGTTATGGAACACGAAAAATGGCGAAGACCGAAAGGTACCACTTTCTACTACAGCAATGGCGATACTGGGTAAAAGGATGGAGTTAACCACAGACAGAGCGCCAACATACCCTGTCTTTAGCGCATTACCTGAATACGTCAGCAAAAAGTTTCGAAAAGCCGCCGACGAAGAAGGGCTACATGATTTTGTCTTGCACTCACTCAGGCATTACAGACTATCCAAGCTTATAGAAGCAGGTCATGACAGTGTTCTGGTATCCAAGGTTTCTGGTCATCGGGACCACCGAGTGTTGAGTAGGTACGTGAAGTTGGATGCTGAAGCTTTAGCTGCAAGGCTTTTTGATTAGCGTGGTAAACAACATTAGGGAAAGTTTCTGAATTCAAAAATCAGGTAAGTTTCCGATGCCAATATATAGATGTGGGAGAGGGGGTGTTGCGTTTTGGTCCACCCTATCCCACATTGTACATCCGTCTTAACTACTATTAGTTACCCAACTCTGGTTAGTTGAGATGCATACTCGATATGGAAATATCCCTATGTAGTGGTTTAATGATCCCGGACACCAAATTAGGTGGTAAAGTCTCCACCATAAATGAGGTGTTCCATGACAAAACGACAACGACGTACATTTTCTGCTGAATTCAAAATGGATGCT